>CAZDDB010000144.1:0-9315 GCA_964504105.1 uncultured Acidobacteriota bacterium
AGAGTCAGGCAAGTTTGATTGCTGCAATTCTGGACAAAGAGCCGGAGCCGATATCGGCAACGCGGCCCATGACGCCTCCTGCGCTCGATCGCGCAGTAAAGATTTGTCTGGCGAAGGATCCGGACGACCGCTGGCAAAATGCTCATGATTTGATGAGTGAACTGAAATGGATTCGCGAAGGCAGCTCGCAGGCAGGTGTTGCGGCTCCGGTGGTCACACGCCGCAAGACGCGCGAACGACTGGCGTGGTCTCTGGTCGCAGTACTTGCGTTGGCGCTTGTGGCGGGCATGATTCTGAATCTTCGCAACACACGGCCGGAAACAGCGCGACTCACACTGACCTCTCCCGGGGTGACCTTAGCGCCCGGTGCTGGAAATGTCTCCATCTCACCGGACGGTCGCATGATTGTCTTCGTTGGGTCTGATTCCGACGGCCAGGGCGGGCTCTGGCTACGCTCGCTCGCGGAATCGACGCCGCGCAATCTGGTCAAAACGGCCGGCGCCTCCTACCCGTTCTGGTCTCCCGACAGCAAGCAAATCGCATTCTTTGCGGACGGAAAGCTCAAGCAGGTTTCGGCCGCAGGGGGTGACGTGGACATCATCTGCACAGCTCCGGACGGCCGCGGCGGTTCATGGGGGGGTGGCAACGTCATTGTTTTCGCGCCGACCGTTGCTTCTCCGCTCATGCGAGTCGATGCAGCCGGTGGTGAGCCTGTTCCCGTAACGAAGTTGGATCCCGCGAACGGGGCAGTCACGTTCCGCTTTCCAAGCTTCCTGCCCGACGGGGATCACTTCCTCTTCATGACGACAGGCGATGCCAACCAGTCGGAAAACAACATCTATGTGGGTTCACTCAAGTCGACCGAGCGCCTTCAACTGCTAAAGACGCGCCGGATGCCTATCTACGCTGAGCCGGGATATCTAATCTATTCGAGCGACGATCGGATTGTGGCTCAGCAATTTGACCCAAAGACCATGCGCGTGGAAGGCCAGCAGTTGAAGCTTCCAGACTTGACGCCGAAAGAAGTGAACTCCGGGGATCGCGTCGCCTCGGCTGCTGCCAATGGGACCATCGTAATCGCCTCGGCTGAAAGTGCAGAGACAAAAATTGCCTGGTTCAATCGACGCGGCGAGATCGAGAAAACCATCCCTCCTCCACCCGGAATCATTCAAAGTTTCAGGATCTCACCGGATGGAACCCGGGCTGTAATCTCCGTCGGCCCCCGAGTTCTGAAGATCTCTGGATGATCGATCACTTTCGGTCCTCACTCGACGCAGAGCGCCGTTTGGTCACCCGATGGGAAAAACGTGGTCTTTCAGTCGAATCGGAACGGACCTTTCGATCTTTTCATTAAACAGCTGAACGGTTCGCGCGGGGACACACTTCTTTTTTCATCGTCGACAAAGTGGAAACAGCCTTACAGCTGGTCACCCGACGGACGGATGATCGTATTCTCCAGCATCGAGGGGCAAACCAACGGGGACATCTTGCTGGTTTCAACGGATGGGAAGGCAAAGGTTACTCCGTACCTGAATACTCCGGCTGCGGAGTGGTATCCGGACATCTCGCCCGATGGCCGGTGGCTGGCATATACCACGAACGAATCGGGCCGGATGGAAGTTTACGTTCAGTCGTTTCCGATACCGGGAACGAAGTACCAGGTTACAACTACAGGAGGAATTTCGCCGCGATGGACGCAAGGGGGTCGTGAACTGCTCTATATCACAGGTGAAAGATCGATCGCTTCGGTGTCGATTACACTCGGTGAAAGCCTGGAGTTCGGACCCTCGCAGACCTTGTTCACCGTGCCGGGGATAGATTTCGACGTGAGTCCCGATGGCCAGCACATCGTTGCACTGATGCCGGTGGACTCCGCCGCAGCGCAGTGGCCGACCGTCGTGCTGAACTGGGCCGAGGAGCTGAATCGGTAGAATCAAATCTATATATATAATGATGCAATGCCGATCTTAGCAGGAACAAAACTCGGGCCGTATGAAATTCTGGCGCCACTGGGCGCAGGCGGAATGGGCGAAGTGTATCGTGCGCGCGATCCGCGCATCGGAAGAGATGTCGCGATTAAAATACTTCCCTCCATGATGTGGGAACGCAGGACGGTTCGCCTTACCTCGTATCAGAATTACTGGAAGGAGAAACGCTTCGCGACAAACTCCGCATCGGAACGGTTCCAGTGCGAAAAGGCAATCGAATATGCGGTGCAACTGGCGCGTGGTCTTGCCGCGGCACATGACAAAGGCATTGCGCATCGCGATCTCAAACCGGAAAACATCTTTGTCACAAAAGACGGTCGCGTCAAGATCCTGGATTTTGGTTTGGCAAAACTGATTCATCCGGAAACGGCGGTCGGAGAAGTTTCCGCGCTGCAAACCGGCGCGCCCGAATCACAACCTGGAATGGTACTCGGCACATTGGGCTATATGTCTCCCGAACAGGTGCGCGGTCGCACCTCAGATCATCGTTCCGATATTTTTACGTTCGGCGCGATTCTATACGAAATGATTTCCGGTAAGCGCGCGTTTCAAGGCGACACTGCAGCCGACACAATGAGCGCAATCCTTCAGAAAGATCCGCTTGACGTATCAGAAGCCGGCACGCTCCCTCCCGGCATCAATCGGCTGATCAGGCACTGTCTGGAAAAGGCCCCGGAGGAGCGATTCCAATCGATGCGCGATGTAGCGTTTGACGTGGAAACGTTATCGGGAATTTCCGCAACACAGGCGACTTCTCCCACAACCCCACTCACGCGACGCGCGATTCCAGGATGGTTGCAGCCGATGGCAATCGTCGTCCTTATCGCGCTTACCATTCTTTTCGCAGTCGGGTATTTTGTACGCGCGCCAAAGCCCGCGCCGGTCATTCGTTTCTCTCTGAACAGACCGATGACTCCCGCAGCAACCGGCAACACGGTGAACCCGATCCTGCAAATGGCGCTTTCTCCCGATGGAAATCAACTCGTCTTCGCCTCTCAGTATACCGGCCAGCAAAATATCCTGTGGATACGTCCTCTGAACAGCATCAACGCAAAACCTTTACTGGGCACAGAAGGCGCATCCTATCCTTTCTGGTCGCCGGACAGCCGGTACATCGGTTACTTTACAACCGGAAAAATGAAGAAAATCGACATCCGGACAAGTTCCATTCAAGTCATCTGCGATGCTCCAACGGGACGTGGTGGAACCTGGAGTCCTAATGGAACGATCCTGTTCTCACCGGATAAACTGGGAGGCCTCTATCAGGTTTCTGCGGAAGGCGGAGAGACGAGGGCCGTTACCGATAATCCGGCAGAACAGGGAACCACCTATCGCTGGCCGCAGTTCTTGCCGGACTATGATCATTTTCTGTACCTGTCTGAGGCCAATAATTTGAAGGAGAACGCCGTTTTCTTTTCTTCGTTAAACTCACAAGATTCCAAGCTGGTGTTGAAAATCAATTCAAATGTCGCCTTTGTACGTCCAGGAACCTTGCTGTACTATCGCGACGGCAAATTGAGGGCGCAGAAATTTGACTGGAAGCGCGGAGCCGTTTCAGGAGAAGCATTCACGATTGAGCAGGAAACGGTTACTTACAATTTTGCGCGGGGATTTGCAGCGTTCGCCGCTTCCCAAACTGGAGTTCTTTCATACCAGCCTGATACTGTAGTCCTCTCACCATTGGTTTGGCTGGACCGCTCTGGAAAACAGATGGACACTGCCGGAGAATTGAGCTTCTATACACATCCTCGCATTTCTCCGGATGGAAAACGGATTGCGGCCGTTCGCCACGAAACGCATTCAGAAGAAGGTGACATCTGGCTGTTTGACACGGAGCGCAACAACATGACCCGGCTTACGTTCAACACATCGGACTACTCCCCTCCAACATGGTCGGAGGACGGGAGCCAGATTTTTTTCGGCTCTACAGACATATTTCAGAAAGCCTCCAACGGAACGGGTACCGAGATTGTTCTCTTCCGGTCGCCGATCGGCAAAACGACAACGGATGTTTCGGCTGACGGCAAGTTCCTTTCGGTGAACCTGGATAATGCAAAGACACAGCAGGATTTATGGATCCTGCCTTTGTTTGGAGAACGGAAACCCTTTCCTTTTCTGCAAACGGTCTACAACGAAAATAGCGGCCAGTTTTCACCGGATAACCGTTGGATCGCCTACACATCCGACGAATCCGGAAAACCCGAGATCTACGTTCGTCCTTTTCCGGCCAAAGACGCAGGGAAGTGGCAAGTATCCGCTTCGGGAGGAACCGGGGCGCGATGGCGGCGCGATGGAAAGGAACTCTTTTACATCTCGACCGACAAGAACATGTTGATGGCCGTCGACATAAAACCGGGCGACACGTTTGAATCGGGACAGCCCAGGCCCCTTTTCGAGATGCCTCTTGCCACAATTGCGGATGATTCGGTCTACGATATTACTCTCGATGGCCAGCGCTTTATCGTGTCCAGCCCGCCGGGGAGACACTATCCCTCGATCATCACAGTGATTGTGAACTGGATGACCGATCTGAAAAACTGAGAAATTCAAAGCAATTTCAAGCATTTCGACCACCTTCCTCAGATTACTCTGATCTGATTCGAATCCGCGAACCGCGCGCGCAATCACAGTCACGTGGGGAATTTTGAACCAGAAAAGGACACCTGTACCCACGGATTTGTCACTTTTGATACGCTCCGCCGATGGCCCTCGACGAGATGCTTTTCTCGTCACTGTGGCTTGATTGTTGCATGCCAAAATGCATGTGAAAACAAGGAAATTTGACAGATTTGAAACTTTTTCCAGTTTCAGACGTATCTAATAGATGAGGGATTATGGTTCAGCAAAAGGTCATTACTAAAGATAAATCATCGATGAATCGTGCGATGCGGCTCTATCTGCGTGAAATTTCCAAGATTCCGTTGCTGACTGTAGAAGAGGAAAGGGAACTTGGATACCGGGCTCAAAAGGGAGACAAAGACGCGTTGCAGAAGATGATCGAGTCCAATCTGCGTTTTGTCATCAAGATTGCCAAGAAGTACCGGAAGTCCGGACTGCCGTTTCTCGATCTGATCAACGAAGGGAATGTTGGTTTAATTGAAGCGGCTCGACGTTTTGATCCGGAGCGTAAAGTGCGGTTTACCTCGTATGCGGTCTGGTGGATCCGGCAGTCGATCCTGCATTATCTGTCGCAGGCGAGCCAGGTTTTCCGGCTCTCGCCCAAGACGGCCAACATCTTGTATCGTGTGGCTACTACGCTTTCCAAGGCGCGAAGTGAGCAAAATGAAACTCCGAGCCGCGAGGTTCTTGCGGAGCAGATCGGGGTCAGTCTGAAGGAGCTGAACGCCTCGCTGGAAGCAACTGCGGGAACGCTTTCGCTGGATCATCCGATTGATGATGCGGGCGATTTGACGCTTGGAGACGCGCTTGTGCAGACAACTGTGTCTTCAGCGGAAGACAATGCGATCACGATTCATTTGCACGATCAGATCAACCGGTCCCTTGGATCGTTGAGCGGGACCGAAGAGAAAGTTTTGCGGCTCCGGTTCGGTCTGGATGACGATAATCCTCTGACTTTAAAACAGATCGGGGACAAAATGAATCTGTCCCGTGAGCGCATCCGTCAGATCGAAGCGCAGGCCCTCAACAAACTGCGTAAATCCAACTCTGTGGACGCTCTAGCCAGTTATCTGAATTGATGTTCTGCGGGCGCGAGGCAACGCGCGCCCACAGGGCGCATGCAGTGCGCCCTCTACAACGCGTTTAAGATGTTATACTCGCACTGTTGATCGATGAACTAAAACTGACCGGTTTCATTGTCTGCATTGGTCTGGTGGGAAGGGCCGCCCATCTCTTCTTAGGAAACAGCCCCGACTCTAAAAAATTCTCCTTCGCGGACTTCTTTCTGATCTTTCTCACCGGTTTCGCGGTTTCTTCACTCATCCTCTTCATTCTGGCCATTCTCGGCTATCTGACTGCAGGCTCGATCGCGGCAGTTCTTCTGTTTTTCCTGGCCGTTCTGATCGTGAAGAGGCGGGTCTCTCCTTCTTATCTCCTGTTCTGTTTGGCGCTTGGCGTTTCTGTGTTGACTTTTTCGAAGTTGTATCCGCCGTATGAAACTTTTTTGCAGACAGATGATGCTTCCGTGTACCTGGCAACGGCTGGACAGATCGCAAAATCAGGGGGACTTTTCTATACCGATCCGCTTGTTCTTGAGATGAGTCAGAATGAACGGCTGAACTTGTTCTATAACCGTTTCAGGCTTGACACCACGGGAAAGGAAGCGCGGTTTCCAGGGGGAGTGAGGCTCATCGATGTTTCCAAAGGGACTGTTACCTTTGGCTTCTATCACATGTTTCCTGTCTGGCTTGGGACAGCGATTCTCATTCTGGGCCAACATCAATTTCTTCTTCTGCTCACCTTCTTTTATATCCTGAGCTTGATCGCGATTTTTCTGCTGGGGAGGAGATTTGGCGGTCTGTTGACCGGCATCGCCTTACCCCTGCTTTTTCTGTGCTTTTATCCGGAGATTTATTTCTTGCGGATGCCAACCTCGGAGGGTTTGAGTCAAGCATTATTTCTGAGCGGTCTTTGGGTTTTTGTCAGCGGATTGCGCGCGGACGGCACGATGCTGCATGGACGCCAGCTCGTAGTGGGTATGCTCTGGGGCTCCACCTTTCTCTGCCACGTCATTGCGCTTTTTTATGGATCGCTGTGTCTGGTGCTTGCTTTTGCGATGCTGCGCCCTCTGGCAGAAAATCTTTCTAGATGGCGGACGCTGTTTGTTTGTCTCGTCACGTGTGGATTCCTGGCGCTGTACCAACAGCTCACGGTTCAGGAATACGTGTATATCGGGACCTTCTTTGGACATAAGAATGTGACTAAAGTCTCGGAGGAGTCGCTGCGGCGGTTCGGCTCTTTCTTGTTGCAGCAACGCTGGATCGGAGGACTGCTCCTGATTGCGCTCTACGCTCTTCTGGTCCCGCTCTCGAGTGTTCTCATGAGAGCAGTGGAGAGGAAACGTGGCTTACGAATTCTCATTTATATTTTGATGATCGCCGTGATGATGTCGCCTTTGTTTCGTCGGCGCTTTCACTGGGCGGACATCTTTCAGCACATCGGCTGGCTCTCTCTTTACACCTCTCCTGTGGTCCTCGGGCTTTTGCTCATAGGGGCTGTTCTGTTCCTTTATCTGCAAAGTGATTCCCTTCCTGCCCGGAGCGCTTTTCTGTTTTTGCTGGTACACTTGATCTCACTCCTGATCTTTCCGCTGGTCGTATTTCAGTATCAGCCCTGGACGATCCGCAGATTTGTTCCGGTTGTGTTTCCGTTGCTGTTCCTTTTTGGTGTCAGCGGCTGGCGCCAGACTCTGATTCGATTCGGAGCGCGGGCAAATGGAGCGCGGGCTTCCAGCCCGCCGGCGACGAAAGTGCACGCAATTAGTCTGACGGGCAAGATGCCCGCGTTCCCATTCGGGAACACAATCGATTTTCTTTTCGTGATTTTTGTTTGTGCGATTGCGTTCGTCTTTATTACCAAATCTTACGATCTACTGGCACAGCGGCTATATAAAGATGTACTTGCGCAGACGAAGACTCTGGACGATCATGTCCCGGCGAATGCGCTACTTCTGGTTGCCGATACTTATGCAGGGATTCACCTGGAGACGCCGCTTCAGTATTTTCTAGATCGCGATGTGCTACTATTGCCTTTTGATCGGCAACCATCTCCCGGATTCAAAGCGATCGTTGATTCCTATTTGAAGCGTCAACGAAGACCTCTTTTTGCGATCCTGGACCCTTCCAGTCTCACAGCGTTGAAGTCGCAGAGGATTTTTCATGTTGAAATACGAACAGGTTTTAACATTTCCTTTGCGTATGTTCCTAACGTAAATCAAGATTCATTTCCTGATCCCCCCAAAACCAATTCCATGAATCTGGATGTTTACCGGATCTCTGAGAAGGGGGCCCCGCCTGAAAAGAGCGGAATTCGTTTTGATGATCAGGATGTGACATTTCTGAATTTTTATTTACAGGAAAGGGGGTGGCGGTGGACGACAGGGGCCAGTGAGATCGTTGACTTTACGTTTCACACGGAAGGAAAGGAAACGATGCTGATCCTGTCAGCGGTCAAAGGATTTCCGGCGGGCGGCGGAAACCCGGAATTGATCATCAATGGCACAACCGCTGCAACCTTGCTGAAGAGTGAGGCGGGTGAGTTTCATTTTCAGATCGACGGGAAGGCGATTCCGGAAATTCACAGTCTGCTAATCCGTTCGCAAACTTTTGTACCGGTCAAATCAAAGACAGATCGCCGCAACCTGGGATTATCGTTTGTCTCGGTCCGTTTCCTGAGACAATAGCGGCGGTTTTTGGACCCGGAGCTGGTGATCGAGCTCCTGGAAGCGCCGCACGATTGTATGCAGGATCAGTCCGGCAACCATCAGAAGCAAACCGGAAAGCGCAAGCGCCAGATACAACGCGGAAGAGGAAAACAGCACACTCAGCACAATTCCTGCGATTGCAAGAGCCAGACCGGCGAAACCAAAAAAGGTGAGCGGTTTGTAATCGCGAAAAAAGGCCAGGATTGTGTTGAGAATCAGAAACCCATCGCGTACCAAACGAATTTTAGAATGTGAGCCGGCAGCGCGCGATGTCAGATCGATCGGCACTTCAAGCATCCGGTAGCCGCGTTCAAGCGCTTTGATGGTCAGCTCTGTTTCGATCTCAAAACCTCCGCCAAACAGCGGAATTCCTTTCACGAAATCGCGGTTGAATGCGCGATAGCCGGAGAGGATGTCTGTGAGCTTTACATGGAAGATGCGGCGCAATAGCGCTGTGATACAACGATTGCCGAAGCGGTTAAGCGTCTTGAATTGGCTTTGTGATTCCCGGTGGAGCCGCGATCCCACAACCATGTCCGCTTCTCCGCTCAATACGGGCGCGAGTATTTTGTGCACCGCTTCTGCCGGATATGTTCCATCGCCGTCTACCATGACATAAACATCGGCTTCCACCAGCCGGAACATCGATTGAACCACGTATCCCTTTCCCTGTCTGCGTTCCTGCCGCACGGTGGCCCCCGCTTCCGTCGCTCTTTCTATTGTGCGATCCGAAGAGTTGTTATCAAACACATACACGGCTGCATCGGGCAACTGATTCCGGAAACTTTGCACCACCTCGCCGATCGTGATTTCCTCGTTGTAGCAGGGAATCAGGAGAGCAATTCTTGTCTGCGGCATGTGTTCATATTACACCAGGAGTAACCGGTGTAATATGAAGTCCCGATGAAGATCTATGCGTTGTATCTGGCTCTTACGGCTGACGGT
>CAZDDB010000145.1:0-9284 GCA_964504105.1 uncultured Acidobacteriota bacterium
TTGACGGAATTCCGCGGTGTCTTTTCCCGGAAACAGAATGCAGTTGAAAAGAAGAAGCTGCGGGAATCGGTCAAGCGTGAGATTGCGCGCCGGATCAGCGAGGAATGAACCGATTCTGGTTGGATTCAAACCTCCTCATTCGGTATCTGACCGGCGAACCTGCGGGCCAGGCCAGTCAGGTGGAAAAGTTTATGGAACAGGCCGAGCGGGGTGAGGTCCGATTGGCCCTGGACCGTCTCATTGTGGCAGAAGTGATCTGGGCGCTTACTTCGTCCATTTATCATTTTTCAATGAGCGACATTGCCCGGGACTTTGTTCCGTTTCTTTCCTCGGATCATCTGGATGTAGAAAACCGTGAGCTCCTGATCGACGCGATCGAATTGTCTCGCGACAAGAACGTAGATTTTATTGACTCCTATCTGTCTCTTCGGGCACTGCAAGGCGGGGACCAGGTCTGCACGTTCGACAAGACAGATTTCAAGAAACTGCCTGCCCCCTGGCGCACGCCCTAACTCAGCCGTACACAAAACCGGCAAAGGGCGACCACAAGGGTCGCCCCTACCACACCCGTGTACGCCATTCATCGTTCATGATTCCGCGTTCATCGTTTCAATGCGTGTGTTGTTTTCCCGTTGTGTGTATCAGCGGCACAGAACAAAGTGATCCTGTGGTGAATCGACGACTGGGCCGGCGGGACGCCGGCGTTACAAACCGCTGGCATGCTCCTTGCGATTGCCAACGCAGGAGAAATCAAGCATGCGCAGAATCATCCTGGCAGCGATCGCAGTCATCCTTGGATCTGTCCTTTCCATAGCCCTCCCGGCATCGGTCAAACGGCCCGCAGGCAAAATGGGCACGGTGGTTGTCCCGGACCATTTTCTGCGGCGGTGGGATCCTGTAACGATCTTCTACCCTCAGGATACGGGACCTGCCGCGGGTGGTCCGGAAGATCATGCGGAGAGGCTTGTAAAGTTGACTCCGTCTCATCCTGGTGCGTTCACGTGGCTGGATGCGCGGACATTGCAGTTCAAGCCGGCAGAGCCATGGCCGCCGCTGGCGCGTTTTACCTGGAAAGCTGGAAGCTCATCGACCACGCTCACGACGCTCATGTCTGCGCCTGCGGAAACCATTCCTGCAAACAATGAACAGGGTCTCGATCCGATTGAATCGCTCACCCTCACTTTCCCTGAACCGCTGGATTTGCAAGCGCTTTCCCAGATGCTGACTGTGGAATTACGCCCGCTTCCCGGCATCAAGAAAGAGGAAGCGCAGTGGCTGACGCGCGACAATTTTGACATTAAGGAAATGGAACGCAAATCGCGATCCGATGTTGCCACTTATGTCGTGGGTTTTCACAATCCCATTCCGAACGGCATGCGCGTGATCGTGCATCTCCGTCTTTCGCTGGATGATGACGCGGCAGAATCGTTTCTCGAAATCACATTTGCGACGGCCGAGCCGTTCCGCATCTTGAGTGCCGGGTGTTACAACCATCGTTATCCGGTAGCGCAACAGGGTTCCCGCTACACGCCGGAACAAGTGATCCGCTGCGATTCCTCAGGGCGCACTGTAATTGCGGAGTTCTCTTCCACGCTGCGGCAAACCGGACCTGTGGAAGGCCGTAATCTGATCCGATTTTCTCCGGCGGTTGAAAACCTAACATTCGTGGCGCGCGGAAGGATCCTGGAGATCAATGGCGATTTTTCGTGGGATACGCTGTACAGAATGACCCTCGTTCCGATTCCCCTCACCGATGCGGAAGGGCGCGCGCTGCTGATGAACGGTGAGAGTGAGATGCATTTGTACTTTCCGCGGCGTCCCTCTTATTTGAAACTCTCCGAAGGAGAAGGAATCCTGGAACGCTTCGGCCCCCAAATGGCGCCGGTTCAGGGAAGAGGGCAGGAACGCCTCGATCTGCGGATCTTCCCGATCGATCCGCTCGACCGCTCTTTCTGGCCGTTCCCCGATCATCCGGTCAGCACAGATGAATCGCAGCGTCCGCCCGGCCCGGGTGAAGAACCAAAACCGTATGCCGATACGACGCGCGCCATCACGGAACAGGAGATGATCGCGCAGATTTCCAATCTGACTTCCCCGGCTGTCTCAACACTCGTTTCGATTCCGTTGCGAAAAGAAGGAAGCTCCGCAGCATTCGGTCTGAATCTGGAACCGCATCTGACCGCGATTTCCGGGAAACAACATCCCGGAACATACCTGGTAGGCATCCGGCGTCTGGATACATCGAACGAACGCTCTTGGATGCGCATTCAAGTGAGCGATCTCAGTCTCTCCACCGCCGAAGAGCCGCTGGCGGTGCGCTTTGCAGTCACTTCCCTTTCCACCGCGCAGCCCGTTGCCGGAGCAACGATTCGCATCGAAGGCATCTTCAACGAAAAAGGGAAACCAACAACATGGATTCCATTTTTCGAAGGGATTACAGACGCCGCAGGAACTCTGCGCTGGAAGGCTCCCGGCCCTGATCTGAAATACAGAAAGACATGGAGAGTCCAGCGCATTGTTGTTTCAAAAGACAACGACACGCTTGTTCTGGATCCAACACGCGCACCGGAACGGTATGCAGACAATCAGTGGTTTCCAAGTGCAGATACCTGGCTACAATGGGCGTTCGAATCGCTCATCGGACGGGAGGCCGAGCCGCAAAGACTCGTTCATTTGTTCACCGAACGTCCGGTATACAGACCGGGCGAAGACGTCCACATCAAGGGATATTTGCGTTCCCGCGATCATGGAAAACTAAGCAATCTTTCCTTCGAAGTAGTCGTTGTTGTGGATGGACCGGGCGGATTACAGTGGAGATATCCCGCTACTTTTACAGAATTCGGAAGCTTCTATCAGAAGTTTTCCGAAGCGAATATCCCAACCGGAGAATACACCGCTCATCTGGAGAACAAGAAGCGCGAGCGTTTCGGCCTTGTTTCGTTTCGTGTGGAAGCATACCGGATCCCCACCTTTGAAGTGCAGCTCCATTCGGATGACCGAATTCCGCTGGATCAGGAATTTGAGGTTCGCCTTACCGCCAATTATTACGCAGGCGGGAGTGTGGCCGGTCAGAATATCCAGTGGCGTGTGACGCAGTTCCCTTATACCTGGGCGCCAAAAGATCCGAAAGGTATAGACGGCTTCCTGTATTCTTCGGATGGACGATTTTCCTCGAACCGCAAGTTTGAATCCACACCGCGTTTGGAGAAACAGGACACAACGGACGATAAAGGATCGGCCACACTGCTGTTGAATCCTGCGATTGAGCCAACCGCGCAGCCGCGCAGCTATGTGATCGAAGCGACGGTTACCGGCCCGGATGATCAAACCGTCACCGCAACAAAAGCGGTCCGCGCTCTGCCTCCGTTTGTGCTGGGACTCAAGGTCCCGCGCTATCTGGAACACGCAACCGCAATTGAACCGCAGGTAATCGTATGCGGTCCGGATGACAAACTGATCGCCGGGAAACAGGTGACCGTACGTTTACTCAACCGGCAGTGGCATTCGCTTCTGCGGGAAAGCGATTTCTCGGATGGCGTAGCACGCTATGCCACCGATGTTATGGATGAGAAGGTCTACGAAACAACGGTCACAAGTGAAACACAACCGGTAACCGTCCGGTTGCCGATTCAGCGTTCGGGAGTGTACGTGGTAGAACTCGAAGCGCAGGACCGTCTGGAGCGTGCGCAAGTTATTTCGGTGGATCTGTACGCGGGTGGGGATCAGCCGGTCACATGGGCGAAACCGGTCAGCCCGGTTTTTTCCGTTGCGATGGACCGGGAAGAATATAATCCGGGCGACTCCGCAACCCTCGTGTTGAAGAGTCCGTATCAACAGGCCGCAGCACTGGGTATCACCGAAGCGACGGAGGGAAACCGCTATGAGTGGATTCCGGTAAAAGCGGGAGTTGCAACATTCACACTTCCGATCGAAAACACATACGCGCCACAAATCCCGGTTCACTTCCTGTTGCTTCGCGGCCGCATCCCCGGGACGTTTCCCATTGCGGTGAATCAGAGCGATCTTGGAAAACCATCCACCATGGCCGCCACCGCATGGATCAAAGTGAATCCTGTGGACAACCGTGTGGATGTAAAACTGGACTATCCTCAAAAAGCGCGACCGGCACAAAAGATCGAAGTCAAAATTCAATTGGCCACGCCGCAAAAAACACCGCTCCCCGGTGAAGTAACGCTCTGGCTTGTAGATCAGGGTGTGCTGGCGCTGGGCAAGGAACAGCGGCTCGATCCGCTTCCCGATTTCATACCCGCAGTAAAATCGCGGCTCGACATTCACGACAGCCGCAACATGGCATTCGGTTATCTCCCCTTCTCCGAAGCTCCGGGCGGGGATCAGGGGGAAGAAGAAGCCGGCATCCTCGAACGCGCAACGGTGCGGAAAAATTTCAAGACGGTTCCTTATTACAATCCCAATATCCTGGTGGGGCCGGATGGAATTGTGAGCGTCACTGTTGAATTGCCGGACAACCTCACCAACTTCAAGATCCGGGCGAAAGCGGTGAGCGGCAGCGAGCGTTTCGGTTATGCGACAGGCCAGCTTGCCGTTCGTTTGCCTGTGATCGTACAGCCCGCCCTGCCACGATTCGTTCGTCCGGGAGATTCGTTCACGGCTTCCGCAATCGGACGGATCGTAGAGGGAGAAGGGGGCAAAGGCGCGGCGGAAATCAAAGTTACAGGCGTTACCCTGCGGGGGCCCTCCAGACAGGATTTGAGCTGGATTCCGAACCGGGCGGAACGAATCGATTTTCCAGTGGAAGTTCCCACACCGCCCTACAATAAACTCGGAAATCCTCCGTACCGTGAAGTGTCCTTTCTAATGGGAGTCGAGCGCGCCTCGGATGGAGCAAAGGACGCGTTCGAGGTAAGGCTTCCGATTCTTGAGGACCGTCCGAAAATCACGCTGCGTACGTTCCAGGAACTGCTGCCGAATCAGCCGGTGCCGGTTCCAAAATTGACGGAGCCTGCGCGTCCGGGGACAGTAAAGCGGACGATCTTGATTTCAGGACACCCGGGACTGGTCCGAATGGCTGCGGGTCTCGATTTCCTGCTGGAGTATCCATACGGATGCACGGAACAGAAATTGAGCCGCGCGCGCGCATTCATCGCGTTGAAGAAATTCCGCGATCTGTTGCATCAACGCGGCACGGAAGCGGAAATCCATCGAGCTGTAAACGAAACGTTGGATTGGATTCCGGCTGTCATCGACTCCAACGGTCTATGCGCATACTGGCCCGGCTCGCGGGGTTCTGTGTCGTTGACTGCGTGGGTAGTTCAGTTTCTGGTAGAAGCGAGCAAAGCGGGATTTCCTGTAGATGAAAAAATATTCAACACGCTGACCGCGTCTCTGGAGCGCGCGTTGCGGTCCGATTATGGTCACTTCATCACCGGGGAAGCATTTGAAGAACGGACGTGGGCGTTGGCAGCTCTCGCAGATGCCGGCAAGTTCAATCCTGCTTACGCGTCGGAGCTGTCGCGCAAGACAGAGTATCTGGATCTGGAAGCTACGGCGATGGTGCTGCGCGCACTCAGTATAGGAGGCGATTCGGCAACGACGCAGCTGCTTTCGCAAAGATTGTGGGACGGCGTGATTGTACGCTTGCATCAGCAGCAGGAGATCTACGGCGGGTTGCAAGATAGAGTCAGGAGCCCGTTGATCCTGCCAAGTGAAACACGCACGGTTGCGGAAATGACGCGATCGCTCAGCCTGGTTCAAGCGAAGAATCCCAAGCTTCAGATTCTGATTCAGGCGTTGGTGACCCTGGGCCAGGACGACGGTTGGGGCAGCACGAATGCAAATGCCGCTGCGCTTCTGGCGTTATCTGAATTGCTGCAGCCTCCCTTTGAAGGAGTTGCGCCAAATCGTGTTGAGGTCCGCTTCGGCAATGAATCAAAGTTGATGCAGATCGGACCCGGCGATCCCACCGGCTACTTTGCAACGACTACAAGCGCAGATGGCGAAGTGATGCTGCAAACCGGCGGCAAAGGCTCTGTTGTGGTCCGTGCGGAAACAACGTACGTGCCATCCTCAGACGGCAGTCATGTCGCAGCGGCGGCCGGCGGTCTTGTCGTCACACGCGAGATGCTTCGAATCCGGAACAGTCAGGAACCTGCGGATCGCACATCTCTGGTCGCAGCCGGAACAACCGCAGAGTTTTCTGTGGGAGATGTGATCGAAGAGCATGTACAGATCGTGAATCCAAAGGATAGAAACTATGTGGCGGTTGTGGTACCGCTGGCTGCAGGGATGGAGCCCCTCAATCCGAATCTTGCAACGGCGCCGCCCGAAGCGCGATCTTCCGGACAACTCACACTGCAGCCAACGTATGCGGCATATCTCGATGATCAGGCGGCTTTTTATTACAACAGCCTGCCCAAAGGAACGTACGATTTCTATTTCCGGACGCGGGCTACGATTTCGGGTTCTTTCATCCAACCCGCCGCGCATGCAGAAATGATGTACGACGGCGCCGTGCGCGGCAATTCCTTTGGCGCAAGAGTGAACATACAAAAATGAAAAGTGGTTTGCAGCATCGGAGAACGCGGACGTCCTTCGCAAGATTTGCGGGCAGGATTTCCGCATTGCGCGCAGCGATCCTGTTCTTTTGTTTGTGCTGTTTGTGCCTTTGTGGTGAGATCCTTCTCTCCGTCTCCCGTGCCAGGCTGAAAAGCCCCCCAGCGAGTCTGCTGCTTCTGGACCGTCACGGCCGGTTCCTGGCCGAAACGGGGAGCGGGACAGAAGAATTCGGGTACTGGCCGGTGGAGCCTCTTCCGGAACGGGTGGTTTCCGCTACTACTGCATTAGAAGACCGGCGGTTCTGGAAGCATCCTGGAGTGGATCCGGTGGGTGTTTTTCGGGCGTTGGTTCAGAACGCAGTCCACCGGAAAAGAATCTCCGGCGCCTCCACGATCGCGATGCAAGTGGCACGCATGCAGAACCCGGGCAGTCGAACGTACTTCCGGAAAATAACCGAAACGTTCACCGCGCTCTTTCTAACACACACATATGGAAGAGAGGCCGTGCTTGCCCACTACCTTCGCATCGCTCCGTACGGAAACAGGATTCACGGAATCGCATACGCGGCGCGCCGTTATTTTGACAAGCCTGTGGAGGATTTGAGCTGGGCGGAAATAAGTGTTCTGACAGCTTTGCCGCAAGCCCCCGGCAGAATGAATCCATTCGATCCCGCGGGAATGGCAAGCGCAATCAAACGCGGGCGAAGAGTGTTGGGGCATCTGTTTGAACAGGGAGTACTGACACGCGAGGAATATCGCCTTGCAGCAAAACAGCTGGCCGGGCTAAGAATGCCGGAACCGGGAAAGCGTGAAGAGTCTGCCATGCACGCGGTGTTGTATCTGGAAAAGATGCTTGCAGATTTGGAGCTCCAGAGGAACACAGATCCATATCGATTTCCATCTCGTCCGATTGTGCAAACTTCGCTGGACCTGGATTTGCAGCGGGAGGTTTCCTGGCTGACATCTCAGGCACTCGATTCCTGGGAAAAATACGGCGCGGGAAACGCCGCAGTGATCGTCCTCGATCGCAACTCCAATCAGGTACTGGCATGGGTTGGGTCGGCAAACTACTTTGACCAGCGACACGCGGGAGCGATTGATTACACCCGGATCCCACGCTCTTCGGGCAGCACTCTCAAACCGTTCTTGTACGGCCTCGCGCTGGAACGCGGAGTCATCACTCCGGCAACCATCCTGGAAGATCTGCATCGCGCGGCGGGTGGAATTGGAAATGCGGACGACCAGTTTTTGGGACCACTGCTTCCACGTGTGGCCCTGGCCAACTCGCGTAATGTTCCAGCGGTAGATCTGCTGCTTCGCACGGGAATTGATGAAGCCTACGGACTATTCGGTGATCTCGGGCTGCATACCAGCGCGAAGCCTGCAAGGGAATATGGAGTGGGCCTTGCCGTGGGCGGATTGCCTGTGACGCTGGAACAGCTGGTGCGCGCCTACAGCGTGCTGGCGCGTGAAGGAGTGCTTGGCGACCTGGTGTGGTATGACGGTCAGCCCTGCTCGCTTTCCCGCCGGATTCTTTCGGAAGAAACGGCGCGCCAGATCACGTTGTTTCTTTCCGATCCGATGGCGCGGCTGCCGGCGTTTCCACGAATGGGATCCACGGAATATCCTTTTCCCGTTGCGGTAAAAACCGGGACATCCTACGCGCATCGTGATGCGTGGACGGTCGCGTACTCTGCGAAATATGTTGTCGGCGTTTGGGTGGGACATCCCGATTATCTACCGATGAACCGGCTAAGCGGATATCGCACGGCGGCCGTGCTAGCACAGCGTGTCTTGAATTTCTTGCAGCTGGAACTGACAGACGGACTCCGCGATGTCAGGTTTCCTCCGCCACGCGGGTTTGTCCCCGTGCGGATCTGTGCACTTACCGGCAGGCTGGCGAAACCGGAATGCGATCGCGTGACAACGGAATGGTTCCGAAACGGACAGCAACCGGTGGAATTCTGTGATGCCCATTTCGCGCTGACGCCGGCCGCCGTCCATCTCGGTCCGCAATACGCGACCTGGGTTGAGAGCAAGGGATATTTCCCGCAAAGACCCAAAGAAACGATTTACCAAAGCTTTGCGTCTTTTTCGTCTTTGCGCGAAACCACCCGCTTGCAAATCACATTGCCGGAAAATGGACTCCACATCCAGTGCGATCCGGAAACACCGGAAGGTCTGGCCACAATCGCGCTCGAAGCGATCATAGATCCACAAACTCCACAAATTATCTGGTATGTAGACGGCGCTCCGTTCCAGACAGTAGATTTTCCATACTCTACCCGGTGGACCATCCAGCCGGGACAACACACCTTCCAGATCGGTGTGCCGTTTACAGATTCCAAATCCTCTCCCATCCATATCACAATCCGGTAACATATCAACGGAAATGAACCGCTAAGGAGCCTCCGCAAAATAACTTGAACAACTTTAATGAGTCGACTTGGAATTCCTCGGCCGGATAGTGTAATTCCATTCTCCATGGAATTTATCCGGCTTACCGCGCGCTATCCCAGTTACGCGCTACACCCTGGTAACATATCCCAAATAGCGTGCTTCCAGAGCCGCAGCCATTCGCAGCTGTCTTTCGTTCAGATGCGGCATCAGTGCCAGCAACCGCCCTTTGAATCCTTCTGCATCAGTCACACTGCAATTGCAGATCCAAAGGACAACTTTGATCAAGTTATTTTACGGAGACTCCTTAGCGAAGCGTTGTTGTCCCTTACGGAAGAGCGATACAATCTCATT
>CAZDDB010000146.1:0-2647 GCA_964504105.1 uncultured Acidobacteriota bacterium
GGGCAACGCCCCGCCGCTAATTCCTACAGTCAGTAAACTCCTCCATGTGATGCTGTCCGTGTGTTGATCGACCGGAAGGTGAGAATGCTCATGAGATCGGTCATGAAGATGATCCTGAGAATGATCCTGGGGATGGTGGTGATGATGATCGTGGCCATGATTGTGATCATCGTGATCATGATCGTGGTGGTGGCCGGGATTATGGCTGTGATGCTTTCTGTTGCGGAGCCAACTTTTGCGGAGGAGAGAAGCGCCGATCCACGTAATCGATATCCCGGAAATAAATCCTACCCACGGATACAGCTTTTCCGGCAAAATGTACTTCGAACCGAAAAGCGTAATCAATCCCAGCGCGAAAACGCCCACCGTGTGAGTGAAGGTAACCACCGCACCAAGAAAAACTGCATGCGAGGCTGTTCCCCTGGAACCGACCAGGTAGCCTGCGACGATCGCTTTTCCGTGCCCCGGCGACAACGCATGAAATGCGCCCAGCACAAAAGCAACGAGCAAAGAAAACAAGACCACATCGCGCGAGAGCTCCTTTGCATGAATCAGCTGCGTGAAGCGATCTTCGCGGCGAAGGGGAGAGGTTTGTAAGAGCGCACTCGATTCGCCCGGATTCGCTTCCACTTGCGGGGAAAACACAGCGTTGGAGAAAGCAAAGGCAACGGATGTCTCACCAGGCGGGCTCTTTGCAGGGTCCGCAGGATATTCCGTAAGCTGTTTGCTTCGATCCTGAAATGAATCCGGCGGCAAGTTCAGGAGCGGCATCGCAGAATTTCGTTTAACGACAATCTCTTTCCATCCAATCCGTTCCGGGTAATTTTCATCCACGTATTTGACAGAGTTCGCTTTCTTAAAAAACTCATTGTTCCATTTTGCGAAGTAGTCTGAAGTAATCACAAATGTAGGCAGACCCCCCGCTCCGGGGACTACCTTCATCCGGTTTCCCGTTGGTGTCAGCTGCAGGCGATGTTCATTTACAAACAAACTCAGATTCAACCGGAATTGTTCGGAAATCTCTTCAGCATTCGCGTGTTGCATTTCCTGGAACGCAGGAATCTCCGCCATGTCAATGATGTACTCCACATGAATGCCGTCTGTCTGTATGGAGATTGCCGAGTAGTGATTGATCGAAAAATTGCCCATAGGGTGGGCCAGCAACGGCGCGCCCGATCCGATCAAAAGAAGAGCGAGGAATATGTTTTTCATCAGCTTCTCTTAAGACTCTTCTATTTTCCGAATCGTTTCTTCCGCGTTCCTGGCGAAAAGAGGATGGAATTGCGGCTGAATTGCAAGCGCAGTTTTCAGAAAAATCTTTGCTTCTGCAGGCCGGCCCGCTGCGAAATAAATCATTCCGGCATGGTAGAAGAGTTTTGCATCCTTTGTTTTCATTCGGAGAGCCTCTCTGATTGCTTTCACAGATTCCGGAATCTTGCCGTTTTTGTATAGACACCAGGCCAGCGCGTCGAATCCATAAACATCTTTGCGAATCGCGATCTCGTTCTGAACGAGTTTCAGGGCCTCTTCCAGTTTCCTGTCGTGATCGGCATAGAATACGGCGATCTGGCGGTTATAGATTTCTTGATTTACTTTGCTGATCCGGCCGATATACTCGACAAGCGCATACTGTTTTTGTGCTTCCCTGGCACGATCCAGCGAGGTGTAAATGTCCCCAAGTGACGCCACAAATTCCGGCATCGGAACGATGGCGATTGCCTTCCGATAGAAAGCGATTGCTTCCTCCGGTTTTCCCTGCGCAGCCTTCACCTTCGCGAGACCGGCCCATGCGTTGTAGGATGCAGGATAGAAGTGGAGAGACTGCCGGAAATATGTTTCGGCTTCTCCCGTTTTTCCGGATTCAAAGGCCAGGTTACCGAGCTGCTGCAGGTACCAGGAATGGTCTTCGGAATCGCTCCGATCGGAGGCTTCCAGCGCCGCTTGCATGATCCCGATAGCTCCCTCCGGATCTCCAGCGAGGGCACGGTACGAAGAGATTCTGGCGTAGTAAGGAGAACCGGGCTTCAAATCTCCCATCTTGTCGTAGGCATCCGCACTTTGCTGATAGGATCCAAGTTCGTAGTAGGCATCTCCTAGAATTCCGTAAGCTCCGGAGCCGTATGCATTCATAGAAATCGCTTTCAGAGCCATATCGCGGGAATCTGCAAAACGATGCTGCGCCATGGAAACGATCGAAAGGAAAAGCAAAGAGTCGTAATTCCTGGGATCAATCGTCAGAGCCTGCCGCAGTAGTTTTTCAGCCGAGACGTTGTAACTGAAATCCACCGTTTGCCGAACTTTCCGGATGTAGACATAAGCCAGTTTGTTCAGTGCGGAAACATTGTGAGGGTTGTTCTTGACCAGCTCCTGATAAGTTTTCATTTGTTCATCGAGAGATTTTGAAGCCATGAAATCTCCGGCTTCGATATGCGCACAAATAATCGCCAGGTAAAGCGCCACAAACAAATAAATTCTTGTCATGAGCAACTCCCTACTTCTTTATACGGAGAGAGGTTCGGGTTCGGATTGGGAAAAGGGGCGGACGCCGTCCGCCCCTTTCAATCCATCGAGATTCCTGCACTTACGGTGCCGGTTTCCCGTGTCCGCCGTTCAAGCCCTGATGGGGCAGCGCGTAAAACGGGAATTC
>CAZDDB010000146.1:2657-9251 GCA_964504105.1 uncultured Acidobacteriota bacterium
TGACATCGCTCACATCTACGTCGTTAAACGTAGGTCCCTGTGAGCCTCCCCCGATCCTGCGACCATTGGGGAAGTGGGAATCGGTGGCCACATCGAGACGTAGCACGTCGCCAGTTTTTCCTGGCTCAATCGGGACGTGATGGCAGCCCTTTTTCGGGATATTGTCCAGGTTGATTGTTTTCAAGATATCGAAGCGACCGGTCTTCAGCTTCTCCACGGTTGATTGTGGTACGCCCAGGGCCTTGTAGAGCCCAAGGAACTCCAGATCCCGAACAAGGATCGGGTTCAGGAAATAGCCGGCGAAGTTCTCAACATCGGTTTTGGGCTGGGTGCGCAAGAACTTGGACTGATCCTGGACACCGATGAGCCCAGCATTGACAAGCGGAAGCGCTTCGCGACCGCACTGGATCCATGGACCCGTCTCGACAGGATCGCCGCTGCTGCGAATCGTACGGAACTTGCGGCGGCTCGCAGAGGCCCAAACTCCTATTAGCGAATCATCCCCGCAAGTGCCATTGTGCGGAATAGATTTTCCCAAAACTGTTTCGGTCGGGACCTCGAGGGCGATCACATTGAGGTTAAAACCGGCGAAGACGTCTTCTCCCGGAGTCCTTCGTCCGCCCGGCAGATTTGCCAGGTTGAGGATGTCGAAGATTCCTTTCTCATCCAGTTGATACGCGTCATCCATGACGCCGACAAAGGCCCGGCCCTCGGAACCCATGTCGCAGATAAAACTCTTGACGAAGTTTTCACTGTAAAGGCCCTTCTCGAACTGCGTGGGATCTCCAGCATCGTAACCTGTAAAATTGCCGAGACCGTACGCGATTCGATCTGTTGCCGGACCTACGTTTGGCGGCGCCATGCGGCAGCCCTTCCCGATTACTGTGGAAGTCGTGCTGTCACCGCTGTGCACAACCTTCGTCACATCATAGTTAAACGTTGCCCCGCCAATCTGGACGAGAAGTTCCTTACCACCGCCCGGGGGTAAACCCAGATCAGTCGTATCGACGCGGGGTGGGTCCGCGCAGTTGAGCTTGATTTGATAGGTTACTGCATCGTCCAAAATACCTGTGCCGCGGCTAATGTGAAACTCATACAGGACGTTACAGCCCAGCCGCGTTTGCTGGTTACCCTGACCAGGTTCGTGCAGGCCATTATATCCGGCCGACAGGTAGAGTTTTGAATGGTCGTCATCGGACACCCATGCGTAAACATCGGTGTTGTCACATTCGGGGTCCTCCAAAATCGCCTGGGCCTCGCGGTGGCTCGAGGCCTGGGAAAAGTTACAGAAAAACGCCAGCGCCGCTAATACGGCGAGGCTGAAGACAAAAAACTTAATTCGCATCTAAATCCTCCTTGATTTTTTTTGCGGCTTAACAGTTCTCTTATCTTCATACGTGAGAAAAAAGTTTTTGGATTGATTTTTTGACAGAACCGTCGATCAGCCACAATCTCTATCTACTAATAATGTAGTATAATCCGTGGATGCGGGGAGGTGAAATGTGTTCTTTGCGCGGGCCCTTAGTGTCACAGAAGGTTGTCCGGGTGACTGACGAAGGATCTCGTTCTTTCTATTGTAATATGGATCAGTGACACAGCCGGAACCATCGAAAGGTTTCTATCAGCGGTGGCTTTCACCCGATGGCTATCTTGGACTGCATTTGACCGCCGGATTCGCGATAGCGCTTATTGCGGGATTGTCCTTTCAGTTGATTGCTGATGAAGTGTTCGAAACACCCGGGATCCGTTCCGCCGATGCGGCTGCACAAGCATATGTGGATTCGATTGATTCGCCGGAAATGACAGCTCTGATTCGCGGAATCACCTTCTTTGGAAATTCGTCTTCGGTGCTTGTGCTGTCGCTTACCGTGGGTCTCATTTTGTTCTTCCGTCGTTCGCGCCGGCGTCTCTACGCGTTCGCTTCGATCATGGCAGGAGGCGGCCTGCTGAATGTGCTGCTCAAGCATGGCTTTCAACGGGTCCGGCCTGATGTTTCGCATCTTGTGGTAGCGCACGGTTATAGTTTTCCCAGCGGACACGCGATGGGTTCCATGTTGTTTTTTGGGGGTCTTGCGTATGTGGTGTTCTTTACGGCGCAAAGACGTCCGTTCTGGCGCGTGGTAGGAATCCTCGGATGTTTCGTTGCCACACTACTCATTGGGGCGAGCCGGATCTATCTGGGTGTCCATTATCTGAGCGATGTTGCTGCGGGATTAGTCGCGGGACTTTGCTGGATCGGCATTTGTGTGAGCGGCACGGAAGGATGGATCCGCCTTCGCGACCGCCGTCGTATGGCACAGTAGGGGCGCAATTCATTACGAACTGCAGTAGAATAAGGTCATGCGCGTTCTTGCTCTTCTCTTGAGTGGAGCCCTTCTGATCTTCGGTTGCGGAAAGAATCCGGAAGCGGAGGAGAAAAATAAAGTGCAAAAAGAAGTAGAGGACCTGGGCGATCCCAACGCGCCTCTGGAAATCCGTGCTTTGCAGGGGGCAAAGCAGGTGAAAACGGATATTGAGAAAAAACAGAAAGAAGAACAGAAAATTCTAAAGGAAAGAGATTGAAAGCGATTCGAATTCTGGCGCTCCTGTTATTCGTTCTGTGGATTCCGGGTTGCAAATCGAGTGTCGAACCTGAAAAAGAGAAGATAAGACCAGCCTCTACGCAGCAAGAGTCTCCTCCTGCTGAGGAGGAGGTGGCGGAACCACAAGATGACAGAGGACCCGATGGCGGCCTTGGCACTCTGGATTACTCGCGAGATGCGAAGGAAGCATCGGAAGCGGAATCGAAGCAAGCGGAAAAAGCCCTCGAAGATACTGAGTAGGGGCGCACCTTCTATTTGGAGAAGCGGTCCTCCGTGGTCGGAGTTGGCGGCAGGGACGCCCGCCTCCCGTTTACTTTGGCGCGACTGCTTTTATTTTTGCGACCGCTTCTGCCGGCAAGAGTTCGGACGCAGGCAATCTGTCGACCAGTCCGATCCATCTGCGATCGCGTTGAAAAACCTCTCTAAACAATTCAAGGGAACGCGCTTCATCACCGGCCGTGTAAACTCCCACTGCATACCAGAAAAGAAGTTCATCGTTTTCAGGGGCAAGTTGCGCTGCGGCTTCATATTCTTTCAGGGCTTCCTCCAATTTCTTTTCGGCTACAAAGACATCCCCACGGTCTTCATGATGATACGCTGCCTGCAACTTCAGCAAGCGCCGCAACTCCTGCAGCGGGTGAGGATGATCTTCCACGCGCAGATCGATCAGTCTATCCTTCCACCAGACTCCTGTCCGTTTGCCGCTGACGACCAGAATGGCCGCTGACTGTTCCCCGCGGATGTCTCCGCCCGCCGCCTGCGCCGCTTCAAGCGCAGCCAGCATACGCTCTGCCAGCGAACCGCTTGCACTTTCAAATGCCTTCGCCATCGAGGGCCACACAGTGGCGTTGGACATCAGATTGGCCTGTACCGAGTAGTTATTCCCCACGTGATGCCCTGCATCTGCGATGCACTTGCCTCCGGTATGAGCTGTGACGTTTCCGTTTGCGTCAATCATCGCAACCTGACGCACCTCGCGCCCTTCATCCGAGGCAAGCAACGACCGCAGCGCTTCGGGCGCGGACTTTCCAGCCTTCATCAATTCCAGTCCGAGGGGTCCATAGGTGACTTCCACAAACGACTGCGTAGCCACGGCGCCGACTCCGGCTTCCGCCCAGGGGACGATCGAGCCAACCGTGAAATAATGGGACTGAACAGCTACTCCCATTTCTCCGGTCTGTGGATCGCGCGCGACAATTGAGTAAGTGTGTGCCGGCATTCCGCCAAAACAAAACACTGTGCAAAGACTGAGTGCAATCAGAATCAAACAGATGCGTCTCATGGTACCCTCCCGGATTGATCTGGATTGAAAAAACCGCTATCGTTCAAATTATACATGAGTACCTCAAGTACCTCGCAGAAGATCGTTCTGGGAAGGACGGGACTGCAAGTCAGCCGGATGGGCATCGGATGCTCATATGGCGTGGACACCCGGGCCATGGAAGAAGCGTTTGAGAGAGGAATCAACTACTTCTATTTTGGAACCTTGCGGCGCGCTGCCATGGCCAGGGCAGTTCACCATCTTGCGCCGCGATACCGCGAACAACTGGTCGTAGCTATCCAGAGTTATGCGCGTTCTGCATCTCTGGTCCGGTTGAGCGTGGAGATCGCACTACGGAAGCTGAAACTGGACCATGCAGATCTGCTCATTCTGGGAAAGTCCGATTCCACTCCTTCTAATAGATTGGTAGATGAAGTGTTGCGGCTCAAGGAGGCAGGGAAGATCCGGTTTCTGGCGATCTCTGCCCATCACCGTCCGGTCTTTGAACAACATATCCGTTCCGGCGTATTTGACGCAATCATGGTCCGCTACAACGCAGCCAACACCCGCGCCGAAGAACAGGTTTTTCCGCTGTTGCCGTCTGAGAACCGGCCCGGCGTAATCTGTTTTACTGCCACGCGGTGGGGAACACTGCTGCGGAAAATACCCGGAGAACGTACACCTTCTGCATCTGATTGCTACCGGTTTGTATTAAGTCATGCGGCCGTCGATTTATGTCTGAGCGGACCCAAGAACCGTGACGAGCTGCAGGAAGCGCTGCGTGTCCTGGATTCCCCTCCCCTGACCGTGGATGAGCTGGCCTGGATGCGGCGCATCGGCGCACTGGTCTACCCAACAAAAGCTCATAATCTCCTCCTCCGTAAATTGATTTTTGATTAAGCACGGAAACACGGAATTAAAGAAGGGAACCACAGATGAACACAGATGAACACAGATGGGAAAAGAATCATAGGACCAACCGCTTAATTCCGAGTTTCTGCGTCCCGAAGTTCAGGATTAAACCAACATGAAGTCCCGAGGCCCTGAGATAGTTCAAGAGTTGTGCCTGATGCACTTCGTCGATGGCTTTGACGGCCTTCAATTCCACAATTATCGATCCTTTTACGACCACGTCTGCCGTATATTCCCCTACAACAAAGCCTTCATAAGTAACCTGTAACTGTTTTTGTTGCTCAGTTTCGAGCATGGATCGTTTCAATTCGAGAACCAGGGCGTTTTCATAAACCTTTTCGAGAAAACCGATTCCAAGTGTATTGCTGACTTTCATCGCACAACCAATAATTTTCTCAGTAATCGTATCTGTGTTCATCTGTGTTCATCTGTGGTTTCAAATTCCTTTTTCCTATTCCGTGCTTTAATTCTCAAAAAAGGGGAGCCGGTTCAGGCGGGTGAGACCGGCTCCCATCCGTTTGGGGAAGATCCTCATCGATCTCCCACCATTTGCCACTGATCATTTCTGAATTTCCATAAACTGATTCTTGCTGTAGCGCCGTACAACACGATTGCGTACATTTGCTTTTGTGAGCGGCACGCCAGATAGAGAGTGCCGGAAGAGGAATCGCCGTTGGGAGAGAACGAAATGATGTTTGATTTACCGAACTTTACCGGATCTCCGGCATCCAGCATTCCTTTCTTGGGAGGGATTTCAGGAACAGACGCATTCAGAATCCCCGGAGCCAGATCTCCGGAAGCGCGCTCCAGTCTTACCGGCGAACGAAACGGGATGTCCTTTCGTTGAAGGATGTCATTTTGGCGGATTCCGTTGGAATTTCCATCCAGATAAAATGACATACCGTATTCATTGTTTGTTTCATTTACGATCGCGGCGGCATAAACCCTTTCATTCAAAGCTTTCCAGCGACAGGTTTCCAGCATAGAAAATACTTCCTTTGCAAAAAGATCGAAGTCCCGTTCCCGCTCCGTGCTCCGCAGATCACCGGTCCAGAGAAATACCATCATCCCGATGAGAGCGAGCACCACAAGCAATTCGAGCAACGTATGTCCTCGCGTCATTCTGCCCTCTTTAGAACCGGGGGAGCTGCCCGGTATTTCAGCCGCGGCAAGCTCCCCCTTCCAGGTGGACCCTGGAGTTTCAGCGTGTGGAGTGGAATGTAGGGCTACTTCACGGTGATCAGATTCTTGAGCTGTTCGAATTTCTTTTCGCCGATCCCCTGTACAGCAATCAGATCGTTTGCAGTTTTGAAGTTTCCATTTTTCTGCCGGAACTCAACGATCTTTTTTGCAAGCGACGGACCGATTCCGGGAAGCCGTTCCAGGTCCGACTGACCTGCCGTATTGATGTTTACAAGCGACTTGCCCGAGTCTTTTTGATCCGCTGTTTGCGCCGGAAGCGACGCGTTAAGAGAGAACAGAAGCACCACGATCAACAGAAAACTTTTTGTTGCCAGTTTCATTCATTTCCTCCTTTGGATTGTTTTTCACTCTGGCTATAGAGCAAGTTGAATGCCAACCGGTTTTTCGTCTAGTCAACGCTCTCGACGTTCTTTCGGCAAGGGAAAGTAAAGACGTTGTCAGAGATAAGGCTGTACGCTAGTATAAGTTGCGGGTGTAAACGCCATTTTGCAGGAGATCTTATGATTTCATTACAGGACCGAGTGATCGTAATTACGGGAGGATCTCGCGGCATCGGGAGAGCTGCGGCGATTCTGATGGCCCGTGCCGGCGCGGACATTGTTTTTGATTTCCGCTGCGCCGAGAACGCAGCAGAGG
>CAZDDB010000147.1:0-4468 GCA_964504105.1 uncultured Acidobacteriota bacterium
GCCGATAACCGTCGGGGCTTACGGCCACAAGATGACTGTAACCCGCCGTCCCATGTAAATACCATAACTGTGCCCCAACGAAGATCCCGTGGTGTTTTGCGGAAAAGACAACGATTCCGGGAACAGACAATTGTTTTTCAAAAACCGTTCTCGAAAAAGCTCGAATTCCAGTAATCTTGTACCTCTCGATCAAAGTGTTATAAAGATGCATCCAGTCGTCAAGAAACTCAATTGGCTCTTGACAACGTTCAACAGAGACTTCCCGAAGAGCTTGTCGTGAATAATCACGATGCCGCGAAGATACGATTTCTCTTGCAGGGCGCGCCAGATCAACGACAAAGTGTTCCTTAAAGTGGACGACACGATCAAAGTATTTCTGAAGATCGGCCGGACGATAATCTCCAAACGGATCGCTCACCAATGCAACGCTGATGAGATCGCCGCTCATTTCCTCTAAATCGGGTTGCAACTGGTGCCAATTCTCACAGGCAAAAAGTGGATAGCAACCCATTGCGTCGCGATGAGAAAACCCTGGAATTTCGCGCTCCAGAATCCATCCGCCCGATCGTGAAAGCTTCCGCGGAGTACCATACTCTGCCAATGACATCGCATATTGGGAACTGATGTATCCAGTCAAAACGCTCAGCCTTGAAACACGCCCAAATAGAGGCCCCGCCTGAATAAACCTTCCGGATCGTGGGTTACCTGAAGCGCAGCTCTCCGAAATGACTCCAAGTATTCCTCATGCGTGAATAGCCCGATTTCATGCCGCTCGGTGAAATAATCAACGCCTTCACGCCGTCCTACTAAAAAGTGGATATCTAAGATAGCTAGTTTGTCCTTACTCTTCGATAAGTACATCCAAGCAATCTTCAGTTCCGGTTCATTAACAAAATTGGCAGTGCATCGATCAGTCCAGTACTCTTGCGGAGTAAACCATGGCTCGACAACAAGTAATCCAGGTTTCTTTAGGTGCCTTGCCATGCTTTGAATCGACGATACCAAATTCTCCACCGTCTTTACATATCCAATTGAAGAGAACAAGCAAGTGACAACATCAAATCGCCTATCTAGATCGAAATGGATCATGTCCTGTCGATGAAATGGAACATCAGGGCATCGCGTTGCGGCCATTCTTATGAGCTCAGGATTCAGATCAAGACCTTCAACCTGGTAATGTTCCCGCAGGAATTCGAGATGTTTTCCTGTCCCGCATGCTACATCGAGTAAGGTCTTTGCTCCTGGACACCTTTCTTGAATAAGCTCGTGAAGACGCTTGGCTGCAGAACTATAATCCATGAAGGCATAAAGCGCGTCGTAAAATGGAGCGGATCTGACAAACATCAAATCTATTCTAGCTTATCTCTTTATGGTATCAGCAAGGTATGGGGCTATAAACGCTCCTGTTCACTCATACCAGGAATCTCTTTTATAAGTTGACTTGCCCTGTAAAGTAGTTATGACTTCTCTGGGGCGCTTTCCACTAATTGTTCGTAGGTATCAAGAAGGCCTAAGCGGATGGAATCATTCCCTTAAAGTTCTGGTTTCTTTCTTCGTTACATGGGGAGGAATCGTGCTTTCGGTCATAATCTGCATTCTTTGATCCAGCATTTTGTCATAGCGTTCTCAAGATATTTATGTCACCGTATAAAATGGTTGAGAGACAGCATTCTGTGCAATGATTTCAAAACCTTTGCTTTTTCGTATGGCTGCCGTTTTGTTTGGATGCGCAGTGGCTTTTGCAGTGCTGTTTTTATTCCAATGCGGCCGTGAGTGGTTTTCACGCATGTTCCACCTCCCGCAGCGGCAAATTGCTCAAAAGAGTCTGTATCACAACAGCCCTTTTTACTTCAACTTCCATGCGCGTCCGAGCGCTCTGATGCCTGTTTTAGAATCATTCAGTGAAGACAATAGATTTCACGCCAGGCATAATTCGCATGGATTCCGAACCCCCGAATACACAATCGCGCATCCACCCGATACATTTCGGATTCTTGTCATCGGAGATTCGTTCACTTGGGGTCAGGGCGTCACAATGGAGGAAACTTTTCCTTACGTACTCAACTCTCTTCTGGTTCAAGACTGTTCCAGATTAAAGTTTGAGGTAATTTCATTGGGAGTTTGCGGTCACAGGTTTGCAGATAATCTGCTCAAGCTATTGGTTCATGGCCAATTCCTGAACCCGGATCTTGTGATCGTGCAGGTCTGTTTTAACGATATCGATTTTTTTGACTATACGGGTATTCAAAGTTATCAAGGTGGCGATTCGGCAGTTTACCGGACGCAGCGGATGCGAGCGCTTGATGAAAATTCCATCGACTGGAATGTATTTAAGGAAGTTCTGGATGAATTCCAACGATGGTCTCATTCAAAATCGGTACCTGTCGCTTTTCTTTTGTTTCCGGGTCTGGATGTAACCAGGAAGACGCATAATTTTCATCATTACGATCCTGAGGTTTTGTCGCGTTTCCCTTATATTCAAGAGTTTGAATAGATCGTGAATGAAATCCAAAAACATAAGTTCCTCTCGCATTACTTGCTTGAAGACTTTCGTACGGATCAGTATCTGTCGGGTATCGGAGGAGGACGGCCATCCCAATCCATTTGCTCACCGGCTTGCTGCTGAAGCGCTGCGAAGACTCACTGCGCAGAACAGACTCGTAGATTGTGTTTTGCATCATCCTGCGAGCGTGGAATGGAATGCGGAAAACTCCCTGCGTAGAGAGGCCGCAGAAGACTGGCTGGAGTATCAGGGAAATGCTTCAAGACAACTGAAACTGTATAAGAAGTTATCGTATCTTTATCCCCGCGACCCATGGCAAACCATGTTGCTCGCGAATGCCAACCAGAAAATGAAGCGATGGCCTGAAGCGTATCGAGCGTATGCTCTCCTGCCGCATCTGGTTCCGGATTATGCGGCGCCGTGGTATCACATGGCTCTATGTACAAATGACGAAAACGATAGAGTGGATCTACTGAAAAAGATGCTTAAAATCGTTCCGGATCATACGGTCTCTATGGAAATCCTGTCTCAGTATTACATCCAACAGAAACGCACGAGGGAGGCTTGCCAACTGCTCTCGCGCGTTATGGAAATCCCTGAATTTAGAGAACAGTACATCGAAAGTAAAGACCTCTTTGAAAAGCAATATTGCATTCACAATCCCTGAACTATCCAGGATAGATCGGCCATATGATGGCTGCAGGTTGTGCTATTGTTAGTTCGGAAAGTTATGAATGAAATTGAGGACCGAAGAAGCATTTTTCGGCTGATAGCTGTTCTTGCGATGATCATTTCTGCGCTTCAAGGATTTTTCTTCCTTTTCCTGGGAAATTGGAGATTCGTGAATCTATCCGGAATCGTGCTGGCTTTAGCTACTTTTCTTTTTGCGGCCCATCTCCTCAAGAGAAAGACTCTGCAAGGTGTCACGTTTCTGTGTGTTCTTTATGGCGTGCAGCTTGTGTTGTTTGGTTATCGATTCATCCACGGCGAATTTTCTATAACTTTGCGCCTACTGCAGGTTCTGATCATCCTGGTACACGGCGCCGTCGTGCTGGCGTTTTTGTTGAGTGTCCTTGGCGTCCTTACTTTTCCAAGGGCTCTGACCGTTTGCTGTTCCCTCGGCGTAGGAATCTTCATTCTGGAAAGCACGCTGCATTTTTATGACCCAAGAATGTACAGTCCTGAGTGGTCAGGGCAAATGGAACCGCATTCCGAGCTAACGGCTGTGTATCGACCGTATTCGGAGCTGAAGACATATTATCCCGACAATCCGCGTAACTATTTCATCAAAGAAGATTCGCGGCAATTTAAATGGTGGCTTCACACGGGAACTGATAGCAGGGCTAAGTTGCTGTTTCCGGAGAACCACCCGAATGTCATACGTGTCGAAGATGTAATATCGAAGACGAAAAACCCCTACGACGTTCAAGTAAACTTTTCGCATTTAAAGGTGGAAAAAGGACGAAATTATACAATCCGTTTCCGAGCGCGTGCTGATGCCGCGCGCACGATGTTTGTAGGATTTGCAATGTCTCATGAGCCCTGGGATGGGCTTGGACTGTATAAGCAGGTCGATCTCACAGATGAATGGATAAATTTTATAGTGAAGTTCCGTCTGAAGGTAGAGGATAGAAATGCGCGCATTCATTTCGATCTGGGAACGGCCGAGATTCCTGTTGAAATTTCATCTGTCCAACTTCAAGAATCTGATGGAGCTCCGGTGCACTCCGAGGTTCCGGAAAGCAAGTATTTTGTTAGTTACAAATTCAATGCGCTGGGATGTCGCGGGCCGGATTATCAGATTCCGCGGCCTGAAGGAACCGAACGCGTGCTCTTTCTGGGAGATTCCTACACTCTTGGCGTCGGGGTGCATGAGCAGGACACTCTTGCGAGCCGCCTACAGCACATGTTAAATGCCGAATTGAAACCGGACGGGGCTGTAAAACAGTACGATGTGATCAATTG
>CAZDDB010000147.1:4478-9239 GCA_964504105.1 uncultured Acidobacteriota bacterium
CACGTGAAGAACGAATATTCTATGACGAATATGGCAGCAAATATCAACCCAATCTGGTGGCGCTTGTCATGGTCTGGAACGACGACATGTCGTATGGAGAGGAGCTTGCCGCACAGTTCGTTGACCGCAGGCGTGCAGGGTTGGAGCTTCTTTTTCATACGTGGAATGCAATCCAGGATTATGTTCACAGACGACCTTTTCCAAACTTCACTAAATGCGTCGATCAGATTTTACGCCTGGATGATGATGTTCGTGAACAGGGCTCAAGTTTGGCTGTTGTGATATTCAGGAATGATCCGGATTATGCGGGCGCCACATCTTCCGGTAAACTATGGAACACCCTCACAACCGCTGTTACGAATGGCCTTCAGGATACGAACATTCCGGTTCTGGACTTGGGCAAAAACCTCTATCAAAAACATAAGGATAACGAATTAGTTGTGCACACCGTTGATTCTCATCCGAACCAATTGGCACATGAGATTGCCGCGAAAGAGATTTTCGAGTTCTTTGAAAGAGAGAAGCTTCTTCACCTTCAATGAGGCCAATAAAGGTCTCACGATCTTGCTGATTATCGATCGCAGATGTCCGTGATTTCAAATCAAAAAATTCGATTTCTCGTTTATGGAACGACATTTCCCGCCATTCTGGTTTCGCTTCTGCAGGGGCTTCTGTTTTGTTTCGACCGGAATTTCACCTTCTACAATATGGCAGCGATCAGCCTTGCCGCCATAAACGTTTTTGTGGGAATGAAATTCCTCCGGAACAAGACCACAGAATTACTGGCCAAAATCATTCTACTTTATTGCGCTCAACTTGCTTTCTTTGTGTTCAAAATGATTGGAATGGAACCGGTTTCGGCACCCAGGCTACTGGAGGTGGCTCTCATCTTGTTGCATGCCACCGTAGTTGCGTCGGTTTTGCTTTCCCGCTTCGATATTGCTCTCTGGCCCAAAATGTTTCTGCTGTGCACCGGGGTAGCTACCCTGATCTTTTTCTGTGAATGTATTCTTCCTTTTTCAGGTACATTTGCTCGTCCACCGCGTCAAACAAATGATTGGCCTGATGCGATGCAGCCGCACAATGTGTTGGGAAGTGTCTATCGTCCTTCGTCAAGTTACACGAGTTACTACGCTAAAAATCCCCGCGGATACTTCAAGGAAGAAAATGTTAGAAGGGCTCACTGGTGGTTTCGCACAGGCGGGAACTCTACAGGAGAGGTCGTTCATCCATCCGACCGCGACGATGGTGTTCGAATTCAAATCAAGAACGCCCAAAGCAAAACACCTTACGATATTCAAATGAATTGGACCGCTTTGAAAGTTCAATCAGGACATTCGTACGATATTGTTTTCCAGAGCCGAGCAGATCGACCCCGCAGCCTTTTTGTTGGGTTTGCACAGTCACACGAGCCATGGATCGGCTTAGGGCTTTATAACAAGGTCGAATTAAAACCGGAGTGGCAGGGTTTTCAAATCCGCTTTGTGTGCAATGCGGACGAAAACAACGCTCGAATTCACTTTGATCTTGGGGAGAGTGAGATACCGGTTGAGCTGGCGGATGTGGATCTGTTGAGCGTACCCGACGGCAGATCTGTTGACTCTGAAAATCCGAAGTATTTCGTTGACTACAGGTTCAATGCCTTGGGATGCCGCGGTCCGGACTATTTGATGCCCAAACCTCCAGGAATCCGGCGCTTTCTGGTACTTGGCGATTCGTATGCCATGGGCGCAGGCGTTTATGAACAGGACACTTTCACCGCCAGAATACAGAATCAGCTGACAAAAGACGGAAAGCCATATGAAGTCATCAACTGTGGCGCCGACGATTACGGGGTGGAGCAACAACGATTGTTTTACAATTTCTACGGCAGCCAGTATCAGCCGGACGTTGTTCTGCTGGTTCTTACGACAAATGCGAATCTTACTGTTCTTGAAGAATTCAGCAAACGAGGGCCGTTGTTTCATACCTGGAGCTTGCTGAGAAAAAGACTTCATCCGTACGATTTTGATGATTGCGCCGCGGAGATCCTTCAATTCAACGGGCGACTTCGAAATGACGGCTGCCGCCTGGCTGTCATAGTGTTCAGGAACAATTCCGACTTCGCCGGAAAAACAGACGCCGGTAAGCAATGGAACGAGCTAACACGTACTGTTACGGGAAAACTGGACGGAATGGGTATTCCGGTGCTGGATCTCGGCAAGACTGTTTTTAAACAATCGGGCCCCGACGTAGTGGTGGCTCCTTCTGATGACCATCCCAATCATGTGGCGCACGCGGTCGCTGCTGAACAGGTCGTAAATTTTTTAAGAAAAGAAGGATCACTTAATTGAGTCGCGAAACGAGTCGTGTCGATTTTGCCAAAAAGAAATGATTTTGAGGTTCATTCTGAGCTTGCCTCGGGTGCCCTGGTGATTTTCATTCCAGCTTCTGATTCGATCCAGAAAACGAAAATTGAAAGTAAGGTTGCAATTACGGGCCAGTAGACGTATCGAAATTGGATTCCGGGCGCGATCGGAAAAAACGAAAAAACATACATCATCGACGAAATAGCCAGAGCAGCGGCGACCCTGATTCTTTTTCGAATAGAAAGCACAAGCATGATCGAGCACACTAGAAGATACGTCACCGCGTAAAAGAAGAAACCGTAGTTCCTGAATGTCCAGCGAATCGGCGCCGTCACTAATCTTCCAAGAACCTTTTCCTTTTGCAACGGCAGCGGCATTCCCGAATAGATCTTCGGCACGGGGTCGCTCACCGGCCAAAAGGGTGGCTCCTTTCCTTCGTCGTTGATCAGGAGGTTTCTAAACAGAATCCACCGGTGCTTTAGGTAAGCAGCGGGATTTTGAGTGATCGCCGAGAGCCAATATTTCCTCAAGAGGAAGACATGATGCGAATCGTAGTGCAATGGAAATCCGCCATAAAAAGTAAAATCCGACGATCGATGGTCAAATCGCTTCATTAATTCATCCAGTTTTGGTTTAGTAAGGTAATCCTCCGGCAGGTAATTCTTTCCGGTAATTGCGTAGACTCCTAAAATGTCGTGGCTCATAAAAATCTGAGATAAAAATTTTTCTTTCGCGCCGAAAATACTGTACACCATCCAATGGTTCACAAGAACGAAACACAAACACAAAAGAACCGTAACCGTAAGAGCCGTTTTTCTGGACGCGAGATCGGCAACAAAGACAAAGAGCAGCGGTGCTACAGCGGCCAAGGAACCGTATCTTACCGCGGAAGCGTAAAAAACCAGGATCAGGATCAAGGCGATTCTTGGTTTGTTCAGTTTGCTCACAGACCGCCAGTAATACCAGAGTGAAAAAGCCAGAAGAAGGGAAATACCCAAAGATGCATCCTTCACGATCAGGAACAACAGACAGGAAACGACAGGCAAAAAAATAAGTACCAGAGGAAGAAAGAAGAGTTTCTTGCCTCTCTGGAGCGCGAGTTTGGATAGAAGGTAGAGAGAAAAAACGGCTCCGGAAATTTGCAAAATCAACATCCCGCCACCGCCGCGGATGATCTTGTCCGTCAGAGCCCACAACAGCGCCATAACAGGCGGATGCCAATCGGTAAACGCAAAAGCACGGGCTTCCACGTATTGATAGTACGAATCGAGGTTCATTACACCAGGGTAGAAAGCAGTGATGAATAATGTAAGTATGGCAAACGACATGCCGATGAGATACTTATTTGCATTCGCTTTAGGAAGCGGAATGATACGCTGAATTGCCACCAGACCGGTCACCAGGAAGAATATCAACAGCAGGTTTCTGGCGGTAACGACAAGAGCCTGAAAAACAACAGGGAGCAGGGAGTAGTCATTACCCTGGAGCATTTCGTTCATCAGGACTACTTCTCTACCCGGATTACTTTGAAACAAATCGAAAGCTCTGTTGACTCCATTTACCTCGATCTGAACCTCTCCGGCATAAGCAGTCTTAAAAAAATGAAGACTTTCATTCCTGGTGAATTGTCCTGTCAACTCCAGTTCTGCGGGCTGCAGCCGTGTGGAAGTAAAGATTTCATTGTGTTTTTCCCAGCCATCTGATTTTCGAACCTGAATGCCTTCCCGCTTGAATTCATCAATCGTGGGTGAGGCCAGCCAGATCGCCGTCGCTTTTGAATCTTTTGAAATTGTGCGTCCCGTTGCGGCAATATGAACATCTGCGAGGTATCTGGGACGCAGATTCGTAGCTAAAACCATAAACATCAAAGCTAAAACAATGCAAAGGGCAGAGGCCTTTCTTAATGGTATAAGAGCTTCTTGGAAAAATCGCTTAAGCTTCTCTTGCAACCACGCGCCTTGAATGTTTTCTTCAAGATTTTCAGTGGCGTTGTCTGAGGGCTCCAGATCTGGCGAGACTTCCGCAATGGAATTCCGGATATTACCGGATGAAATCAATAACGGATCGGCGTTGACAAATCGGTCCGACAATCGTGTTGCGATTGTCTTCGCATACATGCCGGAGGTCTTCATAATCGGGACATCGCGGGCGCCCACGGAAAACGATTTGCTACTGTGCGCTGGACCAGACCGGTTTGCCAAAAACGATCCCGGAAATATTTTGACTTTCGCCGGTGATTTCAAACGGGTGCATTTGCCAATGGTAATCGTACATGTATTCCCAGTTTGTTGGATAGATGCCGATGTTCGCGAAGTAGCGTCCCGGCATCAGGTGAAGAGCCGGGATGCGGCATCTGAACCTGCCGGCTCCGTTGACAGGACCGAGTTGATTTCTAACCGATGGCAGACTCACT
>CAZDDB010000148.1:0-9168 GCA_964504105.1 uncultured Acidobacteriota bacterium
TCACCGGCCGGCGGGACGCCGGCGCTACAAAACTGCTTCCGGCACTCCGTTCATCCTTCACCCTTCACCCTTCATCCTTTGGTTGCGCCCCGAAGGAAACAAGGAATGCTTCGTGCTGGATTTGCGGGAAACGTACGGGTTGCCGAACAGGTATGCACGCCAGAGTTTCTCCGTACCGGCGCTGATTCCGACACGAGAGGACCAGCGGATTTCTCCGGCGGCACAGTTCCGGCTGTTCTTCGCGATCCAAAGCGGCTTTTCGAGCAAGGAGGTTCCGTTCAAGGAATCATCGATCTGCATGCTCCGGCACAGCTTGCCGGGACCACTTGCCGGGCGCGGATCTTCGCTCGAAAAGCCGGAAAGCGGCTCCAGCGCGCGGATCAAGACCGCGGCAGGAAAATCCCGCTTTTCCGTGACCACATTGAGCATGAAATACATTCCGTAGGTAAAATAGATGTAAGCATGTCCCGGCGGGCCATACATGATTCTGGTTCTCGGAGTGAGTCCATGAAATGCATGGCAGGCGGGGTCTTGTGCGCCGATATAAGCTTCCACTTCCACAATGCGGCCGGTCCATCGTTTATTTTCATGCTCGTGGACCAGATATTTTCCGAGCAAATCTTTCGCAACATCCAATGTATTACGCGAGTAGAATGAATGTGTTAGAGGAACAAGCTTCAGATCTTTTGCCATGCTTCCTCAGATTGAAAGATCGCATTCCGGTATTCCCAGAGCTGTCTGGCCTGGTCCACGCCCATCCACTCGAATCGAATGGCGTCACCGGGACGCGTCCCGGCAACACGTGTCCACGAAGTACGGCTGAGGACTGCGATTTGCGGGTATCCTCCGGTAACCGGACCCTCCGGGCCCAGAAGCAGAGGTTGGCCAGTGCGGGGAATTTGAATCGTCCCCGGCAAGAGGGGGGCGGAGCGTCTGACTGCGGGCGGGACGAGTTTGACGCCGCGCAGATGGACGCCCATCCGGTTGGACTGGATATCGACTGTATATTCGTTTTCCACCAGTCGATGGCGATCGTGGGCACTGAATTGTGTCGTATGGAGTCCCGGAAGAATGCCTGCTATATTTGTAGTACGCAGTCCCAGAGACTCTTTCCTGATCCGGTACGCGAAACGGCCGGGACTCCCGCATTGCAGCAAGTTTCCTGCTTCCAACCGGCGGCCCAGTTTTCCGGCAAGATACGTGGAGACGCTTCCCAGAATCGCAGGAGCGTCAAAACCTCCTGCAACGGCCAGATAGCCGAACCATCCGCGCATTCCAACAAACCGTAGCACCGAACCGGAACGAACCGGAACCGAGCTGAATTCGGAAAGGGGCTCTCCCTCCAGCAGATATTCCGCAGAGAGGGCCGCCAGCGCGATCCGGCAGTCGGAATCAAATTTCAAAGAGGGCCCCGTGAGGGCGAACTCGAGCACGGGCGCCGAAAGTCCGTTCCCGACCAGTTTGTTTGCAACGGAAGCCAGAAAAGGATCGAAGGGCCCGGATGCAGGCATCCCGTATGCCTCGTGTCCTCTTCGGCCCGAGTCCTGGACGGTTGTGAGAAGACCGGGTTGAAGCACCTCAATCATTTTAGAATGATTTTAACCACGAAGTGCGCGAAGATCACGAAGTTTTTTTCCTCATCTTTGTGAGCTTCGTGGTTTATTCCTCTTCATTCAAATATTGCGTGAAGCGGCTCGATTGCGATCTTGCTTTGTTCCAGTTTCTCGCGTACCGCACGCGCAATTCTTACGGCTCCCGGAGTATCGCCATGAACACAGATTGTATGCACCTTCAGGTCGATCTTTTTCCCCGACAAACTCGTCGCAGTTCTCTCTTTGACGATCTGGACGGCCTGCTGGGCTGCGGCGTTTGGATCGGTCAACATGCTGTTGGGACGTTCGCGCGAAACCAGTTTCCCTTCATCGGTATAAATCCGGTCAGCGAACCCTTCCGCAGCAAAATCAAGTCCGCGGTCTTCAGACTCTTTCTGCAGTACGGAACCGGGCGGTCCGACAATTACCAGCGGATGACGCAGCCGGACAAGGGCATCCAGAAGCGCCTCGGCGAGCCGGCGGTCTTCCGCAGCAACGTGATACAACGCTCCATGCAACTTGACGTGCTGAAGTGTCAGCCCCGCGATCTCCGCCATGATTTGTAGAGCTCCGATCTGATACAAAACAAAGTCAACAACTTCCGAAGGAGTATAGGGAAGCGGAAGGCGTCCAAAATGTAACCGGTCGGGATAACCAGGGTGAGCCCCGACCGCAATCTTATGATCCGCGGCAAGCTCCAGAGTTCTTCGAATCGTCCCTGGATCTCCCGCATGGAAACCGCACGCAATATTGGCGGAAGTTATCAAGGGGATCAACTCTTCATCATTTCCCAGCTTGTAGGGGCCGTAACTTTCTCCAACATCAGAATTGATATCGATTGCCAGACGCTTCATATGCGTTTTGCTCCTTTCATCGTTTCAAACTCAGAAGCAGAGATAGAATAAAATTGAACCTGCATTCCGTAATCGAACAGCCAGGGTTTCGGTTGCGAATAATCGACGATCTCCCGGGGAGTTCGTCCCACAACATGCCACCCGCCGGGGGATTCAAACGGGTAAATCCCCACATACTCATCTGCGATGGCGACTGAACCTGCAGGAATCTGCGGATCCGGGGAGGCTTTGCGATCCAGATGTAAGGATGGATGCAGACCACCCATATAGGGAAATCCGGGCATGAATCCGATCATCCAGACCTCATAGCGATTGGAATGATGCAATTGGGCGACCTGTTCCCTTTCCATGCCCAACCGGTCGGCAATCATGGCAAGATCCCGGCCATACGGTTCTTCATAGCAAACCGGCACCTGGATCTTCTGTAAGGCAGGGCGCTCAGCTCTGGCACCGACGCGAAAAGGTTCCAGAAAATGCATTGCATCAAATGCAGGCTCATATTCGATCAGCAAACAATCGAGTCCGCACCGCAAGGAAAGAATTGCAGGGTGTCTCTGCGCGGAAATGGCGCGGTGTAACTCCTGGATTGTATAGACGCAGTCCGAAGTCCGTTCGTAGGACAACGTCAGTGCCACTGCGTTTTCACCCACCTGAATCATGTTCATTTGATAAGTTCCTTAGCGCATCGCCGCGAGATCACGGAGAAATTGGCTATGGCCTCTCAGACAATTTTCAAATTACGGAGACGGTCAATCCTTCGGAAGCCACCTGGAAATCGAGCAACTGATATCCGCGTTCTTTCGCCAGATCGTACAAATAAGGACGCGTGAACGTGTCGACGATAAACACAACACATCCACCGCCTCCAGCGCCGCAGACGCGTCCGGTACGCGAACCATTGGTGATACCGAACTCGATCATTTCTTCGATTTCCGGTGTCGTAATCGAAGGCGCCAGGGTCTTTCGGGCCATCCATTCATTATGGATCGCCTCGTAGGCTGTGCCCCAATCTTCATGCTGCAGAGCGTGGTCCAGCTTTCGCGCTTCTTCGCAGATTGTCCGGAGAGCTTGTCTGACCGCCGCATCTCCATCAATACAACTCTTAAATACGTGCCAATTGTTGATTCCGGAAGAGCGCGGCATGCCGGTATAAAACAAGAGCAGCCGCTCCTGAACTTCATTCACGTCAATGCCATAATTCTTCCGTTCGACCTTCCTCACCCGGAAGTGCCAGGCGTTGAATCCACCATAAACTGCAGCGTAATAATCCTGCTCTCCGGTAGGGATTCCAAGAACCTGAGCCTCGACATCGCGGGCGACTCCGATCAGATCTTCCTGAGTGTATCCCTTCTTTGTATATTCGTTGAGCGCGCCGCAAACGGCAATCGCCAGCGAAGAAGAACCGCCCAACCCGGACCCTGCAGGCACCATGGAATCGGTTTCGATCCGGAAACCACCGGACGGAGAAAAGTGATGAATCAATCTGGAGATCAAACTCAATTCCCCTTCCCTGCTGAGACTTTCCAGATTTTCCGCTTTTTGATTTGTGTTCTGATCCCTGGAAACAATCTCGATTCCAGTTCCGGAGCCCGGCTCCAGTTTTACGGTCGCAAATAGATTGATCGCTACGTTGATGGTTGTGGCTTCTTCAAACATCAGATAGAGAGGCCACAGATCCAGCGTTCCACCAGCAAGATCAATTCGGGAGGGCGCTCTGGAAACAATCTGCATGTTATCCTCTTGTTCCGGGATTCATTCTGTTCATGATCGTCTGGCGGATCTGTTCGTGCCCCGGAGGCAGCAGTCTGCGGGACCGGCATTCGTCCAGCGCAATCAACGTCATCCGGTCAATTGCCCCTTGATCCCGAGATGTGGGAAGAAAATCTTCCAGGGCGCGGTCCAGATGCTCCTTTTTCACCGCAAGATTTCCATCGAAGTTTTCTTCGCTGGAGGCAAATCGGTATGCCGTTGTCAGTACAAGCTCCAGATCGGATCCGGAGAGTCCTTCTGTTTTTTCGGCGTAAGGATGGAAATCGTCGATCTCTGTCTTAAAGCGGTGTTTTTTGACAAGCACTTGAAAAATCTGTCTGCGCGATTCCAGATCAGGCATCAGGATGGGGATCTTTATATCCGTTCTTCCGGACCGCCGCATGGCGCTATCGATCAAATCAACGCGGTTTGTGAGATCAATTCGGAGGACCTTGCCGCGCAAACTCTGATCGCCCCAGAATTCAAACGACTGTGCGCGCATCCGCTCGCTGACTCCGGAATCCCCACTCGATGAATCCCGGGAGGTCTGCTGCTGGTCGCTCTCATCCACCATCACCACTACCGGGGCCAGGGCGCGGATCGCGGAAAAGGCACGTTCCTGGTTGCGCTCCGACTGCCCGACATACATGTCACGCAACGGCTTAAACCGGACGCACAGCAATCCGCATTCACGAGCAAAACACTCGGAAAGATAGCTCTTCCCCGTTCCGGGAGGTCCCATCAAAATGACCCCCATCGGCGCGGCGCTGGTCAACCCCTTTTTCATGATCTCCGCAATCTCTTTCAGTTCCCGCACCGCATAATTCAACCCGCCCACGGCATCCAGTCCATACCGCGGCTGGATGATCTCCAGCACCTGACCATACTCCTGCTCCAGGATCTCCACCTTTCGCGTGAGAACGGATTGTGTGGTGACGATGTTTCCTTCCGCCAGCGCGCGCAGCACAATGTCTTCAATTTGATTCAGACTCAGTCCCTGGGTGTGATGAGCAAACTCATCGGCAGTCAGATCCATCTTGAGGGAAGGATTGTGAGCAATTAGAAAATCAATATACTGCTTGCGATCCGTTGTTGCCGGCTTGGGGATCTGAATCTGCTCAATTCCCTGGCTGGAAGACAACACCTGGGAGGAAAGATCTTTGATATTCGAAGTCAGGAGAAAGAAGACCGGTTTTCTTTCTGCCAGGGCCCGGTCGTTTGCCCAGCGCAACAGCGTAATTGTGTTTGCCTTATCTTCATTGCTCAGATTTCCAGATGGAAAGATCGACTCCGAAAAGGGAACGATCAGCGCAAACTGCCTTGGCGGAAACACTTCATTTTTCAGAAGTCTGTCCACAAGCTGTAAGCTCTGATGGGGTCCGGCCGGCATCGGTTCACGACTGCTCATTCCTGCAAGCCGCCGAAAGGTGCCTTCCATTTCCGGTTTCAAGAACTGCAGCCCCGAAGGATACTGATAAGTGCAAACTACATCTCTCTGAGAGCACAACTCATTCAGCATTTCTCCCAACGTTATAAAGCGGTCCTGAACCGGGAAATAGTCACTGATATTAAAGTGAAACACAAAGATGTGCGATACCCCACTATTGAACCGGTCGATTACTTTTTCCTTTAACCAGGATGGTATTTGTACAGGATCACTCATAGATCACAAATCTAAATTACAAACTGCAAGCAACAAATTCCAAACAATATCCAAACTGCAATTCTCTAATGTTCCAAACCATAAGACAATGACCTTTTCCGGAACATACCTATTTCCCTTTCATGAGCTTTTAACGACGATGGTATTGAAGATCTTCAATAGTTCGGTGGCCTCTGCGATAAGCCTCTCCCTGCGTGATTCGTTCTCAGAACTATTCAACTCAATCAGTCTGAGCCAGTAGGCGCTCTCCTTGGCTTCTTTACGAGATATCTTGATCCTCATCACGAAGTCTTTTCGACTCAGTGCTTCATTGGCTTCGATGTAGTTTGCCCCCACTGATGTTGCTGCTTTGACGAGTTGTTTCACAAGCTCCATATTTTCAGGTCCACGCGACGTGCATCTTTTCGCGAATTCGATCACATCTTTAGCAAACTTGAAGGTTCTGTCCTCCAGATCGTATTTCCTTTTTTCAGGAACATTCTTTTCAACGGGGTTTGGAACATTCGAAGATTGCGATTTAGAGTTTGTTTGGAATTTGCTGCTTGTCATTTGGTTCTTATAGAGACAGGGCATGTAGCCCCTGATCGCTACCAACATAAATAATACCGTTGTAATAATAGGCCGAAGAGTTGATCGGCGAGCGCGCATCAAAAGAGCAAACGGCCCTGGCTTCTGTATCCAGAACATAGAAGTGACCGTCGTTGGATCCAATCAACACAAACTGATTCACGACAAGCGGGGAGGCGGTCACAGGCCCGCCTGTGGCGAACTCTCCGATTTTCTTCCCCGTGCTTATGTGAAAGAAATTCACCATTCCGGCGTTGTTTCCGCAGACCAGAAAACTGCGGCCATAAGCGGGAGAAGAATACATCGACCCGGCTTCGCTATTTCGCCAGGTAATCTCTCCGTTCGCTCTTCGAATTTTGTAGAGGATCCCGCCGAAACCGCCCACGTAAATGAAGTCGCGGACCGACACGGGGGTACTCCGGATTTTTCCCGCCAATAACACACGCCACTTTTCACTGCCGGTTGCAGTAAAACAGGTAAGCCTCTCGTCGTCACTTCCCAGCACAATTTCGCCACGATCGACCATGGGGCTGGAGAATACAGGCGCGAGAGCTTTTTTCCATGCAACGGCTCCATCGCTCTTTGTAAGAGCCCACAACATTCCCGTCTTTTGAGCAGGATTAATGCTGCCGGCGTAAACGTTGTTCCGATCACAGAAGGCAGAAGACCGGATGTATTCACCCAGAGATCTCTTCCACAAGAGAGATCCGTTCTTCATGTTAACGGCAAAGAAAGAACCAAGATCGTTTCCCAGATAAGCCACATTTTCATCCAAACACGCAGTACTCTCGATCCGGGCACCCAGGGAAAGATTCCAAATGACTTTCCCCGTATGAGCATCCAGACTATAGATATTTCCGTTGCCCGAGCCGATCAAAATCGACTCCCCCGCCATGACAGGAGAAGCCCATATTTCCCCAATCTCTGCTTTCCAAACCTCCTTTAGAGTTTTTCCCACCGGATTGAATTCCACGTTCATGATTGAATTCGTTCTTGCGCCATTTCCTTTCAGACAGGCCCAATGGATCTTCCAGTCGCCGCTTAGCTCCTTCTGCAAACGCTGCAAGTCTTCGCGGTATTCCGTAATCGTGGAAAAACGGAAAGCGCGCACCGTTTGGACAAGACGATTCACGATCGCTTCCAGCCGGACTGAAATCTGCGGATTCTGTTCTCTGATGGAGGGAGGGCCATCAAGATAATGGCTGATCCGGAACGGTTTTCGTGTCAGCAAATAATGGAGGACCGTGCCCAGCCGGAACAGCGCTTCAGACGGATCAGTTGTAGAAGGCGGATGTGCCGTTGTCCAGTGACTGTCGTTCTCGATGTAGATGTTCTTGGAACTGAGGAGAGGAAAGACTCCCGATTGATCCTGAACAAGATCGCACAGTTGAAGCGCCCATTGGAGCGCTTCTTCCTCACTGGGATAGCGATTTTCCTTTTTGACTACGTCTTCCAGAGAAATAATTTTTGAAGAGTCCATAACCTAACGGCGCGCAGGTTCCAATTGAAAGATAAATTCAATTGCTTGCGTCACGAGTTCCGGCGATACGTCGCCGACAATTACTACTTTGCCGGTTCGTTCGGGTAATACAAAGTTCAGCGATTTTCCTGTTTTCTTCTTGTCGTGTTTTAGGGCTTCCAGCACATTTCCAGGGGTGACGGTTCCAAGCGGATATAATGAGCCGGCCCGGAAAATGATCGACTTTAGTTTCTCAAACTCGCCGGGATTCCACATTCCGCGGCGGATCGCTATCCAGCCTGCCGCCAGCATTCCCCATGCGACCGCCTCACCGTGCCGCAGTCGCCGGTAGTGAGTGGCCTGCTCCAGCGCGTGCCCGATGGTGTGACCGAAATTCAAGATTTTCCGAAGACCTGTTTCGCGTTCATCTTCCTCCACCACCCGCACTTTGATCCGGATGCAACGCGCAATCAGATCTCCAAGAAACTCCCGATTGTAAGATAGAAGTCCTTCCACATCCCGGAAGAGCCGTTCAAACAACTCCGGATCTTCGATTACTCCGTATTTGATCGCTTCCCCCAATCCGGCGGAGAACTCACGCGACGAAAGTGTCGAAAGAAGCGAAGGATCGGTAATTACAAGGTGGGGCTGATAGAAGCTGCCGATGAGATTCTTTGCCGCGGGATGATTCACCGCCACTTTGGCCCCGATGCTGCTGTCCGATTGCGAAAGGAGCGTGGTCGGGATTTGGACGAAATTCAATCCGCGCATATATGTGGAAGCGGAGAATCCGGCCAGGTCCCCAACAACTCCTCCGCCAAATGCAATCACGGTAGAGCGACGGTCCGCTCCGTTCTGTAAAAGAAATTCCTGGACCTTTTTCCAGTTCGAAAGACTCTTGGATGTCTCTCCCGGCCGCACCAGATAAGGAAATACCGGATGAGGAGCGAGCGCCTGAAGGATCCGCCTTCCGTGATGCTTCCAAACGGTCCTGTCACTAATAACATAGAAGGGGGGACGAATGCCATGGCGGGCAAACGGTTCCTGAACACGGTCGATCAGGTTCCACTCGAAATCAATCGTGTACGTGCGGTCCTGTAACGCTTTGCAGGTTACTTCCATGGCCTATTAGTTCACCACAAAGTGAACCAAAATCAAAGGCCGCGACGCGGGCTTCCAGGGATCCTGGGTTATATTTTTTGCAGCACAAAAAGACGGTATATTAGGGAGGTTCAAAATAGGAGAGAGTGTGCGCATAGGCGTTTACGGAGCCGGCGCGGTCGG
>CAZDDB010000149.1:0-9167 GCA_964504105.1 uncultured Acidobacteriota bacterium
AAACCAGGCGGGCGGGATGATGTTTCACGGCATTCCGGAATTTCGTCTTTCTCGCTCTGTCATCCAGAAGGAAATTGAAAAGATTTTGCAGCTTGGCGTAGAGCTCAAGTTGAACACACCGCTGACAAAAGATTTTGCGTTGCGGGAGTTGAAGACTCAGGGTTATCAATCGGTCTTTTTGAGCGTGGGTGTGCAAAAGGGTCGCGACATGAATATCGAAGGCTCCGGCCTGGATGGTGTTGTAAAGGCGATCGATTACCTGATCAACATCAACAACGGTTACCGCGTCAATCTCGGGAAGAAAGTGCTGGTGATCGGAGGCGGATTTGTTGCGTTTGATGCGGCTCGCATGGCGCTGCGCTCCGGCTCCGAAGAATTGTCCGGTGGCGAAATCAAGGCGGCCTTTGATGCCGCGCGCGCAGCAGTACGCGGCGGAGCATCGGAAGTGCACATCGCGAGTCTCGAGTCCTTTGAAGAAATGCCGGTACTGAGGACAACCCAGGGGAAAGAAGAATTTGAAGAAGCCGAAAAGGAGGGAATCCGTTTTCATCCGCAACGCGGCGCAAAACGGTTTGTGGGAGAAAACGGGAAGGTAAAAGCGGTTGAGTTCATCGGCGTCAAGCGGACTTACGAAGACGACGGCCGGTTCAATCCACAATACGATCCGTCCTTCAGGGAAGTCTTTGAAGCGGATTCCATCATCCTCGCGATTGGTCAGCAAGCGGACCTTTCGTTTCTGAAAGAGGAGGACGGAATCCGCCTCACACCGCAGAAGACGATTCAGGTGGATCCGGTGACACTGTCTACTTCTGCTCCCGGGATTTTTGCCGGCGGCGATGTTGCGTTTGGCCCTCGCAATTTGATTGAAGCGGTTGCGAATGGAAAGCGGGCGGCGCTTTCCATGGATGATCATTTGCGCGGGATCCGGACTCAACCGGTTGTGGATCTGACGATCGAAAAGATTCCTACGCGCAGGTTCCGCCGCTCTGACGGATACGAAAAATGTGAACGCGAATCGCCGCCCACGATTTCGCTCAACAGGCGCACTGGGATCTCAGAAGTGGAAACAGGGTACAACGAGGAAGAGGCGCGGCGCCAGGCTGAGCGTTGCCTCTATTGCCACATTCAAACGATTTACGATCCGGAGAAATGCGTGCTTTGCAGCCGGTGTGTGGATGTGTGTCCCGAATACTGTTTGAAGCTTGTTCCGTTGGATGATCTGGATCTGGATCAGGAAACAAGACTGAAGATCCTGGACTCTTCCGGTCTGGCATTCGATCAACCACTGTCCGCAATGATCAAAGATGATGACAAGTGTATCCGGTGCGGATTGTGCGCGATCCGGTGTCCGACCGATGCGATGACGATGGAGGTCTTTCACTATGAAGAGCGAGAAGTCACAGCCTGAAGCTGGAACAACCACGCGCCGCTCTTTTTTGGCGCGCATCGGTCTGACCGCTACCCTGCTTGGGCTCGCGGGGCAGGCGTTTGCGTTTCTGCGTTCGCTGGTCCCCAACGTCCTTTATGAAACGCCGCAGCGTTTCAAGATCGGAACGCCGGATCAGTTTGGCGAGGGCGCGAAATTTCTGGAAGATCACCGGTTGTTTATTTTCCGGCAGAAGAACACGTTTTACGCGATCTCTGCTGCCTGCACGCATCTGGGCTGCACGGTGAAGATGCAACAGCTCAACCAGCCAAAGACAGTAAAGGCGGGAGACCGCGAGATAGAAGAGAAGGTGGAATTTCACTGTCCGTGTCACGGCTCGAAATACTACGGTGACGGTACCAACTATTCAGGCCCCGCTCCCAGACCGCTTGCTTATTTCAAACTCGAAGTCGCTCCGGAGGATGGTCAACTCATCGTGGACGCGTCAGAGAAAGTGGAAAAGGATTTCAGGTTAACGGTGTAAGGATGGCAACAAAACAATCGATTTTGCAAAAACTGAGATGGAGCTGGCAGCCCGCGAGCAACCGCGAAGCGGGCGATTCGGTGGTACGAAACTTTCTGCTTCACTGGTTTCCTGCAAAGGTAACACACCGCAGTCTGTCCTGGAGTTATTCTTTCTGGCTGGGGACCATATCGGCCGTCCTTTTCCTGATCCTGACTCTGACCGGTGTGCTGCTGATGTTTTTATATGTGCCATCGGTGGAGCGCGCGTATCTTTCCGTAAAAGACCTCGAATACACGGTATCGTTCGGCTGGTTTATCCGGGGATTGCACAGGATTACAGCGCACCTGATGGTGGCGGTTGTTTTTCTGCATCTGGTTCGCGTGTTCTTGACGGGCGCTTACAAGAACGGTACGGCAGCGAATCAGAACCGTCCCTTGAACTGGGTGATCGGTGTGGCGCTTCTGTTGGCCACTTTGTTGCTTTCGTTTACGGGCTATTTGCTTCCGTGGGACCAGCTTGCCTACTGGGCGATCACGGTAGGCACCAACATCGCGAGCGCCGCACCGGTCGCGGGAGAGTGGGTCCGGTTCATTCTGCTTGGCGGGACCACGATCGAGCAAAATACGCTGATCCGGTTCTATGTTCTGCACTGTTTCTTTCTGCCGTTGTTTGTCCTTCTACTTTTTTCGTATCACATGTGGAGGGTTCGCAAAGACGGCGGACTCGCCTGTGTGGACCACCTTTCACTCAATCAACAAAAGGAACAAGTGGTTCCCGCGAAGAGTAAGACCTACTCCTTGCTTGGTATCACCGGTGGTACCATTGTCCACGTGGCAACATCGCTGGTGGATGAAGACAAACACACGGTCCATTCCTCCCCCAACCTCGTTCGCCGGTTGATGATGGTGATGCTGGCGACGCTCGCCATTTCTCTCGTCCTGACCCTTGTGGTTCGCGCGCCTCTGGAGGAAGCGGCAAATCCGAGTGTGACTCCAAACCCCGCGAAGGCGCCCTGGTATTTTCTCTGGCTGCAAGAGCTGGTGACCGACACCACATTTACGATTGCGGGTACTACGTTCAATGGCGCGCTTGTTGGCGGAATCATCCTTCCTGGAATCTTGATGCTTGCGCTGGTTGCCTGGCCGTATCTGGACAAAAGCGGCGCCGACACGGCAGGGGTCTGGTGGGCAAGAGGGAGAAGAAGGCAAAACATCGTGTTTCTCCTGATCGTGTTGGCGGTGACGGTTCTTACGATCATCGGCACTTTTCTGCGCGGACCATACTGGGGCTTTTACTGGCCGTGGGAAAGCTGGCCGGAAATGCCGGGGAGATTGTGAGGGAGTCATGTACAGAAAAGACTTGATCTGGCTATATGGGTTCGGCGCCGTGATCCTGATCATCACTGTTTTTCTTTTCTGGAGTGCCGAAGTTCCTGATTGGAAATTGTATCAGGCAGAGTTCCGGGATCTGGTTTCACAGAAATTTGGAGAAGAAAAGGCGCAGCAAGTTCCCGGCGGACTGCAGCAAATCTGGCTCAAGGATCTGGATCGCGTGGACCGCTGTACAACGTGTCATCAGGCGATCGAATGGAAAGGTCTGGACGATCAACCGAACCCGTACAAATCGCATCCTCGTGAAATCCTTGCAAAACATCCGGTGGAGAAGTTCGGATGCACCGGCTGTCATGGCGGTCAGGGTTACGCGGTGGATATGGAAGCCGCGCATGGTCAGGTGGAACACTGGGAGGAACCGCTGTTGGGGAAGGAGCTGGCAGATCTTTATCTGGTGAAAGATAAGAAGGCGATGATGGAGATGAACTGTAACACGTGTCATCGCTATGAGCGCGAGACAAAGGGCGCGGAATATTTGAATCGCGCCAAACAGCTTGTTCAAGAAAAGGGATGCCGCGCGTGCCACGCGATCAACAACCGCGGAGGGTCGATTGGTCCTGATCTGACCAGGGTTGGGGAGAAGTCTCCGGAGCAGTATGACTACTCGCGAATGTATGGTGTGCAGTCTGCATTTGCCTGGCACGTGGCGCATCTGCAAAATCCGAAAGCGCTCGCGCCGGAAACTGTGATGCCCAATTTTGCATTCTCCAGTCAGGACGCGCAGGCACTGGCGTTGCTGGTTCTGAGCTGGAAAAAGACAGCGTTGCCGGTTCAGTACATCCCCGGGGCACAGCCGGTCGACCTTCCAACTCCGGAGGAAGCGGAGAAGGAACGTCAGATGCTTTCGGGAGACGGCGCATTCTTTGTAAAGAAAGGGTGCTTTGTCTGTCACTCGGTTAGCAGTCTCGGGATCGAATCGGCAACCAAGATCGGTCCGGATCTGTCCGACGCCGTCACGGACGTGCAAAGCAGATTTGGCCGAACGCTGGAAGATTTTCTCAAGAGCCCAACGGGAACGATGGCGGTGGTGCTTGCAACCCAGATTCCCTTAACGGATGAGGAGAAGCGCGAGGCCGTGGAGAAATTGAAGATCGCATATCAAAAAAAGCAGGAGCAAAAATAGGAGGATTAAAATGAAACGCAATCAAACAAAACTCTGGCTTGGTATCGGCGTGTGCTGTGTTCTGGCAGTTGCGCTGATGTTCTCAAGCTGCAAGAAGAAACCGAAAGTGGTCGCGCGCGCGGGCGCTGCGGAAGCGGCGATTGCTACGTACGTGGCGCCGGGTGATCTGGATGAGTATTACCTTTTTTATTCCGGCGGGCATTCGGGCAACGTGTATGTTGCCGGCATTCCGTCGATGCGTCACATCTCTACGATTCCGGTGTTTAGCCCATATCCGGCGACCGGATACGGTTTTGATAAGGAATCAAAGGAGAGATTGGGCGGCTTTACCTGGGGAGATGCGCACCATCCTTCGCTCAGTGAAACTGCAGGCGACTATGACGGACGCTGGCTGTTCATCAGCGACAATGCGAACAACAGGATGGCCCGCATCGATCTGCGCGATTTCAAAACCAAACAGATTCTTGGTCCTATCCCCAATGTGTCGGGCAATCACTGCTCTTCATTTGTGACCCCCAATACCGAATACGTTCTTGCGGGTTCGCGCTTTTCCGTCCCGATCCCAAAAGGGACGTATGCGCCGCTGGAAGAGTATGCAACGACATATAAGGGCATTGTTGCAGGGATCTCTGTAGATCCAAAGACCGGTGAAATGACGCTTGGCTGGGAAGTGATGATGCCTCCGTTTGATTACGATCTGGGAGATGCAGGAAAAGGCGCCAGCGATGGATGGGGTTTCTGGACCTGCTATAACTCGGAGCGTGCTACCGGGAAGCTGGAAGTTACGTCAACGCAAAAGGACCGCGATTATATTGCTGCCGTGAATTGGAAAGAAGCGGAGAAGGCAATCAAAGACGGCAAGTTCAAAATGATCGGCGGCACGAAAGTGATCGATCCGAAGGAGGCTCCGGGCGTTGTGTTTCTCATTCCATGCAGCAAAAGCCCGCACGGTGTCGATGTCAGTCCGGACGGCAAATACATCATCGGCAGCGGAAAATTACAATCGATCACAACGGTGTTCAATATGGAGAAGATTCTGACCGCGGTTCAGAAAAAGGATTTTACCGGTGACGAAGACGGCATCCCCGTTCTGAATTACAACCATGTAAAGGACGCGGAAGTGAACGTAGGACTCGGACCACTGCACACACAGTTTGATGACAAAGGCTTTGCGTATACGAGTCTGTTTGTGGAAAGCGCCATTGCGAAGTGGAAACTGGGAACCTGGGAAATTGTGGATAAGATCCCGGTCACTTACAACATCGGACATCTGGCCGCAGCCGAAGGCGATACGGTTCATCCGGATGGAAAGTACCTCGTTGCGCTCAATAAACTTTCCCATGGCCGGCACCTGAACGTTGGTCCTTCACAGCCGGAGTCTTCTCAGTTGATCGATATCAACGGAGAAAAGATGAAGCTCCTCTATGATGCGTTTACTGAGCCGGAACCTCATTATGCGCAAATTGTGAAGACCGACAAGATCAAACCGGTGGAGGTCTACGCAAAGGAAGAGAACAATGATCCGAACGCGATCTGGGACGTCAAGGATGTGTCCGTCCAGCGGAACGGTTCCGATGTCACGGTGAAAATGATGGCAGTCCGCAGCAGCTTTGAGCCGAACAAGATCGAAGTCAATCAGGGAGATAAGGTCACGATTTACGTGACCAATATCGAACAGACAACGGACGAGTTGCATGGATTTGGGCTGAACGAATACAACATCAATGTGGTCATTGATCCCGGGGAAACGAAAACCGTGGAGTTCGTTGCGAACAAGGCGGGCGTGTTTCCGTTTTATTGCACCAACTTCTGTTCTGCGCTGCATCAGGAGATGCAGGGCTATTTGCTTGTAAAACCCAAAACCTAACTCCAATTGGAGCGCAGGCTTCCAGCCTGCATTACGGTCCGCAGGCATCTTGCCTGCACGGCGGGGCCGTGCGAAGCGGCCTCGCCTTGATTTCGAGGTGAGTGATGAAGTCTGATTTCTTGAAGCAGGAAACCGCATTCTTCGATTTGCCGCTGACCCTGGGAAGCCGGGTCCTTGTTCTGCTGGCAGCGATTGCGTTGATTCCGGCGTTCTTGTTTCCGCTTTGGAATATGACGTTTTACTCCAACCAGTACACGGACGGTCTCCAGCTTCATATATATGCGTATCAACTGGAAGGTGGAAAAACGCCGGATCGCGATGATTTGCGAGAGATCAATTCTCTCAACCATTACATTGGAATGCGTCCGTTGCTCGAAAGCGACTTCAGTGAATTTGCCTGGATTCCATTTGCGCTAGGGGGTCTGATCCTCCTTTGTCTTCGAGTAATCGTGATTGGAAAAATGTCGGGCCTTGTGGATGTTTTCGTGCTGTGCAACTATTTCGGACTCTTTTCATTATGGAGCTTCTGGCACCGTCTGTATTCATACGGACACAATCTAGATCCCACTGCTGCGATCAAGGTTCCGCTCTTTACACCACCGCTTTTTGGAACAAAGGTGATCGCGAACTTTACGATTTACAGTTACCCCGATCTTGGATCCTATTCGCTGGCAGCGTTCACTGTCTTGCTGCTCCTTGCGATCTTCTTTTCGAGAAAACAATGAAAGGAAGTTCGGATTTTACCGCAGAGGCGCAAAGACCGCAGAGGTTTCTTTATGGTGAAGTAACTCTCGCGGGCCTGTTCGTCTTTGCAATGACTCTCTCAGTCGGTTTGGCGAATGCTGAAACATGGTCCGTGCATGGTGGTTCCATCCAGGCGGCCATCCATTCAGCAAAAGCAGGAGACACGATTCGGATTTATGCAGGCACGTACACCGGAGATCTAATTCTCGATCGACAGCTCACATTGGAAGGAATCGGAAAGCCAATCCTGCGCGGATCAGGAAAAGGAAGCGTGATTACAGTAACGGCAGACGGCTGCGTAATCCGCGGCTTTGTCATTGAGCACAGCGGCGGCGAATTGCAACAGGAGCACTCGGGCATTCTGCTGAAATCGAATCACAACAGAGTAGAAGAGAATGAGCTGCGCGATATTTTGTTCGGGATCTACCTCTTTGCTTCCGGAAAGAATACGATCCGCGGGAATGTGATTCGGGGCCGCACTGAGCTGGAAATCGGGGACCGCGGGGCCGGTTTGCATCTGTGGACTTCTCCGTCAAACCGGATCGAAGAGAACGAAGTTTCAGCAACCCGTGACGGCCTTTTTATTCAAAACAGCAACGACAATTGGATCCGGAACAACCGTATTCATGATCTGAGGTATGGCGTCCACTATATGTTTTCCGACGCCAACCGTTTCGAAGAAAACGTCTTTTCAAATAGTGTGGCAGGCGCGGCGATCATGTACTCAAGGCACATCGAATTCCGCAGAAATGCGTTTTTCCATAACCGGGGATTCAGCTCGTTCGGCATCCTGCTGCAGGAATGCGTGGAATGTGTGGCAGAAGAAAATTTCATTCTGGACAACGGAACGGGCATCTTCATGGAGGCTGTGAAGAAGAGCGTGATTCATAGAAATGTGATCGTCGGAAATGATGTCGCTCTGCAAATCTTCAGCAGCTCCGCTGAGAACGTCTTTTCTGAAAACAATTTCGTTGAGAACCTCAGTCCATTGCAGCTTGTGGGGAACAACTCCGGTTCCGTCTGGCAACAAAACGGCCGCGGAAATTTCTGGAATGACACGGGCGTTTATGATTTGGATGGGAATGGAGTTGGCGATGTGCCATACCGGATCCAAAATGTGTTCGAATACATGGAAGGAAATCACCCGCGATTGCGGTTGTATCTGTACAGTCCGGCGGCCCAGGCACTGGCGGAAGCGGAAGAGACATTCCCACTAGTTCGAGGATCCGAGGAAGTTGATACGGCGCCACTTGTAAAAGCAGTGGACTCTGGTTTTGTCCCTGCAATCGAGACAAGCCGTGGCGTGCAAGCTCGTTTGGGAATGATCTCATTGGCACTGTTTGCCGGCTCGCTCGCGATTCTGTGGAGAGGGCAGCGATGATCCTTGTGCAGAATTTAACCAAGCGATTTGGTTCCTACACGGCGGTGGATGATGTTTCGTTTGAAGTTAGCAAAGGAGAAACGCTGGCATTACTCGGACCGAACGGTAGCGGAAAGACTACGACTCTCAAATGCATCGTCGGTCTGACTGTGCCTACGGCCGGTGAAATTCGAGTGAGCGGGATTGACGCCGCAAAACAGTCCAAGGAAGCAAGACGATTTCTGAGCTACTTGCCCCAGAGAACCGGTTTTCAAGAGAACTTAACCGCGCGTGAAGTGATGGAGTTTTACTGCCGGCTGCGGAAGCTCCCGCTCCAGCGAATTGACCGTCTGCTAAACGGATCAAAGTTTGATTTTGATGGTTTTGCTGACAGACGTGTAGGGGAATTTTCAGGCGGCATGATCCAGCGGTTGGGTCTGGCGGTGGCCTGTTTGCCGGATGCGCCGTTGCTGGTTCTGGATGAGCCTACGGTGAGTCTAGATCCCGCAGCCGCTGTGCAGTTCCGCGAATTTCTTGCAGATCTGAAGAAGCAAGGAAAGACAATTTTGTTTTCATCTCACATGCTTGCCGATGTGGAACAGCTCGCGGATCGCGTGGCCATTCTGGTTGGAGGAAGACTTGCTGCGCTGGAACCGGTAGCAACTCTCTTGCGAAATTGCACGATGAAACCGTCGCTTGATGACATCTATATGCGGTTTCTCCGGGGCGAGAGGATGGAAGATGGAGGATAGAGGATGGAGGATAGAGGATGGAGGATAGAGGATGGAGG
>CAZDDB010000150.1:0-9094 GCA_964504105.1 uncultured Acidobacteriota bacterium
AAGCAAGCGCCATGACTGAGTGAGGCGCGGTACGTGTCGGGTGCAGCGAATTGTTAGGCGTGTTTCGCTTCCTTTCCACTCAGTCCTTCCATGTGAATTCTGCGGGCCTCGGCCTTTCTTTCGCGTTCCTTACGACGGCACCGATTGCATCTTATCGCCGTGGTCCATACATCGCCTTTCCCAACCTCATACCACCACTTCTGACGAGTAGCTGTCCAGACCTCTTGTTTTCTACAGTCTTTACACTTGAATAGAATATCGCAGTAATAACCGCGGTGTACAAACGGTGGATCAGAATAACTATGGTTGGGCGCAAGTAAGTCGCTGTTGCAGGGAACGGTATTGACGGTTACCTCTTTGCGCAGCAACCCGCCGGTCAGGAGATACTTCTTGTTTGCGCGCTTTTGTCGTGCTTCTTTGATCTCAGTTCTTCTTTGCTTGCCACTTTTCATGTTGCGGGTCCTAAACACGCCGAACGCTAAGTCGGTCCCTGAAAAGCGATAGTTTTCCACCGCTTTTCGGAGTATAGCGAGAGAAGGGTGGGGAAAGCAACTCCTCAGATCACCATGATTTGGCACAGCCGAGTAAAAGGAAAACCCCTTTTCGGAGGAAACGATGTGGCAAACAAGCGTGCTGACCCTCCGCGGGTTTCAAAGACTACTTGTCGAAATGCGGATTGCGGATTGCGGAATGCGGATTGTATGTTCGATATGTAACCAAATGGTTACGCATTGAGCTGATCTTATCTTTCTCTAACTCTGCGTTCTCCGCGTCTCTGCGGTGAAATCCTACGTCCGGAGTTTGAAGAGCAGGTAGAGCGCAAGCATTGTTGCAAGAATGTTGGGAGCCCACGCTGCAAGAAACGGACTGAAAATCTCCAGATATCCGAGCGATTTCGTAAGCGCCAGGAAGAACCAGAACACGATTCCCATCACAACACTCAGACCGATTCCGTACAGAGCGCCCCGTTTTCCGGTTGTAAAGGAAAAGGGAATCGCTATAAGAGTCAGAATCAGCGAAACCATCGGGAATGACAATTTCGCCTGCAGGTCCACCGCAAAACGGACGAAATCAAATCCACGCTCCTTCATCTTCCGGATGTACCGGCTCAGTTCGGCGAAAGTCATTTCTGGAGGCAAATCCGGTTCGTCTATAAAATAACCCGGATTCACCGGAAGCTTCGCCTGAAGCTGTTGAAATGGAGAATACTCCAGCTGCCCCTCGTGAAACGTGCGCTGCCATCCGTCCCTCAGGTCCCAGTGATTTTGCCGGAATATTGCGCTCTTTGCATAGATTCTTTTCTTCAGCACGAAGTTTCGCAGATCGACCTGAAAGATCGAGAAGCCGTACATGATGTTCTTGCGTCCATCAAAGAGATCATAGTTGTAAAAGCCGTCCGGACCGCTGAGCCAGTGCCGTTCAAACGCAGAATACGTTTCCGGCGGCTGTCCTTTGATCTGGCGCCTGTAGTTGTTTGCAATTTTATTTGCGGACGGAAGAATGTATTCCTGAAGCCAGAAGGCCGCTCCGCACAAAAACAGCGAAAGAACAATAATCGGAAGCGAGATACGATACAGGCTGATCCCGCTCGCCTTCATTGCGGTGATCTCGCTGTTTTTTGTCAGAAGACCGAATGTGACCAGCGTAGTTGTGAGAGCCGTCACAGGCAAAACAAAAAAGATCCACTGGGGAAGATGAAACTTTAGATACTGGATCAACACTCCCCCGGTGACTTTGTTTGCAAAGACATCATCCACCAGCTGCACACCTTCAATCAGCTCGGCGATCACGACCAGCGCTACCAGGATCAGGACAAACTTCAACAGGAATTCGCGGACCAGATACTTATCCAGCAATGTAAACAGTCGCCAGGGCAATCGCCGGACCCGGATTACAATGAGCACACGTCTGCGCCCAGCCGCTGTCTTCTGTTGCCCCCGGTTTTCAGCCAAAAAGTTCCACCCCTTCTGCATCCCCTTAGAAATGGCTGTGCTGTTTGAGTGCAAAAACAACACCGCACCCAAACCTCCGAGAAACAGGTTCGCTGCCCACGCGCCTATCCAGGGTGACACCGTCCCCGCATCTCCGAATCTTTCTCCGGCGATCAGAAAGACGTAATACACAAGAATGATTCCGATGCTGGTAGCGTATGCGGTAGAACGGCTCCCCCTGCGGGCGGAAAATCCCAACGTGATTGCAAGAAACGAAAAAACAAAACAGGCAAAAGGGATCGCATATTTCTTGTGAATCTCCACTTCCAGAAACCGCCAGGGAAGCTTCTTCCCCTTGTATTCCTTGATTCGTTCCCTCAATTCCGAAATCGTCTGTTCACGGTCTCCTTTCTGAATCTCACCTTGAGTCCATTTCAAAGGAGTCGAAAGTGGAAAAATATTCTGAAGAAAAAATCCAAAAGAATAGTCCTGCGGATGAACCGGATTCACTTCATGCCAGCTTCCTTCCTTCAAGTTCAGCTCCAGCTGGTTGCGTTCCCCTTTTTCCTGCACGACGCCTTCTTCGGCCAGCAGGAGCCGTGTCTTATCCGGCTGCGAGTCATCAAAAATCAACACCCCTTTCCAGAGATTTCCTTTGCTGGGGATGTCCTGAACATACAGCACCATGTTCGGGAAATCATTGTAAAAGACACGCGGTTTCAACTGGCTTGTTGCATTCGTGGTCAAAACTTTGAACATGAGCTTTGTGAGCTCATAGTTTCCCCAGGGAACAGAAACTTGAATCAGGTAAGAACATAGAAGCCAGCAGATGACACCGATTCCCAGAATCGGCACCATCAGCCGGTACAGACTGATTCCGCTGGCGCGCATGACGGTCAGCTCGCTGTCGCCGTTCAAACGGCCAAGTCCCAGCAAGACTCCAAGAAGCAATGACATCGGGATTGTCAGGACTGTGAGCGCAGGGAGGGTGTAGAAAATAATCAAGAAGATCATGACAAACTCGACACCTTTTGTGATCAGGATCTCTGCGAGCAAAAGAATCTGGTTCATCAGCATCACAAATGTAAAGACCAGGAGTCCGATCATTACGTTCGGCACGATTTCTTTTACCAGGTATCGATCGAGAATCATGGAAAAATCAAAGATCAAAAATCAAAGATCAAATAAACATAACAAAATAAGCAAAAAAGCGCTAAGGGTGATTGCAGCAGTAGTCGCGCGAATCGTAAACTTCTGTGATAGGATTCTTTACTTATTTGCTTATGTTTCTTTGATTTTTGATATTTGATTTTTGATATTTTTCAATTATGGCTTTGAAGATTGCATTCCTCTGGCACATGCATCAGCCGTATTACAAGAATGCGGCGGATCAATCGTATTTGCTTCCCTGGGTACGTCTTCATGGCCTCAAAGACTACTACGGAATGGTGCGGATCCTCCGTGAGTTTCCAAAGATCCGGCAAAATTTTAATCTCGTCCCGTCTCTTCTGATGCAGCTGCAGGATTACGTTTCGGGTTCCGCGCGCGAAACGATGCTGGAATTATCGGTTCTTCCTGCGGCCGAGCTAAAGGAATCGGACAAAAGTTATCTCCTTCGCTATTTCTTTTACAGCAACAAAGAGAATCTGATTGCACGCTATCCGCGCTATATGGAACTTTTCGAAAAACGTGGTTTCCGCGGCAGTTCCGATGAAATGAAACGCGCCCGGTCTCGCTTTACGGCTCAGGATTACCTCGATCTGCAAGTGCTTCAAAAGTTGTCCTGGATGGAAGAAGAATTCCTTGAATCGGATCCGGAAGTTTCCGGATTGGCCGCAAAGGGGAAGATGTTCGATGAAAAGGACAAACAGGTTCTTGCAGCCAAGGAAAAGGAGGTTCTGTCGAGGATCATTCCCGAATACAAGGCGGCTTCCGAGCGCGGTCAGGTAGAGCTCAGCACATCGCCGTTTTTTCATCCGATCCTGCCGCTGCTTGTTTCCTCGCGGATTGCGCGGGAGTCATTTTCGAACCTTCCGTTGCCGCCGGCCGAATTTTCCCGGCCTGAAGATGCACGCCAGCAGATCCAGCGCGCGATGGCGTTTCACGAACAGATCTTCGGGAGGAGACCGGCGGGTTGTTGGCCCCCGGAAGGATCTGTGAGCGATCATATTCTGCCGCTCTTTGCCGAAGCGGGAATTCGCTGGATCGCCTCGGATGAAGAAATCCTCATGCATTCGCTCGAAAAGAACCCGATCGTCGATAAGGCGGCATGGTGTGCTGCGAACCTGTATGCTCCGTATGAAAAGATGCTTCACGGGAAGCCGGTTTCTATCGTCTTTCGCGACCACATCCTTTCCGACCTCATCGGATTTTCTTACTCCAGAATTTCTCCGAAGGATGCGGCTGACGATTTTATGAAGCGGCTCTATGAATTGAACTCCCGCATCGAAGCTGAAAAACCGGCTCCCGATCCGCCACTCGTTTCGGTCATTCTCGATGGCGAAAACGCCTGGGAATATTATCCGAAGAACGGACGCGAATTCCTGCGCTGTCTTTACAAAAGACTTTCCGATGATCCAGTGATCGAGACTATCACCATTCATGATTACATTCGGCAATACGGAAGCAAGCCCTTGCAGAAATTATTCCCCGGTTCCTGGATCAATCACAACTTCAATATCTGGATCGGACATCCGGAAGACAATAAAGCCTGGGAGTTTCTGAAAGAAGCGCGTGATCTAATCGACTATGCCACAGTCAATGAACCGCACAAGAAGGATTTGATCGACAAAGCTTATGAAGAAATCCTGATTGCCGAGGGAAGCGACTGGTTCTGGTGGTTCGGTGACGACCATTCTTCCGAAAATGATCCCGAATTCGACCGTCTTTTCCGCCAGCACATCAGCAATGTCTATCATTTTCTCGGAAAGCCTGTTCCCGAAGGGCTTCTCCTTCCCATCAAAGTTCCACGCCCCGCTTCATTGATCTATCGTGTGCCCCGCCGTTTTGTCTCGCCCATCCTGGATGGCGAAGTTACAAATTATTTTGAGTGGCTCACAGCCGGCCATTATTATGTGTTCGATCAGCAAGGAACCATGCATCGTGCTGAAACCCTGCTCCGTCAGATCCTCTTTGGTTTTGATCGGGAAAATGCCTGGTTCCGGATCGATTCCGAACCCGCAAAGGTGGACGATCTCCTGCGAAATGGGTTCGAATTCCAATTCATGATTCTTCCCCATTACATCGTTTCGATCCGGCGCCCGGCAAACCTCGAGATCCAGGTCACACTGGAACGCGAGCGGGATGACAGCTGGATCATTCTGGATCACCGTTGCCAGGTGGCTGCCGGATCGGTACTGGAAATGAAAATTCCCTTTTCCGATCTCGAAGTGGAATCGGGAGATGTCATCCGGTTCCGGATCTGTTTGTCGCAAAACGGGGTCATTCTTGAAGAGCATCCTCAGTCCGGATCGCTCCAGTTTGCTGCGCCCGGACCGCATTTTGAAGAAATGGATTGGGAGGTATAACCCATGCATCTGCCGTTCATTCCAGGAGTTTAGAGTTGCGTTAAAGCATTGACAAATAAAGTATTTTCATGATATAAACATCGCATTCTGCAACAAGAATTTAAGCGGGGCGTGGCAGGTTTTTTGTGATGTCAGGGAAAAAAATCCTCCTCGTAGATTATGATCCGCGAAGCCTGACGCATACGAGGGAAGTCCTTGAAGGGGCCGGTTTTAGCGTTTCTACCTGCGGGGACGGCCTGAGTGCTCTCGATCAGTTTAAGTCATCGACGCCCGACCTGGTGCTTCTTTCGGCGATGCTGCCAAAGATGCACGGGTTTGAAGTTTGCAGCAATATTCGTAAATTGCCGGGAGGGGAGAAGACACCCGTCGTTATCATAACAGACGTCTACAAAGGAAAGAGATACCGGATCGATGCGATCAACAAATACGGAGCCACCGAATATATCGAGAAACCGATCGAGGATACGAATCTGGTTACGATCCTCAGCGGGCTCGTAAAAGAAAATGGAAGGGATATTCAGACCGCACCCCCTGATCTGGATAGCGAAAGGACGGTCCAGTTCAGTAGAGATCTCCTGAGTCAGATGGTGAAGGAAGTGCCCATCACCGGAGCAAGACCTGTGAGCGAGAAGCCAAAACTGAAGGACGACCTCTCCAGAAAACTGGAACAATCACTGGCCGGACTCGATCTCGACCAGACAAGGAAGCCAAGACCGAAGCCAAAGCCTGCAGAAGCGCCTCCGGTTTCTGTGTCCGTTGCCGCTTTGCCGGAAGCGCCGTCGGCTCCTCCACAGGAAGCGCCGTCGGCTCCTTCGCAGGAAGCGGCAAAAACGAACGTGGTGGAACCTCCGAGCGGCCCTGTTTTTACATCGGAAGATTTGTTTACCGATATCATTGCCAGCGTGGAACGCGAGTTGCAGTCCGAAAAAGTTGCATTGCTTCCTATTTTGGAGTCGCCCTCTCCCGCTGTTGCTGTAGTCCCTCCACCCACTGAGATAGTTTCTAAACCCGAAATCAAATCCGAGCCTCCCATGGTTTCTGTGTCTTCGCCGTCGCCCGTCCCCTCGGCTCCTGAAATCAGATCCCAACCGCCACCGGTGCAAGCAAAGGCGCCGGTCTCGGATATTGCAAAGAAAGCCGGTTTCGATACGGGTCTGGAAAAGAAGCTTTCCACTACATTATCCGGATTGAAAGCGGCAGCTGCAGGAAGGCCTGCGTCCGCTGCAGCAAAGCCCGTTGAAATTCCGAAACCGCCGGCCGTGGCAAAAGCCCCGGAACCACCGAGAAAACCGGAACCCTACAAAATTCCCGAACAGCCGAGACTGGAAGAACCGCCCAAGCCCCAGGCGCCGGCTGCTGCTCCGGTTGCTGTGCCCGCGCCACCGCCGCCTGAACCAAGAGTAGAAGTAAAACCGGCGGCACAGCCAGTTGCCGAAAAGGAAGCTCCCCAAGAAGGAATCAACTTCGGTCAGTATCTGTTCCTCAGCAAGATCGCTACCGGCGGAATGGCAGAATTGTTCAAAGCGAAACGAAAAGGAGTGGAGGGGTTCGAGAAGATACTTGCGATCAAACGCATTTTGCCTCACATGTCCGACAATGAAGAGTTTGTCACCATGTTTATTGATGAGGCAAAACTGGCTGCTCAGCTTACGCATCACAACATCTGTCAGATCTTCGATTTGGGGAGTGTTGAAAAGGCCTACTACATCGCCATGGAATTCGTCCATGGGAAAGACCTCCGGGCCGTGTTGAAAGCATGCCGCGTGAAAGCAAGAACGATTCCGGTAGACCTCGCGATCCTCATCACGTCCAAAATTGCAAGCGCTCTCGATTATGCTCACCGGAAACGTGGATCCAACGGAAAACCCTTGAACCTGGTCCATCGCGATGTTTCCCCACAGAACATTCTGATTTCATACGAAGGCGAAGTGAAACTGGTGGATTTTGGAATCGCGAAGGCCGCGACAAAAGTGCATGTCACCCAGCATGGCGCCCTGAAAGGCAAGCTGCTCTACATGTCTCCCGAACAAGCCTGGGGACGTATGGTGGACAAACGTTCCGACTTATTCAGTCTGGGCATCGTGCTTTACGAAATGTTGACCGGGCGTCCGCTCTTCTTCGATGACAACGATACCGAGGTTACCATCCTGGAAAAGGTTCGTGAAGCAAAAGTGCCGCCCGTGCGCGAATTCAATAGCAGGGTTTCCCAGGACCTGGAAAAAATTATCACAAAAGCGCTCAAGAAGAACCCGGATGAAAGATATCAGGTGGCTTTCGATCTCCAAAAGGATCTGGATAACCTCTTTTATACTGAAGGTTATAACGCTACCAGCGGCAGCCTTGCCGAACTCGTGAGGAACCTCTTTCCGGAAGAATGGACCCAGGAAGGGGAAGTGAAGGAAACCGAGAAACCCGCGGCGGTGGCAACGCCGGTCGCTGCGCCGCCAACGCCTGTCGTCCGCGCTGCCGCTCCGGCATCTGCTCCACCTTCCCCGGCGCCTGCAAAGGATTCCAGGAAAGAAGCGCGCCCAAAGGGATCTCCTAAACAGCAAAAAGCGGCTGCTGAAGAGAAATCGGAACCCGCTCCTTTGAAGCAAAGGGAGCCGGAACTTCCTCCCCCTCCGGCGCCAACGCCGGAACCGGTGATCAGACCGCAGGAAGCTCCTCGCGTGCCCAGTTTCCGCGAAATCTCCAGCCCCTCGATTTTGGCGCCCCCAGAAAGTAGGGGCTTTCCAAAGATTGTTATCGTCCTTGCGGCGGTAATCGCTGTTGGAATCATTGCGTTTCTGCTGTTCCGTTCGAAACCCGAGGACAAACCCGCGCATGCAACGCCGCAACCGCAAGTGCAACAGCCGGTGACACCGTCTCCTGAACCGCAGGAATCTGCAACCACAGGGGAAGAACAGGTTCAGAACCCACCGCCGGCCGAAACAATCAAGACGGAAGATCAGCGGAAGAAAGAAGAAGACCAGAAACGTCTGGAAGCTCAGAAAGTCGAAGACGAAAGAAAGAAAGCCGAAGACGAAAGAAAGAAAGAGGAAGCAAGAAAGAAGGAAGAGCTGGCCAAATTGCTGGATGATCAGAAGGCTCAGGCGCTGAAAGAAGCGCAGGCCAAAGAACAAGCGCCCGCGCCGGTTCCGGAGCCCGCAAAAACGGCAGAGGTCCAACCGCCTCCTGTGGAAACACCGGTTCAGGAACCACCGAAAAAGGAACCCGCCGTTGCGGAAACCCCCAAACCTGCTGCCGCGGAGCCTTCTGTAAAAGAGGGCGATCTTGTGGAGCTTACTCCGGATGTCAACAAACCGGAACTTGTCAAGAAAGTAAATCCCGCGTATCCCGCTGCTGCGCAGAAAAATAGGATCGAAGGCACCGTAATCTTGAGCCTGCTGATTTCCGAGGGCGGCCAGGTTGCGGATGTAAAACTGCTGCGTGCCGCCGGAAAATTCAGCGGGTTAAATGAAGCGGCTATGGCAGCTGTCCGGCAATGGAAGTTCCGTCCCGCTGTCAAAGAAGGGAAACGAGTCAAAGTCTGGATAACTTACCCCATTGTGTTCAAATTGAATTAAGTTCTATAATGTACCCGAAAATTACGGAGGTTTCAGAATATGCCGCCACTTTCAAAAGAACAGCAGAAGT
>CAZDDB010000151.1:0-9046 GCA_964504105.1 uncultured Acidobacteriota bacterium
CGTGCGCTTCGTGGTTCATAGATACGTCGCTGTATTTGTGAAATCAAGGACTAAGATTCTCATGCCGCGGAGTGCTCCCACTGAAGTCCTGTTGGTTACTGGGATTCTCTCTCGATTCGTGTTAGCATCATTGTCACTCGTTCAACTGCAACAGGGGGGACAAATTTGTGAAGCACGCATTCCGTTTCTTCAACTTTTCTTGCATTCTATTAGTACTGGGCGTTCTTTGTTATCCGTTGGTCCTCAGCGCAACTGCGTTGCCCACTGTGAGCATCCATGACGGCTCAGTGAATGAACACAACAGCGGTCATGCGAACATGACCTTCAACGTACGTCTATCGGCGGCCAGCACCAGTCGTATCACGGTGAGGTACACTACGGCAAATGTATCGGCAGCGGACGGAAGCTCGTGCGGTGGAAGTGCCGATTACATTACTGGGAACGGGACTCTGACTTTCAATGCCGGAACTACGTTGATGGCGATAGCGATCGCTGTGTGCGGAGATACTGCCCTTGAACCGGATGAAACGTTTCGCGTGAATCTCTCTCATCCATCATCAAACGCGACAATCACTGACTCTGTAGGTCAGATCTCAATCACAAACGACGATTGACGTCCTCCGTCGGTATGGCCGGGCAAGGAGGCCCGCCGCCTACACACGGTGAGGCTATTGTCCCTGTTTGATCGATAGTTCGAAGGCTTTCTTGTCCTGAGCCTTGAGATACGCTTCTTCGGCAGTGATGATGCGTTTTTGGACGTAGTCGAGAAGTACCTGATCCAGCGACTGCATGCCTTCCGCCCTGCCGCCTTGAATCAAGGATTGAATCTGTTGCGTTTTTCCTTCACGAATGACGCTGCTCAAAGCGGGACTGCCGAATAAGATTTCCTGCGCAGCAACTCTACCCTTGCCGTCTCTGGTGCGCAGCAATTGCTGCGAAAGAATTCCCCGCAGTGAGTCGGCGAGCTGCATCCGCACCTGAGTTTGCTGATCAGAAGGAAAGACATCGACGACGCGATCAATCGTCTTGTATGCGCTATTCGTGTGGAGTGTACCAAATACCAACTGACCCATTTCGGAAAGCGTGATTGCTAGAGAGATCGTTTCCAGGTCCCGCATTTCGCCGACCAGGATGACATCGGCGTCTTCGCGACCGGCGGCACGCAGCGCGTTTCCAAAGCTGAGCGTATCCTGCCCCACTTCGCGCTGGGTCACGAGACATCGTTTGTTCTGATGCACGAATTCAATCGGATCTTCGATGGTCAGGATATGCCTGTCGTATGTAGAGTTGATCAAATCAATGATGGCCGCCAGCGTAGTAGATTTCCCGCTGCCGGTTGGTCCCGTAATGAGGACCAGTCCGCTTTGAAGGTGCGCGAATTTCTCAATCGCTTTCGGAAGCTTCAATTCGGTAATCGACTGAATGATTTCCGGGATGATCCGGAAAACTGCTCCCATCCCCAATTGTTGCGCAAAGGTACGGCCATTTCGACGATGCAATCGGCCAGTATCGGATTGTATCGAACTCAAACCCGCGCATCTACGCTAAATCTTTACCGGATGATACAATTCCTTTGGAGGAAAAGAACATGCTCCCTACCACAAATCGCACCGTCGTTTTCCTTGTTGCAATCGTGATTCTTGCAGTTTCAAGCGGGCTCATGGCGCAACAAACTGCGAAGCCCGTTCTTAACGGAACACACTGGATGGCGATCACCGGGAAACCGCTGGCCGCCACTGTGGGAGCGATGATCTTTCAAAAGGGAGGCAACGCGGTGGATGCTGCCTGCGCGATGATCGCCGCAACCTGCGCCATGTGGGATACGTTGAGCTGGGGCGGCGAAACCCATGCCCAATCTCACCCTGGCGGCCTCCTTCAAATAACTACCGCGAATCTCGGAAAATAACTATGATCGGACGTATCTCCTTTGTTTTCAACGCATCATTGTGTGATATTCAAAGCCGTATCATCGATCACGAAGCTGGTTTGTTTCGAAGCGTCCTCTGTTCCCTGAAATCGGACACGAATGGTTTGACCTTTGAAACCGAGAAGATCAAATGTCTTCTTCGTGAACGTTAGGTTCTTGTTCAGGTTGCTGTAGGTTGCCAGAGTCGAAACAACGATCCCGGAAGTATTCAAGATTCGCACCAGCAGCCGGTCGTGGACAACTGTCGTGGTTGTTTCGGCAGTGTCGATCCGGAGCCAGAAGGTCAGCTTCGCCGAACAAGCATTCGCCGGGATTGTGATCTGTTGCCACGCGAACTCTGTGTTTGAAGTGCCGTTTCCATTCAACCATGCTTTCCAGGCTCCTGTGTGTGAAGGGCGCGAGGCGCTATTCGTGATCACGCCTGCGGATGAATTCCAATTCACAGCGCCACTTTCGAATCCGGGGTTTAGCAGCAATTGTGATGTTGTACCGCAGGCGGAATTGTTTACGGTAACGCTCACCGGAGCAGAAGTTCCCACGTTGTTTGCGCCATCATAAGCTTTGCTGGTGAGGTTGTGATTTCCATTGGCAATTCCGGTTGTGTTCCAGTTGATGCTATACGGCGCAATCGTGTCGGTTCCAAGAAGCGTGCTCCCATCCACAAAGAATTGCACTTTGGTTACACCGATATTGTCGCTTGCGTTTGCTTTGACCGGGATTGTGCCGCTGACTGTGACCCCGCCGGATGGAGCGGTAATCGATGTTGTGGGTGGAGTGGAATCGGGTACTCCGGCGCCTACAGTAAAGATGAGATCATCATGGTCATCGTAGGAGCCTGTCGAGCAGGAGGACTGTGAGCCGCCGAAACGGAAATTGCCGCGAATCGCCTGAAGGCTGCCCGCAGGCAAAGTATAGTTTGATGCGAATATTTTTGTTACGCCGCCTGTCGTGCAGGCCTGCGTGCCGATCAGGACCCAGCTGGGAGAATTGGCGTTTGCCGCGTAATACAGATCCAGACTATCCGTATTGTCATAGCAAAAAGCGGTTGCCGTGATGATGACCGACTTGCCGGCAGCCAGCGAAGTGACGTCATTGGTAGCCACCTTCAATGCATCCAGTGATTCGTCGCTATGGTAGGAGCCCGAGTTGCCGTCGGCGCAGGAGTTGTTGATGGTGTTGGGAGCGTTTGGTTCGGGGCCAACAGCGCCCCGTCCGTTCAACAGGGCAGGTCCCGAGCTGCAGTAGCTTGTGACGGCTGAGCATTTCGGCGCCTTCAGCACGGAATCATAGCCTGCCTGACCCGGATTGTTCACTGTTACAGCTATAGTACTACTCGATCCGGCGTTTCCGGCAGCATCATATGCGCGCGAAGTAATCGAATGCGGGCCGTTTCCCACGCCCGTGGTGTCCCAGTTGGTAGTGTAGGGTGAAGAGGTATCCGATCCCTGAAACAGGTCGTCGACAAAAAACTCGACAGTAGTCACTCCGACGTTATCATTCGCGGAAGCGGCAAGCGGTGTGATACCGCTGACAGTGGCTCCGTTGACCGGAGCTGTGATCGAGGTTGTTGGTGGTGTCACGTCACCGCTGCCTGCGCAGGTGGAAAACCGGAACGAGCCGATGCGCGTGCTCCAATTGAAGCTGCCGTTGACCTGCAGATACTCATGGGTAATCCAGAATGTGCAATCATCCGAAGGATCGATGTTCAGTGCGCTGTAATCTCCCCACCGGTTCAATCCGCCGGTCTGCGAGCCGGCGCCGGCAATCAATGCGGATTCTCCCTGCGACAACTGGCCCGCAGGATCTGAAAGGAGTCTGCCCGCATAACGGATGGATGGCTTGACGTTGTTGGCGCTGCTGGAAACTGAGTAGCCGGCAGCAATGTTTCCGTCTTTGTCCATTGCAACACTTCCCATCCAACGGTGATTGGTGTCGGGAGAATAGGTTCCCTGCTGAAATAGAGTGGGTGTCGCAGTGGCGCTGTTGGAGGTACGCAGCTCATACCAGCGAATCGCCGAAATGCCGCTTACACTGACGCTGTGATTCAGCACAAAAGATTCCGTACCGCTCCGGTTTCTGTAGGCAAGACGGTTCATCAACCGGTCGCCGATGGAATCCAGTTGCTGTGTCGTGCCGGGTTGCGAAATGCAAGTTCCGCCGTTACATGCCGGCGTGAAGGCGTTGACCGAAATGATGGTTGGGCCTGTAAATGTGGAGTTGGCGGGAGTGGTAAAATCGGGTTTGAATTTCCACACTGCGAGCGAGTTGGTGCGGAAGGCGCTCACGAATTCAGGCGCGCCGGCAGGAGCTGTGGCGTTGCCGTCCTGGTCCGCTGCGAGCAAACCGCCGTCGTTTGGCGTATCAAAGCACTGCATTGTATTGGCCTGGCCCGCGCGCAGCTTGCTTCCCTGGTGCGCACATACTTTGCCGCCAACAAAGAAACTGCCGCCGGCGAACATGTTGTAAGTGATGTAGTAGTCACCATTCCAAACCGCCGTCTTCGGATAGTCCGGAAAATCTGTAAACTGATATGAAAACCGCCAGTACTGTCCTGTTGGATCACCGGTCTTGGAAACGGCGATGCACTCCAAATAGGGAGTATTCGAAACAGAAAACTGCGCGATAATCCACCGGTCGTTGAACTGATCATAGGTCACAGTCGGATCGCCATCGTTGTTATTCTGGCAACCTCCGCCAAATCCGCTCCAGAGCGTGTTAATGGCAGCCGGACCATAAATCACAGAGCCGCTTTTGTTCCAGATAGCAAACGAAACATTGACAGTCTGGACATAGTGATTCGGGCCAACATCACCATTGGTATCAGGAGGCGCATATTGGACGGTGAAGCTTCCTTGCGGTCCTGAGAAACCGTTGCCGACTCCCAGAAAGTTTCTGTTGGGCACAGGTATCGCGGGGGAGCCATCCGACAACTGCGCGCCCGGATCCGACTCGCCGGTCACAGGTCGATTCGGATCCGGAACAAGCGGAGGAAGCAGCTTGATCGGTCGAACTCGCTTGACACCCTGCGGAACCGGAATCGGCGGAATGTCTCTGAGCGCTGGTGATAGATCGTGCTTCACAAGCTGAATCTCAGTCGCGCCGCGTACGACGCGCTCACGTTCGGTGGCAATCGCAGTAGTTGCGAAGAAACAAAATAAAATTACCTCCACAAACAAAATGCGAATCGACATGCTACGAATCAATTGCGGATACCCCCTCGTCATTCGCATTATCTGCGATTTCCACAGCAATTCAAAATGATTGCTATGTGCCAAATCATCGCGCACAAAGTGCTTCAGTTGCGAAAAACGGTCTGTAACGCCAGCGTCTCGCTGGCAGACCTCGAGCTGGAATCTCTGTTTTGGCCGGCGAGACGCCAGCGGTACAAACAGTTTTTGGACAGTCTCGCCAGCGTTACAAACCGTTAGCCGGCGTCCAATTGTAAATCGGCGGCCGGCCGGAAACCTCCGGCAAGTAGCAGCCATCCACCTTATCGGGCCGCACATACTTAATGAGGAAATCTACTGTCGACTGTCGTTCGCTGCTTCCGGGGCGGACCTGTTGGTTCCGTTCCACGCGCCACACTACGCCTTCGACCGGATCCAGCGCCCCATGAAAACCGTACACCTGAAGAAGAAGCATAGCGCCTTCGATACTCAATGCCGCACCGCGGTGAAGCAAGTGCGGTATCACAAACCCTCCGGCGCGCACCCGGGCGATAAGTTCATCGAACGGTGTTCTCCTGGAGCCGGTCATCAGATCGAAAACAACAAAGGGTTCGTGCTTGAGTTCATACCGGGTCCCGTGCGCCTGCATCAACCACTCTCCGCACAGACGCTCACCATCTTTCAAAACAGCAAGAAAACGGCTCTGTCGTTGCATCGCCCAGCGCTCGAAATGATGGTGCTGCTCATACGGGGATGAAGAAGCGACGTAACCTGCGCGCGTTAATGCGCAAATCCGCCCTCCAATCCGGGCTACGCCTACATTAGAACCGTCCAACTTCTCCTGTACCACGACCTGGTCATGCTTGTCGCGCAGCTTTTCCGTTGCTATGCGCTTTTGCCCATCGTGGCACTTATGGTCGCCAGGTCCAATGCGGCTGCCGGGCAGATGCGGTATGCTCCCGTAACTCTTCGTGCCAAGCGGCTTGCGCGGAGGCGTATCTGTCATACTCCATAAATATAGTCCAGTAAACGTTTCGCGGAAATCTACCGTCTAAGGAAAAATCGATCGCGTGGGTCTTGCGCAGGGAACCGATCGTGCCGAAATCGTTTTCAAACGAGTAAGCGATTGACGATTTTCCGTGAGCCTATCGGATCTAGTCCGCTGGAGTCCTGGCTGTCGCTTGGCTTTGGCAGGCGGGAACGTTCGATCGTATTCCGATCGGAAGCTGATCCGATAGTTGAATTTGTCTCCTTACAAATGTTACAATTATGTAAGGAGATTCATTTATGCCTGTTTCAAAAATTACGGCAAAATTTCAAACAACCGTTCCCAAGGAGGTACGAGAACGGCTCTCGGTCCGCCCCGACGACTCATTGGAGTGGACCGTCCTAGATGGGCAAGCGATTGTGCGACCCGCAACATCTCGTCTTTACCGCTGGATCGGTTATGCAAAAGTTGGTCCAGGCTCGATCGTTCAAGATGTGAAGAAAGCTCGTGAATTGCGTGGAAGGAAAAAATAGAAATGGAGCGTTTGTTGCTGGATACCAACGCGGTCGTTTCTCTCTTCACGGACAGGAACGAAGCTCAACGAAACAGCGTTGTTCTTGTACTTGCGAAAGCAGTGAAAGGCGAGATGGAGATCGCACTCCACCAGCATGTGTTATCTGAAACAGTCTTTACTTTACTGAACGTCTATGCAATTGCGGAGGATAGAGTCGCGGAGATCCTCAGGGATTTGATTGATCACCCGGGTGTCGTTCTGGAAAACGAGATCGACTGGGAGAAGGTCCTGCAATTTTGGCCTTCGATCTTCCACGATTTTGGCGATGCGATGGTGGGCGCTGTGGCTAAGGAAAAAGATTGTCCTGTGTTCACATTCGATAGAGGTTTCGGGAAGAAACTTAAAGATATCAAGGTCATATGGGCTAATGCACCAAGATAGCCCGTTGCCGAATGCGTTCTTCGACCTGGGCCCGCTCCGGCCAGTTGGACGGCGCATCCATCATTAGCTTGCGGTAAATTTCGAGCGCTTCTTTCGGCTTCAGCTGGTTTTCGCGGACAAATCCGAGCGCAAATCGCGCTCGCCACAGCTTTTGATTTCTGGAAGTAATGCGTTCTAAATGGATGCTAGCTTCATTCCACCGTTTCTGTTGGACGAGCAGGAAGGCCAGATTCGCTTCGCATTCCTCATAGTCAGGGTTCAGTTTCAGGCCTCGCAGATACGCGTCCTCCGCCTGTTTCAATTGACCCGGCTGCTGGTAAGCGATCCCCAGATTGTTCCAGTACGCAGCTCTCTGTTGATAACGTAAAGCCTTTTGAAATTCCGCAATCGCCGGAACGAATTCCTTTTTCTGAAGCAAGAGAAAGCCACGCTGATTACAGAATTCCGGGGAATCCCTCTTGAGCAAACCGAATGCACTGTCCCATTTTTTTTGGGCAGCGTAATAGGAGGCAAGCTCGAATGTGGCGGGAAAGTAGTCAGGAAAGCGTTTCACAGTTTCCTGGAGAATCTTTTCCGCTTCCGCAGACTGCCCAAGACGGTTGTAGGCTTTTGCAAGTTGCACGGCTACCTCAGGATCCGCAAGACGTTCCAGGGATGCAGTGTAAGCGCGGGCGGCGTCCGCATACTTCTGCTGCGCGGAAAGCGCATCCGCCAGATAGCGAAATGCCAGTCCATTCTGTTTTTCTGTTGTCGAGATTTCGAGAAAGCGCTTCTCTGCCTGATCATATTGCTCGGTTTTAAGAAAGATCATTCCCTGTCTGAAGCTTTCAATCACCTGGATCTTCGCCTTTGGATCTGCATCGTTCTTCGGAACCGAAGCGCTCACATAGCCGAGACTGCGAAGCTTTTCCGCCTCTTCCGGTGAAAGGGCGTCGTTGCGTCGTTGCGTTGTTGCGGCGTCGCGTCGTTGCGGCGTCGCGTAAGCTTGCAGCGCCACTTTCCAATCGTTGATCTTGCTGGTTTTTACCAGATTGTGTTGTTCGGACGGATCCGCCAGCAGATCGTAAAATTCCGGTTGGGGCGCCTGGATGTACTTTTTGTCCTTCTGGACGGATGCATAGAGCGGAGCGTATCCGAAGTTGCGCTGAGCGTAGAGCGATTCGGCAATCAGCGTGCGCGGAGTCTGTTTTGCAAACAGAGAAACACCATCACGCGGTCCGGTTTCCGCAGCAAGTCCAGTCAACTCCAGAATCGTAGGAGCAATATCGGCAAGGGATACCGCATCCTTGCGGACGCCCGGTTTCATCCCCGGACTGCGAAGGATCAGAGGCACCTTCAGTGTCGCATTGTACAGAAAAACAGAATGTGTTGTTTCCCCATGTTCCCCGAGGCTCTCGCCATGATCGGCGGTAACAAGAACAATTGCGCCGCTTCCAACGGCAGTCCACAGCTTGGGCAGCTCGCTATCCACAAAAGCAATTTCGCCATCATAAGGAGATGGAAATTGCTTCCGGAATTTTTCGGGGGGTTCATATTCCGCGTGCGGATCAAAATAATGCACCCACAGAAAATAGGGAGCCCTGGCCTTCTTCAGCCATTCCAATGCCCGAATGGTTGTCTCGTTTGCTTTCCGTTCAGTACCGGTAAACTCATCATCATAAAAATCGAAGCCGCGATTCAGTCCAAAACTCGATGAAAGTGTGGCGCCCGAGACGAACGCTGCGGTGTTATAACCATGTTTTTTCAGGATCTGCTGGAGAAAAGGACGGTCCGGCAGATGAAAATGAGCATTGTCCCTGATCCCGTGTTGCTGCGGATACAGGCCATTCAGAATCGTAGTGTGGGAAGGTAGGGTCATCGGAACAGCGGAAAATACATTTTGAAAGAGCACTGCGTCCCGGGCGAAACGATCCAGATTCGGTGAAGTCGCTTGCTTGTACCCGTAGCAGCGCAGATGATCCGCGCGAAGTGTATCGATGGTGATCAACAGGATGTTGGGCTGCACTGCA
>CAZDDB010000152.1:0-8996 GCA_964504105.1 uncultured Acidobacteriota bacterium
ATGGACAGTCATTCCCTGGAGCAAGACTGCAGCCGCGTGAAGCGCGCCCAGCGAAGCCGGCAGCGGAATACATTTCCATGCGGGCACCACCGCAGCTTCGGCGTACGCTCCCAGGGACATCGCGTATCCGACACGGTCGCCTGTCTTGAAATGAGCTACTTCCGTTCCGACAGCTTCCACAATCCCTGCTGCCTCCGATCCCGGCGTAAAAGGCAGCGCTACCGGATAGAGACCCGTGCGATGATAGACATCGATAAAATTCACACCGGCTGCTTCCAGTCTGACCCGCACTTCGTCCGCTTTCGGTTCGGGCACAGGAATTTCTTGAACCTGCAGCACTTCGGGGTCGCCGTACTGCTCGATCCGGATCGCTTTCATGTGCAGGCCCTAAACATTGTCTTTTGGTACGGCATATGTCTTGCCGTTTCTTACATAACAGGAGCCGTCGATCGCTTTGGCTTCCCGTTTGAATTCCGCCGCGAGCGTGGCGATCTGAATGTGATCCATAAGCTCCTGCTCTTCATTGGTTAAACAAACAACCGACACGGAAAGGATCGCAAATTTGCGCCAGACACCAAAGCGGTCGCGGGCTTCGATGTAGCCGCGAGCGCGGTCTTCCTGTCTGTAGAAAAAGGGGATGATCTGATCAAAGCGCTCAATGATTTTTATGCAGATCGAATCGGCAAGATCGGCTTGGGTAATGAACACAAAGTCGTCTCCCGCGATGTGTCCGACAAAATCTGTTGGATGACCCATTCGAAGCACGGTCTCGCGGATGATGTCTCCCGTCTGTTTGACCACCGCATCTGCTTTTGCGTACCCGTATTCATCGTTGTAGGACTTCAGGTTGTCCACATCGAGATAGCAGAGCGCAAATTTTGCCCGTTGCGAAATCAACTGGTTGATTTCCTTTTCGATCGCCACGCTTCCGGGCAACTTTGTAGTGGGACTTGCGGAAAGTTCGGCTTCCGTGCGTTCCACAATCGTTTCAATGCGCGCAGCAAGTTCGGTTGAATCTACCGGTTTTACCAGGTAGTCGGTTGCTCCCGCCTTAAGCGCCTTCACCTTATCTTCTGTCTGCCCCTTTGCCGTTAAAAAAACGATGGGAATGTGGGAAGTCGTAATGTTGGATCGAATGATTTGTGCTATTTGAAATCCATCGATACCGGGGAGCATCACGTCCAGCAGGATCATGTCCGGTCTGTGGTACTTGAGCTGTTCGAGGGCTTGTGCGCCATCGACAGCTTCCATAACCAGGTAGTTCTGGTACTGCAGCGCCTCGCGTGTGATCATCCGCATATTTGGATCGTCATCGATCAGCAGGATCTTGCGCCGTTTATCTCCGCCCCGGATTTTTTGAAGCGAATTCGAGAGTGCCTGCAGAAAGTGGTTCATCTCGATCGGTTTTTGCACATGCAGCACATTCGAAAAGGGGCTTGTTTGCAATGAGTCGCCACGTGAAAACGCAATAATCGGGATGGCTGTGGTCTCCGGGTCGTGACTCAGAATCTCAATCAACTGCGAACCCGATGAGTCTTCCAGGTCGAGGTCCACCAGCATCATCTGTGGCGCCATTTGCCGCACCAGCGAGAATCCCTCCTGGGCGTTGTAGGATAGCGTGACGCGAATGCCGCGTTCCAGCAGAATTCCTTTCAGGAGATAAGCCGTATCTGCATCTGCCGCAATGAGGATCGCATGAATTTCTCCGGCGGCGCCGGAATCGGCAGATTCTTCGTAGATTTCCGGCGCAATGCTGGCACGCTTTTCTACGGGCAGCAGGATGATGAATTTGGCTCCCTCACCCGGTTTGCTTTCGGCCCAGATCTTTCCTTTGTGCGTCTCGATGATATTTCGGGAGATCGCCAGACCGAGTCCTGTGCCCCCGATCTTGCGGGTATCGGACCTGCGTACCTGTTCAAATTTGTCAAACACTCGCTCCAGATCCTCTGCGCGTATCCCGGGTCCGGTATCCTTGACGCTGACGCCGATATGGGGAGACATTACTTTTGGTGTAAAGATGCGGATCTCAATTTCCCCTTGTTGCGGTGTAAATTTGATCGCGTTCGAAAGCAGGTTGTTCATCACCTGCACAAGGCGGTTATAATCGCCGTAAATGCGGACATCCTGCGCAGGTTTTTCCAGCTTCAAGATGATCTGTTTTTCCATCGCTGACGGCTGGAACTTTTCCGCCACTTCATCCACCAGCTGGACGATGGAAATCGGGTCCATGGCCATTTGCATTTTCCCTTTTTCGAACTTGGAAATATCCAGCAGGTCATCAATCACAACATTCAGCTTCTGGCAGCTGTTCTTTGCAAGCTCCAGATAGCGCTGCTGTTTCTCGTTGATTTGTCCAACCACGTTCTCCAGCACCAGATCGAGCGAACCGCCGATGCTGGCAAGCGGCGTCCTGAGCTCGTGGGAAATGATGGATAGAAAATCGTTCTTGCGTTCCTCCAGCTCCTTTTGCTCGGTGATGTCGCGTAATACCACGACGGTTCCCGTATGCTGGCCTTCGGCATCGTAAACCGGGGCCACAATCGAATGAAGCGTCTTGTCAAAGACTTTGATTTCTTCTTTGATGGTTGCCTGTAAAGCGCTCTTGTGCACCAGTCCCTTTGTCAGGCGAAATGGGTAAAATCCCAGAGTCTCCTGGAAATATTTTTTGGTAATACTGTCTTCTCTGCGCGATACCCGCAGGATCTTCTTGGCTGCCTGGTTCATGATGACGATTTCATCGTTCTGATCGGCCATCAGCACGCCATCCACCATGCTTTCCACCATCGCCTGCATTTTGATGCGTTCGGCATCCACCAGGTTCTTCATGTTACCCACGGCATGAAAAGTCATGTTGACAAATATGCTGAGCAACTGCTCATCGAAGTAGCTGAACGCGTCCGGCTGTCGGGAAAAACAACCGATGATGGCAGCCGGCTTTTCTTCCATCTTGAGCGGAAGGAACAAGGAGGACCGAATCGGGCCAAGCGTGGCATCCGTCGAGGCGGCCACTCCGCTGAAGTGGTACAGGATTTTTGCCGGATCCGGACGCAATTCCGGTACCGGGTTGCTTTTCTCGATCATTTGAGTCTTGATCGAGTTGAGGTTTTCTTCGCCTACATCTTCTTTCAGGAACACATGCAGCGTGGTGACATCTCCGACCTGAATCATCGCGGAGGCAACCTGCAGATTGATCATTTCGTGCAGAAAGCGCAGAATCGCTTCCAGGATTTCCGGCGAACCGTACGGATACTCGATTTCCGATGAGAGCCGGTGAATCGTTTGCATTGCGGTGAGCCTGCGTTCGAGTTCCTGTTTCATCTGCTGGAGCTGGCGGTTCTGCCGGTTCAGCTCCTCCATTCTCAGGACTTCCGCCGTTGCGTCCAGCAGCGAAACCACCGCGCCGTTGGTACTTCCCGAAGAAAGAAGAGGAGAAAGACTGATCTTAATCGAATGATTTTCCAGCAGAAATGGTTCCTGCACCGTTTGAGCTTCTCCGCTTGAGAGACGCTGCAGCGTAATCCTCAAGCGTTCCTGCCCTTCGGATAAAAATAGATCTGTGATCTTTTTGCCGATGATTCCTGATTCTGTCATTGACAGCAATTTGCAAGCGGCATAGTTGACGGATGTAATCCTGTGGTCCGAATCCAGCTCCATGATTCCCTGAGGAAGTACCTGAAGAATCTCCAAAAAATGAGAACGCTCTTTCAGGAGTTCCCGCAGCGTTTCCAACCTTGGAGCCCCGGGCTCCAGCTTGTGTTCAGCCGGAACTGCTTCCTTCCGCAATACACGTTCGATCGCATCTGCCAGTTTCGGCAGCATCTGAGCCATCGGTTGCTTTTCCAAAGTTGCGGTCGCGCCGGCCTGAATTGCGCGCGTCAATTCTTCAGGGGGTACGGCGGAAAAAACAATCACCGGAAGAGATGAAAACTCGGGATCTTCGCGGATGTACTTGCAGAAGCGATAACCGTCGAGTTTTGGAAGCAGCAAATCCAGCAGGACCACGTCCGGACGCAGCTGCCGGTTCCGCTCAAGTCCTTCGAGTCCATCGGCCGCAAAATGGACTTCATAGCCAAGTTGCTGAAGCGCATCCTTGAGCTGTTCGGCAATCAACCGGTCATTATCGACGATTAACACCCGCACAGACATGTTCTTTTAAAGGTATCATGGTGCCACCGTTTCCCGCAACCACAGGCTCAGCTTAACACTTACACGGGTCGGCCATACCTGCGAACGTGTAGAATAGACAAATAGGAGTACGATTGGATCATTCATGAGAATCGCATTGGGACAGATCAACACGACCGTAGGTGCGCTGCGGCAAAACGCAGAAAAGATGCTTTCCTGGATCCGGCAAGCCAGATCTGAGAACGCGGAAGTCATCCTGTTTCCCGAGCTTGCGATACCAGGATATCCGCCCAAGGACCTGCTGGAGAAGAGCGGCTTTGTTGAAGAAAACCTCCGGACGCTTCACGATCTTGCGAATCAGGTAGAGGGAATCACTGCAATTGTTGGTTTTGCTGAGCCGAATCCGGAACCGCAGGGGAAACGCTTTTACAATTCCGCCGCTGTTCTGCGGGAAAGAAGAGTCATTTCTGTCCACCGGAAGACGTTGTTACCGACGTATGACGTATTTGATGAAGGCCGTTACTTTGAACCTTCCCGCGAGCAGGAGCCTCTGCTTTTGGATGGCCATAAAATCGGTGTCACCATTTGCGAAGATATCTGGAACGACAAAGACTATGCCCCCCGGCTGTTGTATCACAGCGATCCTGTTCAGAGCGCCGTTTTGAAACATGCGGAGTTGATCGTGAACATTTCTTCCTCCCCGTATCATCTTGAAAAGTGGGAGGAGCGTCACGAGTTGATCCGCGGTGAAGCGATGAAATACGCAAAATTTCTTGTGTACGTAAATCTGATTGGCGGAAACGATGAGCTCATCTTTGATGGCCGGAGTGTGGTGTTCTCTCCCCAGGGAGAGATGGTTGCGCGTGCGAAAGACTTCGAAGAGGATTTGCTGTTCCTGGATTTGAACTCAGACGAGAAGGTGATCCGTCCCAGCAGCTCCAGTCAGATGGAAAATGCCAAAAAGGCGTTGGTTCTCGGTGTTCGTGACTATGTGGGGAAATGCGGTTTCCTGAAAGTGTTGTTGGGACTGAGCGGTGGGATTGATTCTGCCGTGACAGCCGCTCTTGCCGTGGAAGCTCTTGGCGCTGAGAATGTGCTGGGCGTTCTGATGCCTTCTCTATTTTCCTCCGGCCACTCGGTCACCGATGCGATCCAGCTTGCGAAGAATCTGGGAATCCGTCACGAGCTGATTCCCATCAGCAGGATTTTCGAAGTCTATCGCGAGGAATTACAGCCCGTTTTTAAGAACGCTCCAGAGGACATTACGGAAGAAAATCTCCAGGCGCGGATTCGGGGAAATCTTCTGATGGCGCTTTCGAACAAATATGGAATGATGCTGCTCACCACCGGAAACAAATCGGAGCTTGCTGTGGGATATACAACTCTGTACGGCGATAGTTGCGGTGGACTGGCAGTGATTTCCGATGTCCCCAAAACAATGGTGTATAAGCTTGCTGCGCACATCAACCGCGAGCGCGAGATCATTCCGGAGAACACGATCCGAAAACCTCCCAGCGCAGAGCTTCGACCGGATCAGAAGGATACCGATTCGCTTCCTCCCTATGAAATCCTCGATCCGATTCTGGCCGGCTATATAGAAGAGAACCTTCCTGCGGACCGGATTGCCGAACGAACAGGGTTCGATCCCGGACTCATCCGCGCAATTCTGAACAAAGTAGATCGCAACGAATACAAGCGAAAACAGCTTCCAATCGGATTAAAGATCACCTCGAAGGCGTTTGGTTTCGGGCGCCGCATGCCGATTGCAATGAAATATGACCATTAGGTGTGATCGAATGAACCGCAAAGACCGCAAAGCGCGCAAAGCAGAAGAATAGTTTTCCCTTTGCGGTCTTAGCGGTCCTTGCGGTTGGGTCGCTTCGTGTCTTTGTGGTTACCTCTAGCTGGCCTTCAAAAGACGCTTGGACTCTGCGATTTTCAGTAAAATCTCCGTGAGATCTTCCGGGAGCATTGTAATCGCGCCGGGAGTGCGCTGGTCCGGATCCGTGCAATAAAAAATCATCTTTACTCTTGGATGGTGCCGCAGGGTTGCCATCTCGGTGAAGGAATGCTCGATCAGAGCGCAATGCGCCACAATCACCGCGGGACAGTTTGCTGATTCAATGGCGTTCCTCGTTTCAATAATATTACGGCATCTCATTGCGGAAACCTGATGATCGTTCAGCATTTGACAGATCAGGTCGGCCCTTCCTGGTTCGACATCTACAATCAATATTGTTTCCATTTCACCTCCAAGTCTGCAAATCATGTCCGCAAATCCTGTGCCAGCACACATTCGAGGAGTAGAGTACGGCACGGCATTTGTTGTGTACTGAGCTTCTGTGGGTATATTCTTGCTGGACTTAGCGTAACACATTGTAAAAACAGTAGTTACCTTGTGGGAACACCTGTTTGCATGCCGGAAACGGATGTTGCCGCGAAATCCTGTTATTCGCTTTTTTTGATCTTTACCAGCCGGAAGCCGTAATCGGCATACTGCATCACTGGTGGAATGGAACTTCGCGCAGAGCAGCGTGTGATTTTGATCATGTGCCGCCAGGATCCTCCGCGTGAAGCGCGCCGCGTTCCGTCGCGCGGTCCTTGAGGATTTGCGGTAGGAGAGACCGCATAGTAGTTCGCCTCATACCAGTCACTGCACCATTCGTGCACGTTCATTCCCATTTCATGAAGCCCCCAGCAATTGGCTGGAGACGATCCGGCCCTAACCGGCCCCGAATCAAAGCGTGAATGTAGCTCAGGAAGTTCCTGCCAACCGCGATTGCCCCATGGATAGATGTTGTTTTCCGATCCGGAGCGGGCGGCATATTCCCGCTCCGCCTCTGTGGGCAATCGATACGCGCCTCCTGTGATATTGCTCAACCAATTGCAGTATGCGACCGCATCAAACCAGCTTACTCCAACTGCAGGTTGATCCGGATGATTCAGATTCAAATCATATGCAAATGGCAGCCCGGGATGTCCCGTTTCTCCTGCAAAGATTTTGAACTCCCGGTTTGTGATAGGTACTGTTCCCAGCAGGAACGCGTCAAGCCGGACCTCATGAACAGGCTTTTCGTCATCGGCGCCGGAATTGCTTCCCATCAGGAACGAACCGGCAGGAACTTCGATGAGTCTCGGTTCTATGGCGACACAGGACATGCGCGCGCTACTCGACTTTCTTCAGGACCAGCGCGCTGTTCTTGGATCCAAAAGCAATGCAGTTGCAGAGTGCCGTTCGAACAGAAACATTTCTCGACACGTTCGGCACATAATCCAGATCGCATTCTGGATCCGGATTATCGAGATTTGTCGTGGGATGGATGATGCTCCGTTCCAGCGCCAGACAGGTGGCGATGACGCCTGCTGCACCGCAAGCGCCCTGTGGATGTCCGATCATCGATTTCGTGGAACTTGCAGGAATTCTATGTGCGCGGCTATTAAACACTTTTTTCACCGACAGGGTTTCGACCGAATCGTTCATTTGAGTGGCTGTTCCGTGCAAATTGATGTACTCGATCTCTTCCGTTGTCAGGTTTGCAGATTCCATCGCTATTTGAAGCGCTCGCGCGGACTCTTCCCCCGTGGGCATGATTTGAAATTTGTGATACGCATCGCAGGTGGATCCATAGCCGGCGATCTCCGCATAGATCTTCGCATTTCTTGCGATAGCGTTTTCGTAGGTCTCCAGGATCATCATCCACGAACCTTCCGAAAGAACAAAACCGTCGCGGTCAAGATTGAACGGCCGCGAAGCGCGTTCGGGAGCATGGTTCCACTTCGTTACCGTAGTGCCCATCAGCACAAAACCGGTAAGAATTCCCACGGTGATACACGCCTCGGCCCCGCCGGTGAGCGCATAGCGGATCATCCCGCTGCGTACCATGGAGGCGGCGTAGGCGATGGCATCTGTAGAGCTTGTGCACCCGGTGGAGATTACGTGACTTGGCCCTCGAAATCCAAAGTGGATGCTGATTTCACTTGATACCATTCCGATAAAAGAGGAAACGATCGCGAACGGACTGGAACGCCCCTCCCCTTTGAAGAATTTTTCATACTCGCGCTCGGAGAAATCGAGACCTCCGCCTCCCGTACCAATAATCACACCGAGTTCCCGTCTTTGGGTGTCTGTCAGTGTGGCGTAAGGGATCCGGGCATCGCATAAAGCTTCCTCTGCAGCCAGGATCGCCAGCGGCACAATTCTGGGAACGCGTTTGCGGTCTTTGGGAGGAAGGCAATCGTAGGTCAATCCTTTTACTTCCCCCGCAATACGGCAATCCATTCCGTCCGTTGGAAACAGGGTGATTTGAGAGACGCCGCTTTTTCCTGACTGCAGCGCATCCCAGTAATCGTTCTTGTTGTTTCCATTTGGACTCATCGCTCCGAGTCCGGAGATGACCACACGCGGTTGCATGGTCTCAAGTATACGTTGCCGGTTGTTTGTTTTCCATAAGGGATACTTATAATCGTATATATGAAGCCGGATATTCTTGTGCTTGGAGCGGGGCCCGCCGGTTTTTCCATTGGCCACTTGATGTCCAATCGTGGATATTCGGTGGAGATCATCGATCCTGCCTTTTTCCCGCGCGCTAAGATTTGCGGCGAATTCTTGAATCCACAGGCTGTTTCCTGGCTGGAACGGGAAGAATTACTCTCTTCCGTTCTCAACATGAGTCCCTTTCCCATTTATGGAATGAAAATTTCTGATTCGCAGGGCAAGTCGTTTGTGGGACGGTACGGTCCGGACCAGCAGCGGAACGGCTATGCCATCCAGCGAAAGGACTTCGATTCACTGCTGGTGAAGCAGGCGCGCCGATGCGGAATTGTGATTTCGGAGGGGTACAAGGCGGAACGGCTCCTTTTTGAATCCGGAG
>CAZDDB010000153.1:0-8907 GCA_964504105.1 uncultured Acidobacteriota bacterium
GTTCCTGTTTGGGCAACCTGTTCGACTGTATATATACCCGATTCATAATTCTTTTGGATTAACCGCAAAGACCGCAAAGATCGCAAAGGAAAAAACTGATTCTTCCTTTGCGGTCTTTGCGTACTTTGCGGTTCAATTTCTTTCTCTCTGCCATTCGGGCCAAAGTTCACGCGGAACGGGACCGCTCCGCTTTTCGATTGCACGCAGCCGGGCGCTTCGACTTGCCGGATTGCGGTCGATTTCCTCCCTCTCCGGGCGAACTGCTTTGCGCGTCAGCAGTTTGGACAGCGGCTTGCCGCCACAAATACATTGCAAAAATCGTTTCGGACAACGGCAAGCCGCCGATAAAAACCGGAATGTCTGCTTGATCACACGGTCTTCCAGTGAATGAAATGCGATGATTACAAGTCTGCCGCCTGTTGCCAGCGTGTCGAATGCATCGAACACAAACAGGTCCAGGTTCTCGAGTTCTTTGTTTACTGCAATCCGGAGCGCTTGAAACGTCTTGGTTGCAGGATGAATGCCTTTCTCCCGGTTCCTTGGAATTGCCTGCTCGACAATTTGCCTGAGTTGTTCTGTTGTCTGCACAGGAGATGTTTGGCGTTCCCGGACAATGGCTCTGGCGATACGGCCCGCGAATTTCTCTTCCCCAAAGTTGCGCAGAATCACCGTTAATTCCGAAATGCTGCTGCGGTTCACAATCTGTTCTGCTGTTCCTGCCTGAGACCGGTCCATGCGCATATCCAGCGGCCCGTTCGATTGGAAACTGAACCCGCGCTCCGTGGTGGTGAACTGCAGCATCGACGGACCCAGATCCGCCAGAATTCCATTCGCAGGCGGAAACGAGTTCGTTTCCCATACTTGTTTCAGCGTCCGGTAATCTGCGTGCATCATCTTCAGTCTTTCCTGGTACCGGCCCAACCGTGTCTCAGCGAAACGGATGGCCTCGATGTCTCTGTCAAAGGCGACCACACGGCCGGAAGGTGAGGTGTGTTCGAGAATTGATTCGGTATGACCGCCCATCCCCAGTGTGCAATCCACATAGAGTCCCTCGCTTTTGCAATTGAGCAAGGCGACCGCCTCACGCAATAAAACCGGCTCATGCCGCCGCATCTTCCTCTCTGCGTACTCTGCGTCTCTGCGGTGAGACCTTATCCCTGCGCGGGAACCACTGTCCCGCGCAGATCTAGGGTCTCGGATGTCTCCGATTTACGATGTCCGGATTTGGGGATGAACCACAGAGGCACGGAGACACAGAGAGTAAGCTTTTTTCTCCGTGCCTCTGCGCCTCCGTGGTTCATGCTCATATTCCCAAATCTGAAAGCCGTAACAGGTCGTCTTCCGTGATTTTTTCTTCTTTCAAATTGCGCGCGAATCGTTCTTCGTTCCAGATATCCAGATGATCGATCTTGCCGATCACGCGCAATTCGCCCTGAATGGCCGCGGAGTCCCTCAGTGTTGCTGGGATCAGAAATCTACCCTGTTTGTCCATCGTTACTTCCATTCCAAAGTAATTTACGCGATCCAGGTACTTTCTTCGTGGGGAGTTGAGGGAGGCGGTTTTTATCAGTCGCTCTTCATGAGCTTCCCAAACCGGTAAGGGGTAAGCAAAAACATTGTCTCCAGTGAGGCTGGTGATAAAGAAATCATACCCGTAACTCTTCACCAGGATCTCTTTAAATTTGGTGGGGATCTTCAATCGACCTTGTTGATCGACCGTTGCAGTACTGCTGCCGCGTAAATTAGGCTTTCGTTTTGTAGCCATTTCATCCCTGAACAAACCAAGGAACTCCTATTGCGACCATTTTGGACCTTTTTTTTCCTATGGCCAGTATGGACTTTTTGCAGGGGGATGTCAATACCTTTTCCGGCATGGCTGCCATAAATGTAGTACTACCTTCAGAGAGTGGTTACCAGGCCGTTTTCAGCGCGGGAAGAAGCGGCTGCCGCATCACCGCGCGAGCCGCGAGAGTGGAGGCAAAGGCAGCGGTCAGAAAGACCAGCGCAAGCACAAACACAAGCGAAAGCCATGGAAATGCACGCGGATTTGCCAGCAGATGCGGCGCTGCAGCCAGAAAGGCGGAAACGGTTCCAGTCATGATCCCGGTAGCGGTCAGGAGCAGGGATTCCACCAGGATCAGCAACCGGATTCGGGATTTGCTGTACCCGATTGCTTCGAGTGTTGCGAGCTCGCCGCGCCGTTCCGTGGTGTTTCGGATCAAAAGAATGGCAAGCCCCAGCGTTCCAAGCAGCAACCCCAGTCCGCCGAGCGCTTGAAAGGTAGAGAGATAGGCGTTTTCCACAGACTGATACCCTGCGATCCGGTCTGCAGCAGACAAAACATCAAAGCCAAATGGTTCCAGTGTGTTTTCCAGTGCTTCCGCAATCCGGTTCTGAATCGGTGGTTCAGCGCGGACCAGAAAATAGGAATAGCCGCTGCGGGAAGGGAAGTACCGCGTAAAATTATTATCTGAGATCAGGACTTCACTTTGAAAGATGCTGTTTTCCAGCAAAGCGACAAACCGAAGCTGCAGCGAATTCCCGGATTCATCTCTGATTGTCAGATCTTTGTTTAATCCAAGATGCAGGATCCAGGTGACGGAATTGTAATCTCCGATGGCGGGAATGACACCGGGTTCAAGCTCTGCGTCCAGCAGATCCCAGGGGTTGGCGATTCTTTTCGTGACGCTTCGGAAGCGAAAGCCCGTATTGTGTTTTAGAGCATCGGGCGCTCCGAGAATGCGGGGCTTTTCAGGCCGGTACAGGTTCAGACAACTCGCATCTTCTCCGGGCAAGAGACGAAAGGGGAGGATCTGTGGGTCCCGGAACGTCTTTTGCGGCAGTCCAAGCTGAAAACGAGATTCTGCGGTGTTCAGGTCCTGTACAACCGGAATGTCTGATTGCGCGATCAGCGCAAATCCGCCGGTCCCTTCCTGCAAGTCCTGAGCAGTCTTCCGGTTGGCTCCAACCGAAACCAGGATGAACGTGGCACAACAGACCAGCGCGACACTAACCAGACTTCGTCCGGCATTGCGAGCGCTGTTCCGGGCGGCCATCCGGACCATGGCGCCCCGCGCGAGCAGCCGCAGCGGTTTTCTGCGTGATCGGCGCAGAAACAGGGCAACAGAAGCCAGCGATGCAACCAGCAAGCAACCGCCTGCGGCAAAGAAAAGCCCTGCGCCGGAAGCGCCCTCTTGTGCGAATGCGACACTGATCAGCAGCACAGAAAGCGCCGCTGCGAGGGAGCCGGTCCTCTTTGCGATCCGGCTGCTCCGTTGATCTTCTAATAATATAGTAGAGCCGGCAAGAAGCGTGGCGGCCGATGTTTTCGAAACAACCCGTGTGGTTCGCCAGACTGCCAATATCACGATGACGATTGAAGCGATCATGCCGATGGCCAGACTTTGCGGCTGCATATGGAGAGAAAGCGCCGATGATCCGGTGGCCCCTCTCCACCAGGTGCTCAGTCCGTACAAAAGAAGCCGCGCATAAAGCACTCCGCCTGCCACCCCCAGAAGAGATCCTGATACCGCAACGATCATTCCTTCTGCAAGAAACCGGCGCTGGATTTTGCGCACAGGAAATCCCACAGCAAGAAGAAGCGCGATTTCTCTCGCTCGCTGTTCGACTCCAAGCCTGAAAAGAAGTGCGGTCAACAGAACGGCAGAGAGCATCAAAAACGAGCTGAATCCGGTAAACAATCCTGAAAAATCGGTGGAGCCTTCCGCGGATCTCAAGCCCTGCCCCTTCAACGGGAGAATTGTAAATCCGGCTCCTTCAGGAGTCAGCTGATCCAGCAGTTGTTTGCGAAACGACACTCTCAACTCCGGTTGGTCCGGTATGCGAATCGATGTCAGATTCCCAAAGCGGTTCTTCCAGAGTTGCTGTCCGGTTTGCAGAGAAACAAATGCTTTCGGTGCTGCGCGGTAGAGATTCCAGTATTCTTCGTCTTTCGGACGGATCCGGCTGAGGTCTACCGGAAACGGAGGAGACCATTCCGAAATGTGTTCGACATCCTGCATTCCGGGATAAGCGGGAGTAAGGGTTCGGTCTGCGCCCACTCCTTGCATGGGCAGGACTGCATTCAAGCGAAACGAATGATGACCGGTTTGTAATTCATTTCCGGATCCCACAATATAATAGGTAATTTCCACCAAATCCCGTTCATTCGCTTCCAGATCCTTTGCAGCCCATTCGTTCAATAGGATTTCATCGTCTTGAAGTCCCGGCGAGTCCAACGCAGCAATCGTTGAATAAGGTATCGTCCGGCCATTCGCAGCGATCGTGTTAGCCAGGTAAGTGAATACACGCTGTGGAGAAACGCGCAAATTCTGCGAGGCGCTATCCACCGCCTTTGAAATCGTATCGCTGATGAGAATCGCATTGCTTTCCAGCGAAAGCACATCGCCGTACCGGCGGATCTGCAGTCCTGCATCGGCCAAGTCCCAGGATCTCTGCAGATCTTTGAGCCCCGCTTCTCCGGGAATCAGGATTGCGTTGACTCTGCCTTCTTGCTGCAGCGCGCTCTGCAAAGTAGACAGCGAAAGATAAGCATTGCGCGGCGCGTTCTGGTTCGGATGCAGTGTAAATGCTCCCGGTCCGGAATCCGGCAGGACGGCCGCCACCGTGAGGCGAAGCGTGTTTATCATTTCTGAGGCTTCCCGGTTGCCCAGAAAACTTTCGCGATTCACTTCGCTTTGCTTTTCAAACGAAAGCACAACCTGGTCGCCGGTCTCGACATCGAGTTCCTTCCGTAAGGTTTGATTGATTGCGACCGAAGGCATTGTTTGGCCGGATTGTTCCGCAAGCGAACCGGAAAGTTGTGAAACATTGTCAAAGAGATCTGTGAAACGCTCTTCTACACCCATGAGCTGGATTTGCGATGCGCGCATACCGGAATCGGAGCGCGCATTTCCTGTGAGAATAATTGCCGGAGCGCCTTTCAGCTTGACGGCAAGCTGTTCGCGAAAAAAGTGTTGCGCCACAATCACCTGATGGATACGCCCCAGTCTGTCCAGCACCTGGCTGCGAAGAGTTCCTCGTAAGGAATCTCCAACCAGCAGCGCTCCGGTCAGCACGGCGGTGGTCACCGCCACGGCCAGCAGGACTGCGAAATACACACGCCTGTAATAGAGCAAAGACCGGATCATGTTTGCTGCTGGAGTTTTCCTTCGTTCAGTTCGAATCGAAGCTGGAACCGGCCGGCCAGAGCGATGCTGTGAGTTGCTACGATCAAGATCGTTTGTTCTTTTCTATGCAGGTCGAGGAGCAAATCCGCCACGGAGTTCGCCGTGGAACGATCGAGGTTTCCCGTGGGTTCATCACAAAGTAGAATTCCGGGTTGCTGAATCAAAGCGCGCGCGATTGCCGCGCGCTGGCGTTCCCCGCCCGAAAGTTCCGCCGGAAGATGATGGAGCCGATGCGATAGCCCCACGCGTTCCAGCAGATCGCGTGCGTGCGTGTCGGGATCGTCGGTGTTTCCAGGAAAAGCTGTGGTGGGGATCAGCACGTTTTCCAGCACGGAATACTGCGGAAGCAGGTGATGATCCTGAAATACGAACCCGATTTGTCTGTTCCGAAATTTGGCAAGATCCGGTTCGCTCAGTGCAAACGGATTCCCTCCGTCCATCAGAATGCTGCCGGAAGAAGGGGAATCCAGCGTGCCGATCAAATGCAGCAGCGTGCTCTTTCCCGATCCGGAAGGTCCCATGACGGCGAGCGTCTGTCCCGGCTTCAGCTCAAGCGAAATTCCGCGCAAAACTTCTACAGTATTCGAACCAGTTCGGAAGCTTTTGAAGACCTCGGAGAGTTGGAGCGTCATTCGCCGGCAACAGCGCGTTCAATACCCTCGGGGATCGGGATGGCGCGAAGCTCCTTTCCGGCTACCACGATGCAACAGGCTGTCTTTACTTCTCCGCGCGCAATCATCTCTTCTCCCCGCTTGAAAGTGATTTGATAGGTCATCGACTTCCTGCCTTTCTTCAAGACTGTCAGGTGAATATCCAGCTCGTCTTCAAAGCGGGCAGGGTGAAAATACTCGCACGAGACTTTGAGTCTGGGCCAGCCGATGTCTTTTCCGTCGATGCGTGTATGTACGCTTGTTCCCAGCGATCGCAAAAACTGATGTTCTGCCGATTCCATGAATACCAGAAAGCGGGAGAAATGCACGAAGCCGGCAAGATCTACATCAGAAAACTCGATCCGTCGCTTTGTATGAAATTCAACCGGCATTTTATTTTCCGGGTTTAAACAGCGTAACTAAGAAGCCGCCCAGAGCTGCAAGCAGAATGCCCAGCAAGAACTGCCAGCGCAAGCTGCTCCATCCGGATTCAGGCGGATGAATGGCGATCGCCGCGATCGCATTTACCACAGGCGCTCCCCCAAACACGATCGACATGACCACACTGGGTGAGCCTTTCGCTCCAAAGGCCAGCAGCACGCAAAAGGCGCCAAGCGCTCCGGCAACGCCTGCGATCAGTGACCAGAGCATGCCCTTTGCCGGAAAACTCCACGATGCTCCCGTCGCCAACAATAGCACAGTGGGCGCCAGAACTGCAGTGAGCAGGTAAGCGATCCCCACAAACAGGAAAGCTTTGTAGCGACCATTCACCGGATCGGACATCGCCATTTGACCCGTGTGCAAGAAAATGCCGTACAACCCCCAGAACACAACTGTCATCAGCGCGTAAGTCAGCCAGGTCATCTTCATAAGAATGAACCGCAAAGACCGCAAAGACCGCAAAGGAGAATTCTTTTTTGCTTTTTGCGTCCTTTGCGGTCTTTGCGGTTCAATCCTTCACACATATTGGTTGTACACTGCGATGGTTGCTTCTGCCATTACATCATCATTGTAGCAGCGATGAACAGATTCCTTGCCTTGCTGTCCCATTGTTTCCCGGAGCCCGGGATCCAGAATCAGCCGTTCGATGCCGTCTGCGATGGCTTGCGGTGATCCTGGCTCCACCAGAATGCCGCCGCGGGTTTCTTCCAAAACCTCCAGAAAAGCGCCATGAGCCGGCTGCACTACAGGGACCCCATTCGCCATCGCCTCTAAAATATAAAGTCCTTTTGGTTCACGATAAGTTGCGGGAACAGAAAAAACATCAATGCTGCCCAGGAAATCGATTTTCTGCTTTCGATCCACTTCTCCAAGGTATTCGAACCGTTCCTTCAGATTCCATGATTCAATTTGTTTCAACACTCCCTCGAAATACGGCTCATCTTTCTTTCCAAGATACCCTGCCACTTTCAAGAATAACTCTGAGTGTTTTACCGCTAACCGGTGGAACGCATCTGCAAGAATATGGAGTCCTTTTTCCGGACAGATCCTGGCCAGATAACCGATGATCAACGGCGTCCGGTTCCGTTGGCTACTTCCGGTTCCATGACCTTCCAGTTTGATTCCAAGCTTCACAACATGAATCCGTTCGGTGGGAACATTCAGGAACTCCGACATATATCCGGAGTAATAACGACTCGTGGAAATGAAGGCATCTACATCACGGCTGCGTTCGCGCAAAATCTTCATTGCTTCCGATTTGAAAGGTTCTACCATCCCTTCCAGAAACAGATCTTCCCCTTGCAATGCGCAAAGCACGGGAACTTTCAACTCGCGTTTGATCTCGCGCGCAAAACCAAGAAACATCGAGTTATTCAACTGCACAAGATCCGGCTTGTACGAGTCCTTGAGCCAGCGAACGAGCTTGGCCAGCTCCTTTCGCTGGTTACCTTCTTCGCCGCGAAGAACAGAGACCGTCAAGGCGCCAAGGTCTTTTGCGTTGGTAGAAGCGCTGAAACGCGATAGCCAGTTGAGCAGGCGCGGATTGTCAAACAACCGGTCTACGATCCAGGGTGTGTTGCGGAAAAGCCCGAACTTTTGCTGGAGATAAATGTTGATCCCTCCATAGAAGATGTGATCAATGCTGACATCGGCTTCATCCGTGCGCATCGGCGTATATGTGGGAATCAACGCCACCTGATGACCTTTTCGCAATAGTGCGGCAGCAGCAGTATTGTCATGCAGGCAGGTGCCGCAATACATTCCTGCGGCGCCTGCAGCGATATATGCGATCTTCATTTTGTAGCGCCGGCGTTCCTGCACGCGTACTTCGCGTCCTCACGAGAAACAAGTCTGGCCGGCGGGACGCCGGCGTTACAAAGCCATTTCATCTTTGCGGGAAAAATTTTCGGAGTATTGCTTCTTCAGGAGCCCTGGTGATCATGGAAACCACGATCATTGTCAGCGCAGAAACAGTGAGAATCACCGCCACCGGCATGATTCCGGTATCGCCTACGGTATAGTCTTCCGATCGCCCTGATTTCAGAAAGAAGTAGATCCAAAGCACGATCACGCTCAGCACCGAAGCAAAGGCGCCGTGCTTTGTGCTGCGCCTCCAGTAGATCGCTGCCACGACAACCGGCAGGAGCGCAGCGAATCCCGTAAAACACCAGATACCCAGGCGGAAGATACTACGATTGGAAACAAGCGAAAGGATGTAAGCGACCACCAGAATTGCCACAACAAAAACTCTTCCGTAAAGTACCTGCTGTCTTTCGCTCATCCTGTCATGAAAGCCATAGTGACGTACGATGTCCTGAGTGAACATGCTTCCGATTGCAAGGGATTGCGAGTCGAGTGAATTCATCACGGAGGAGATAACGCCGGCCGCCAGGAGCCCGGCAAGGATTGCAGGTGCGTGAAGCTGAATGAGACGGATTAAGACGGAGTTTGCTGCGGCCCCTTTCAGGTCGGGAAAATCAAGGATGCCGATCACGCCGAGCAGAACGCTGGGCACCCATACAATCGCAATTGCAACCGGATAAAACATCAGGGTGTAGCGAAATGAGTCCGCCCGCCGGGCTGTGAGCCAGTGATTAAACAGATGCGGGAACATTCCCACCGAAAGC
>CAZDDB010000154.1:0-8894 GCA_964504105.1 uncultured Acidobacteriota bacterium
ATTGCTCCGTTGCCCGGAACAGGATCGGATTGTGACATCGCGGACAATGCGGATAGGTGTGATTGTATTTTTCAAATTGAAGCAGTGTACCGTTTTGCTTCATGTGCTCAAGTATCTTTGGATCGGCATCGTAAACGAACAACCCTCCGAAGAACGGAACATCCGGGTAGAATCTGCCGCGTCCGTCAATCGGGGTAAGGATCTCCAGACCATACTTTACGCCGCTGTGGTAGTCGTCCGCGCCGTGACCGGGGGCTGTATGAACCGCGCCGGTGCCCTGATCCATCGTCACGTAATCCGCAAGAATCAAGAGTGAATCGCGGTTTAAGAACGGGTGGCGCGCCTTCCGGTGTTCAAAACGGCTCCCGGAGATTACGGTCAATACAGTTCCTTCCGGCAGTCCCGTAGCCTTTCGTACAGAAGAAAGCATTCGCTCCGCCAGAATGTAGGTCTCTCCGGAAGAAACTTCGTACGCGACATAGTTCTCCTCCGGATGGAACGCGATGGCAAGATTTGCCGGAAGTGTCCAGGGTGTGGTGGTCCAGATTAAGACAAAGATTTTTTTTCCGGCAAGAACGGAATCCAAGGAGCTCCAGTCTTCCACTACCGGAAACTTCACATAAATGGAAGGAGAGCGATGGTCCTGGTATTCCACTTCAGTATCTGCCAGCGCGGTTTCGCAAGACCAGCACCAGTGAACCGGTTTGAATCCTTTATACACATTGCCGCTTCTGAAAAATTCACCGTAGACGCGGGCAGTGGTGGCCTCATACGAATCACTCATGGTCGTATATGGATGATCCCAATCGCCGAATATGCCGAGACGCTTGAATCCCTGTCGCTGAATCTCCAGATATTTCTGCGCATACTGCCGGCATTCCCTCCGGAACTGAACGGGATCCATGTCTTTCTTTTTCGCCTTTGTAAATTTCTCAACTTGAAGTTCAATCGGCAGACCATGACAATCCCATCCAGGAACAAATGGAGCATCAAATCCCATCATCGATTTTGATTTGACCACCAGGTCTTTTAGAACTTTGTTGATTACATGACCGAGATGGAGATTGCCGTTTGCGTACGGAGGGCCGTCGTGAAGGATATAGACGGGCTTTCCCCGTTTGGATTCACGCAGTCTGTTGTACAGGTCCAGGTCTTCCCAGAACTTCAGCAATTCAGGTTCACGCTGGGTCAAATTTGCCTTCATTGGGAACTTTGTTTGAGGTAAATTCAGCGTTTTTTTCAGTTCCTTTTGGTCCATACCGTTTCCAATAAACTGTAGATTGTATGCCGATAGGGTGGGATGTCAAACTCGGGGAGGACTTACCACGGAGTGCACGGAGAGCACGGGAGAACTTTTGGCTTTTTCTTTTCAGAACCTCTCAGAACCTGCGGCAGCCGTCGAACAACGATCCGTTAAAAAACGATTCCTTACCTCTGTGCGCTCCGTGTGCTCCGTGGTGAACTCAAATCAATGCAGCAGGGCGAAGACGGTCCCGGCAAACAAAAGCGCCATTCCGCCTGAAACGACGAGAAACTTTGTCCAGGCATTCCGGTCCATGGCCCGGGAAAGAGACTCCGCTTCCTGGATCAGCTTGTTGCGGCTGTTCATCTCCCGATTCAGCCTGTCCAACTGCTCATAGTTCTCCCGGAATGCCCGTTCTTCCAGCCGGAGCGGCTCTACTTTCCAGCCGAGATCGTACAGAAAAGGCTCCATCTCTTTCCGATATTGTTCCATCTGGCGGGCAGATTGCTTCTTTTTGTCTTCCAATTCCTGGATTTGCTGATTATAATCTTTGATTCGCTGCTCAAAATCGCGCCGGATGGTTTCTTTGTCCTGATCCAATCGTTCAATTACGGAGCGTTCCTGAGCCAGTTCCATCTTCAGTTTTTCGATTCTCGAGATCAGCAAAGGGATCTTACAATCTATCTCACACTTCTGAGTATGAATCTGGCGGATGGCATCCTGCTCCATCTGAATTCTGGTCGGCTTCTCTGCATCATCTGCCAGATCGTATTCTTGAATCGCCTTCTGATGTTCCCGTATCTGCTGAGAAAGATGATCCTGTTTTGATCGGAGTTCTTCCATCTGAACCTTGTTGTCTTCCTTTTCTGCATTGATCCTCTCAATCCTCTTTCGGTGAGGTACGATCTGCTCATCGACCTGATCCAGATCCTGATGGAACTTTGCCGTGAGTTCGGTTTTGGAAGATTCGATGTCTTTGATCTGTGTATCGTGTTCACCGTACTGTGTTTTCAAACGGTTCATTTCGATTTGAAGCTCTTTCAAGTGAACAAGAATCCCTGCTAGATCCGGGTGACTGACATGAGCCTCCCAGGCCCGGACACCGAGAACCTGGACATACTTCTCCTTTTCTTTTTCCAATCCCTTGATTTCAAAATAGAGGCGGGTGACGGTGCCCTTACGCTTGATTTCAGAGAACCCGGTGCTGAAAATTACAGAAACGCGGTCCGCCAGCGTCTGTCTCGGCGGGTCTGTATGGACCTCGATCGTGTTCCCTATCATCTCCAGTGATCAGTATCATATTACTCGTAGCGTGCCTTGTCAATAGTACTACATCTAGCGGAACTAGACTGTTGGAAGCGGCCCGCACACCCCCATGCGGTGGAGCAGAGGCGCCCCGGACTAACAGGGCTGAGCCGTCGAAGAACCGCATCCCCAGGTCGTGCAGTGCCCGTTTTCATTCCAGCAAGCCTGATGGACACGAGTGATGCACTGCGCGCACTCCACAATCGTCTCGGTCTGCAGATTCAATCTTCCACGGCAATAGGGACAGGACTCTGTTGCCGGAACCGCATTTAGTTTGAAAGAAAGTTGCCTCTCGTAGGCGTCTATCATCCGCACAATCGCTTCCAGTGCATCCTGGAAAGTTGCGCGATAGAGCTGATCGGAGGCCTTCTGGTAGAGCGCTTTCAGCGTACCACGATAGATTTCCAGCCGCGTGACAGGTCCCAGTTTTGCAAGCTGTTCCAGGATTTCGGGAGTCTCCAGAAATTCACGCGCAGCTTGTGGTTGATTGCTATGTGCAAGAAACGGACCGGCCGGCACCTCCTGTTCTCCAAATGATTCCTCTTCCGCCGGCAAGGGAATAGACCGTGTGAGCAGACGCATCCAGAATTTCTGGATTACGGGAATCTGGATTTCCAATTCATCCTGCCGCCGGTTCCGTGTAAACGGCCGAAATCGATACTCCACTCTTAGATTTCTTCCCGCAAACTTCCCCCGAAAGAAGTACATTCTCCTCCCAATTCCGTCGCCTCTGTGATAACTTCCGGAAATTCCTTCGCAGATCGCTTGCAAAAAAGCCTCGTTGGTGACTACGAGCCAGTAGAAGCCTGCGGCCAGAAGCGCAACGATGATGACAAGCTGCGAAAGAATTTCCATAGCTTGGATTGTAAACGATCTGGGGGAAGAGGAGGGAGTAAAAGAAAAGGCAGGAGCAACGACGAGTTGTTCCTGCCCAAAAATCTGATGTTACGCGGTAACGTTGACTTTGATCTGTTTCGGTTTGGACTCTTCACGCTTTGGCATGGTGATCTTCAGAACGCCGTTCTTGTAATCGGCCATAATCTTTTCCGAAGAAACGGTGTGAGGAAGCACAAAGCTGCGCGCAAAGGAACCGTAGGAGCGTTCGATACGATGGTAGTTGTCTTCATTGACTGCCTGTTCCATTTTTCGTTCGCCCTTCAGGTAAAGAGTGTTATCCTCAATCCGGACTTCCACATCCTTTGGATCCATTTCCGGAAGGTCCGCTTTCAGAACGATGCCGTGGTCGTCTTCATAGATATCGACCGCCGGCGCCCAGCTGCCCGCAAACAAACCTTCGTATTGCTGACTCCGTGTTCGAGGAAGACCTTCCTCAAACATGCGGTTCATCCGATCCTGTAACGTCATAAGATTATTAAACATATGGTGTAACCTCCTAGGTTGAAATTGAGTTCTTACACATAATATAATATTAGTGTATAATTGTCAAGTATACTATAAATATATTATAATTCAATGACTTACGCATGGGTAAGTTGCCATCTTCCATCCTCCATCCTCTATCCTCCATCCTCTATCCTCCATCTTCCATCCTCCATCTTCCATCCGGTAGGCCTCCTGACATTTCGCAATCCTGATTGTAAGATGGTAGCGTGCACCGTTTTCTATATCTCTTTCTTGTTCTGCCTGTGCTGGTTCAGGGCGCAAATTCTAATTTGTTGCTGATCACAATTGACACGCTGCGGCCGGATCATCTGGGCTGTTACGGAAACCAAACCGTCCGAACACCAAACCTCGATGCGCTGGCAAAGGACAGTCTGTTCTTTGAGAACGCTGTTTGTCAGGCGCCATTGACCCTTCCATCGCACACATCTTTGATGACCGGCCGGTACCCTTTTCACCACGGAGTGGTGGATAACGCCGGCGCGGTCAACTCACGCGAGCTCACACTTGCCGAGATTCTGCGTGAGCGAGGTTATCACACGTACGCGTTTGTCGGCGGATTTCCACTGGATCACCGGTTCGGGCTCAACCAGGGATTTGATGTCTATGATGATCTGTTTCCGCGCCAGGCGAACAAATCACTTGATTTTCGTTCAGAGCGCGGAGTCCGTTCGAATTGCGGAGCCATACTTCATTTGGGTTCATTTCTATGATCCTCACGCGCCCTATTTGCACGGCGGATATGACGGCGAGATCGAATTTGTAGATCGGCAAGTGGGTTTGCTGTTGAAGCGGTTCGCTGCTTCCAATCCCGTGATTGCAGTTGCGGGAGACCATGGAGAAAGTCTGGGTGAACACGGAGAATGGACGCACCGCATTTTTGTTTACGATAGCACCATGCGGGTCCCGTTCTGGATCAAAGGTCCGGGAGTTTCCGCTCAGCGCATCAGGGGACAGGCGCGGTTGATCGATTTTCTTCCAACCATTTTGAGGATCCTGAAGGCGCCGGTTCCCGCAAATCTCGATGGGGCGCTTCAGCCGGAAAGCGCAGGATCTGCGGCTTATTTGGAATCCAGATTTGGGCAGTTGCAACTCGGCTGGAGTCCGCTGTTTGCCGTCCGGACGGATGAATGGAAATTTATTGAGGCGCCGCATCCGGAGCTTTACAACTTGCGTTCTGATCCAGGTGAAAAGTCAAACGTGCATGCAAAAAACCCCGAAATCGTAAAGAAACTTCGAAGTCAGATTCCTCCATCCTCCATCCTCCATCCTCCATCTTCTATTTCGCCCGAGATGGCCGAACAGCTTGCTTCCCTCGGCTATGTCAGCGGGTATTCAGACACCGGGGACAGCAAGATCGATCCAAAGGATCGGATTGGGATATGGAACGAAATTGAAATGGCCGTCGATCTGGAGAATACGCGTCCGGAAGAAACAATCGCAATTCTGGAGCGGGCGAGAAAGAGCGATCCTCAAAATCCGATGGTGCTTGGATTTCTCGCGCAAAAATATGCAGAATCGAACCGTCCGGATCAGGCAAAACAAATCCTGCAACAGGTGCTCGGCCGCGATCCGCAAAATGCCCTGGCCCTGTACCGCATGGCGGTTGTGTGTCTGAAGCATGGACAGGCCGTCGAAGCGAAAAAATGGGCCGAATCGCTGGGGAGCCTCGAGCCGGGAAATGCCGACGCATGGATCCTTCTTGCGCGTGCCAATCTCCAATTGAAGGATTCTGCGGCTGCCTCCGAAAATTTGAAGAAAGCGTTGGCAATCGATCCACAAGACCGGGATCTGCGAATCGATCTTGCCAATCTTTATTTGCAGATGGGGAAGCGGGATCTGGCGCGCGCGGACTTTGAGCGGACCCGCGAAATGGATCCCGGGAACCTGCAAGCTCTCAACGGACTGGCTACCTGTTCGTTTGCGGTGGGGGACCTGACTTCGGCGGAAGCGTTTCTAAAACAAGCTCTGCAGCGGAACGCACAGGATACGCAAACCAGGATGAATCTCGCTCTACTCTATTCGAAGCAAGGCAAAAAGGCAGAAGCGGCTGTTCTTTACCGCGAAGTAGCAGCGTCTCCCGATGCTCCTGCTGACTGGAGAGCGGAGGCCCGCGCCCGCCTTCAGGAGCTGGAATGAAGCTGCGCGCCCTCGCGCCTCTGCTGCTTTGCGCCTCCGCATTCCTGTGTTTCGCCGGCTCCGCAGATGGCATCGAGGTATTTTTCAAAAAGGAACCGGCAGTGGATATTCCTCCGTCGCAGTACGACAGTATTGCTACTACACGGGTGGAAATTGAAGGGAAACGCTGGAAAGCGATTTTGCTGAAGGATCTGCTGAGTTATGCGCACGTTCGCGGAGAACGTGTGTTCCTGCGAGGGGAAACAGAGGGCATCGTGCTTTCCTGGGATGCAGCAAACAGTCCCGGTCTGTTCGTGTATTTTACCCGCGCCGGCAACGCAAAGATTTACGATTCCACTTCCTCCATGCAGGATATTTCTTTTCCGGGCCGGCTCGAACGGATAGAAGTATTTCCGGCAAAAAACTACTTCAGTCCCGGATGGATCCTGACCTGGACAGTTCTGTTGTTTGTGGCAGTTCTATTGCTGTGGCGCCGGGAGACGCTTTTTGCAAGGTCAGTATTTGTGTTTTTAGGAACACTTCTTGTTTATGAGAATGTTCATGTTCCCAGCAACGGCAATATCTCAGATAACTACTGGTATGTTCCGACCAGTCTGAGCCTGCTCAAGGAAGGCAACCTGGAGCTATCGGAATATACGAAACTCCTGGAAAAGCATGAATCGGGCACACGCCGGGTACGCGGAAAATACTACATGCTGTTTCCCGTAGGCACTCCGCTGCTCGCAATGCCTTTCGTGTTTGCGGCAACGCGGGTGTATGAGGATGTGCCTTCGCTTCAGGCACGGATGTACCGGATCGCAGCATTTTCCGCAAAGCTGATTGCGGCGCTTTCTGTCGCCCTTTTGTTTTTACTTTTGGTCCGGCTGACCGGCAACCTCCGGCAATCGTTGTTCCTCTCTGCGTTGTTTGCGCTTGCTACCAGTCATTTCGGACTGCATGCCGGGGGGCTCTGGTCTCACAACGCAGTTCTTCCCCTACTGCTGGCAGCGCTGCTCCTTGTTACGGCGCAAAACGAAAAGATTCGATGGCTCGCTGCTCTCCCTCTTGCGATGGCCTATGTAACCCGTCCCACATACGCCGTCCACATCCTCTTGATGAGCGGCTACGTGTTTGTTTACGAGCGAAAATCGTTTGTCCGCTATGTGCTGCTGGGATTCGGAGTTGCGGCTCTCTTTGTCCTTTTCAGTTTGCAGATTTACGGGCACTTTCTCCCCCCCTACTATTCGCAAGGGCGGATTCTGTTTCGGAACTTTTTCCAGGCGCTCGCCGCAAATGTGGTCAGCCCCAACCGGGGTTTGTTCATCTTTACTCCGATTTTTCTGGGCTCCGTTTACGGGATGTACACGGCATTCCGTTATCCAACGAAGGTGTCTCCTCTCTTTCGGCTTTTTTCCATCATGGCAATCGCGCACTGGATGATTGTTTCAACCACAAGGAACTGGTGGGCCGGCGCAACGGTGGGGCCACGATATTTTTGCGATGTGCTTCCCATCCTGATTCTTTTGTTGATCCCGGCCCGGGAGGGGTTGGGTCAAAACCCAGTCAAGGTGCGGCGGATTCTGTATTTTATGTTTAGTGTTTTTGTTGCGTGGAGTCTATTTGTACAGTACAGGACTGTGACCAGCATGGAACTGATTCGCTGGAACAGCTTTCCTGCCGGACTCAAACAGCATCCTGAACGCATTTGGGATTGGAACGATATGCAGATTTTTCGCAGCTCCTCACCGGTGCGTAACGAAACACCCGAAGCGCAAGAGCAAGGGGAGGACTTTTAAGTGGCTTTTTCCCGTTTTGAGTTGCGAAACGTTTTCAGTATAATAAGTCTGCTTTTCGTTCCTTAACAATCAGACGCCGTCCATGGAGGGGTTCATGAAGCGCTTTACTTTTCGTATCCTCGGCCTATTTTCTGTCCTGCTGTTCATCAATGCCGCGGTTTATGCGGCCGAAACAACAGCGAGTATCATCGGGACGATTTCCGATGACAACGGCGCGCCCTTGCCAGGGGTGGCCGTTACAGCTGTAAACACTGCAACGAATTTTACGCGCATTGCTACGACAGAGGCTTCCGGCTTCTATCGAGTTGCGCTGCTTCCATCCGGAACGTACACCATGACGGTTGAACTGGCGAGCTTTGCGAAACAGGTGCGCAAAGACATCATCCTGACTCTTGGAAAGGAAATCTCCCTGGATTTTCAGCTGAAACTTTCGACCAGCGGTGAAATCGTGGAGGTAATGGGCGAGACGCCGCTGATCGACTCGACCAAGTCGCAGCTTGCCCAAACGGTGGATCAAACAGCGATCAAAAGCCTCCCGCTGAACGGACGTGATTACACTCAACTGGCCCTATTGGCTCCCGGCGTCAAGCCAGTCGGCACGCTGGTCAACTACGGCCAGTTTACGATCGGCGGTCAGCGCGGGGACGCTGTCAACTACACAATTGACGGCGGCGAGAACAATTTTTCCTACACAAACGAAGCGCGGACCCTGTTTACCCAGGAAGGAGTCAAGGAATTCCAGATCCTGACCAACCGTTTTTCCGCGGAATATGGACGTTCCACTTCGGGCGTTATCAACGTGATATCCAAATCGGGAACCAACGAGCTTCACGGGAATGGCTTCTTCTTTTTCCGTGCGGATCAGCTTGATTCGGTCGATGTCTTTGCTCAGAGAAACATCGACGCCTGCGAAGCTGGAGGTGGCGGAAATTGCGAAAACTTTGACCCCTCCTTTGATCAGCAACAGGGCGGCTTTACTCTGGGCGGTCCAATCGTAAAGGACAAGACGTTTTTCTTTGGCGCTTATGAGC
>CAZDDB010000155.1:0-8807 GCA_964504105.1 uncultured Acidobacteriota bacterium
ACCTGTTCGCAAATTCTTGCCGAAAGGAGAAGAAACTAAACGTTAGGAATACAGAGACCACAGAGAAGGGCCGGCGGCTGACCTTGGCGTTCTTGGCGCGCTTGGCGGTTCCGTGCTTTCCGTGTTTCCGTGCTGAATGAGCTATCCGTGTTCCTCTATGTTCATCTGTGGTTCCTTCTTCGCTCGAAGGGTTTGTTCGACGACTTCTTTCAGGCGATCGATTCCGGCATTTTTTGAGATGACAGGAATCTCGCGAAATTCCTCGGCAAGGTGGAAATCGGTTTTTCCGGTAAACACAAGCAGCGGAATGGTCGCTGTCTCCGGATTTTTTTTGAGCCGCGCAATCAACTCCGGACCGCCCAGCCCGGGCATCAGAACATCCAGAATCATCAAGTGCGGCTTAAACCGGTACAGTTTATCGAGGGCTTCTTTGCCGTCGGCAGCGGTCACCACATCATAACCCATTTCGGAGAGCGCTTTGTGCAAAAGCCGGAGGGTGTGAATGTCATCATCCACGATCAAAATGTTATCGCGCGATAACTGCTCATCAACTGTAGGGATCGCAAAGCAAAACTGAGTCCCCTTCTCTTTTTCCCCGAGCCAGATCCTGCCGCCATGTGTCTCAATCATTTTTTTCGCGATATAAAGACCGAGCCCGATCCCTTCGATCCGCCGATTGTCATGAACGCGGCTGAAGCGCTGAAATAATGCGTTTTTCTTTTCAGGCGGAATTCCAATCCCTTCATCAGAAACGGAAACGAGCAAAAAGTTGTCTCCATTTTCGGGCATCAATCCTTCCGGAAGCTCAGATCGATTTGCGTTTCTGGCCGCAATCTCAATGGCTCCTCCATTTGGAGAATATTTGATCGCGTTACTCAGTAGATTCTCCATCACTTCCTGCAAGCGTCCTGCGTCCGCTCTCACCAGCGGAAGTTCGCCATCGGCATGGACAACGAACTTGTGCTTTTCACTCCAGGGGAAAATCAATCGTTGCAAAAAGGACTTGAAATCGACTTTTTCGTAACTGAAGGCGATGTCTCCACTATCCAGACGGGAGGCTTTCAATGTTGCTTCCGCCAATTTCTGAAGCCGCTGCGCCTGAGAGGATACGGTTTCCATGATTTCCTTTTGACGTTCATCTTTCCATTCGCCTCGCTTGAGCAGGTAATCCATATATCCCCGGATCACAGTGAGCGGAGAGCGAAAGTCGTGCGCGACGATTTGAACGATTTCATCCTTTTGCTGTACGGTATCGGCCAGTTGCGCATTCATGCGTTCCAGTCGGTGGTACGAATCGGCATTTTGCAGCGCGGTGCTCAACGCATGCGCCAGCGTCTCCATAATCAACAGGTCTGACTCGTCGAACGCGCTCAGCCGGTCGCTTTCCAGATCAAGCACGGCCACAACGGCATCTCCGATTTTGACAGGAACCGCAAGCTCGCTCCTCACTTCTTCCAGAAGGTTGTAATAGTTTTCCGCCTTTGAGGTGTCCTGCACCAAAACAGACTTTCCGGTGCGCACGGCTGTGCCGGTCAGTCCTTTCGCGATTGGAACTTTGTGTATCTCACGGCTCAGAGCTTCAAACCGCGGAACAAAGTACCAGTTGTGAATCACCTGCTCTTGTTCATCGACCCATCCAATCGCCACGAAGTAATACTGGAAGCGTTGCTTGATTCTTTCAACGGTGGTTTTGACAATCTTTTCCCGGTCCAGGATGGATGCGAGCTCGCTGACCAATTCGCTTAACAGGAGCATCTGGTTATTGTGTTTGCGTTCTCCTTCGTAAATCACTGCGTTGCTGAATGCGACTGCCAGCTGGTCCGCCAGCGTTTCCAGTGTCAGGATGTCCCCTGGAGTAAATGCGTACCGATCAGGGCTTTCCACGTTCAGCACGGCGAGCACTCGATTCTCGCGCTTGACCGGGATGCATACTTCGGAATTGGTTGGAATCAAAGGGTGTGCAAGAAACCGTGGATCGCTCTTGCAGTCATTGGAGAAGATGGTACACGCGTTCCGAAACGCATAACCAAGAAATCCAATTGCGGACGACTGGATGTACCCCTGCTCCTTGATCTGTTTATGGTATGGGCCGGAGCAAGCGCGCATCTCGAGGATCGAATCATTTTCTGAAGGGATATAGACGGCAACTTCGTTCATCCGAAGCGCTTTCTGAATCCCACCGATTGCATATTTTAGGATTTCATCCAAAACCAGACTTGCGTTGAGCTGGCGTGCGGTCTCGTTCAGCAGTTGAATCTGCTCCGAACGGCGTTTTTCTTCATTCATCAGCCGGGAGTTCGTGAGGATGATTCCCGCCTGGTACGCGATCGTCGATGTCAGATAAGAATCAAATTCCGTAAAGCCTCCACGCTTGTTGACGATCACAATCAGACCGATCATTTCGTTACGAACAATCATCGGCGCCAGAACCAACGATTTCGCAGAATAGCTTTTCACAAAAGCAGAAGGGAGGCGCGGGTCCGAGGATGGATTGTTTGAAAGCAGCGCGCCGTTCTTTCGAAAATTCCAGAGTTGTTCCTGCCCCGGAGTGACCTGATACGAAAGAGCGCGATTCATTTTCTCATCGGCTCCGTAATGAGGCACTTGCGCAGTAAACGTCTTTGTGGCTTTATCGTAAGTTGCGATGAGACAGACGCGGGCGCCGATCATCTGTGCGATCCGCTGAGTGAGCTGCTCGTAAAGTTGCGAAGGATCGGACGCACTGATCAGAGTTTCCGTTAACTCTGCAAGATCCTTTAAATTCTGACGCCAGGAATGTCTGCGCGGCATGTTCCCCCCGAACCGGACAACCTGAAACCCTTTAGGTTACCATAAAGTTTCTTCAGTTCGGCCTCGAATTCTTTTCAAACCTCTGCGGTCTTCGCGTTCTTTGCGGTTCAGTCCTTTGCTCTACTTGGTCGTCTCGTCTGTCATTGCGGGACCGGGGTGTTGTAGTAAAAGCGAAAAATCGCGGCAAGAGTCTGGCGCGGGAAATCAGCAGGCAGCGGCGGAAAAGGATTTGATGTCCGCAACGCATTCAGCGCCGCCTGATCGAACGATGGAATGCCGGACGAAGATGTTATCTTGGGATTCAGAATACTGCCGCCGCGATCTACGTCAAAGGCGATACTGACCACACCCTTGAGCCCGAGATCGGCAGCAACCGGAATAATCCAGTTGCTCCCCACAATCGCGACCACGCGGTTTCCCCAGGGTCCCAGATCGAAGCCGCGCGTATCAAAAAAAACACCGGAGCCGGGGTCCCCCGGAATGTTGCCATCACCACCTGCGCCCCCACCACCATCCTGCGATCCCGTTCCCTGGCTGATATATCGATCCAGATTCTGCAGAGATTTCCCCAGCGGCACTTCTTGTTTGGAATCGCCTGCGCGAAATTGGCCGCCTTCTTCCGATTCGATCCCCGCCGGTGCTTGAATTGCCGGACCCGGGACTTCACGAGCCGCCTGCTCTGGTTCGCTACGCTGCATTGCCGCCCTTTCCGCGTCACTCTTTGCCGGTACTCTTTCACTTATCTTGTTACCCGCCGGCGCGGGGTGTAAGGTACCTGCTTTAAAATTTCCAGCGGAAACATTATTCGTGTCCGGAGCTGCAGCGATCTGCTTCGCATCAGGCGGGCTTTCAACAAAACGAACTGTAACGGGAGAGCTGCGCGCCGGCGGAGCTGGACTTGCTGCAATTAGCGGATTGAGCTTGAGGACAACACCGAGCAAGACGTGAAGCGACACTGCCGCAAGGATCGTGTATCCAAACGAAATCTCTTTCCAACGTCTGCCGCTTTGCCTCTCTGCAACACCACTCACTTGGCAGTTCCTTCCACCGCAATGCCGAACTGCGTGACACCCTCCTTTCGAACCTGATCCAGAATCGAGATGACTTCCCCATGCTCGATCCGGCTGTCAGCGCGCAAGACGAGGTTCAACGCAGGCTTCTTTTCCAAAAGCGTCTTGATCTGGTTGCTCAAATCTCCCCGTTCCACCTGCTTGTTGTTCAAGAATACCCGGTGCTGCTTGTCGATTGTCAAATAGACGTTGTTGTCGGCCGAGCTTGTCTCGGCCGTGCTCGATGCTTTTGGAAGCTGAACGCCGATCGATGGTTCGGTAATATAGCGGGCCGTAACCATAAAGATGATCAACAGAACCAGCGTAATATCCACCAGCGGGGTTACGTTGATCCCGGTTATAGAATCTTCTTCCGGATCAAATTCTTGCATCGGATTTGGCCTCGCTCTTCAAGTACACCAGCAGGATCTTGGACGCGGTCTCCATTTGAGTAACAAACTCTTTTACCCTTCGCTGAAAATAGTTGTAAGCGATCACAGCGGGAATCGCGACCAGAAGTCCAACAGCAGTTGCCACAAGAGCCTCGGACACGCCGGCCATCACTACGGACGGATTCGGATTGGTGGACATGGCAAGATCGTGAAAGGCTTTGATGATTCCGAGTACTGTTCCAAACAATCCGATAAACGGAGCGTTGTTTCCCAGGGTGCCCAGCACAACGAGTCTGCTTTCCATTTTGAACTTTTCTGAGATTCGTTTTCCGAGCAAAATTTCTTCCACCGCGGCCGGCCCCTTTTCCACATTTCTTAATCCGGAAAGAAGCACACGCGCAGCAGGAGAAGCGATCCGCTGCGTGTATTCCACCGCAGCGTCGATATCACCCTTATTGATGAACGCGGTGATCATTTCCAAGAAATCATCCCAGGAGGTCCGGTTGTGGTAAAAGAAGATTGCCTTTTGCAACATGACAGCCAACGACAAGATGCTCGACAAAATCAGAAGGTAAAGAATCCAGTTTCCACCGACCAGCGCTAAATTACGAAGTATTTGGACAATATCCATAAGGTAGTGATTTTAAGTACTTTGTATGGACTCCGTCAAACCATATATCATCTGAAAAGTGGTAGGGGCGACCCTTGTGGTCGCCCTTTGCGGATTTTCACAGGATATTGCTGTACATGATGTGGGCGGGGACAAGCCCCGCCCCTACCAAACTAAAATGCGAAAAATCATGTAAGCTAGATCGCATGTTCGAAGCGCAAGAGGTACCATCGCTCGATGTGGCGGAACTGGCTCCGTATCGCACTCTCCGGCGACCCATGGAACACCAAAAACAGGGCATATTCGTCGCCGAAGGAGAAAAAGTGGTTCGCCGTTTATTGAGCTCCGGCCTTGCGGTGATTTCGATGCTGATGACATCCGGCTGGTTTAGCAAGCTATTTCCAACGGGAACGGAACTGCCGTGCCGCGTTTTTCTTGCAGATAAGAAGCTGGTCGAAACGATCGTTGGATACAATCTCCACCAGGGGATCATGGCCGTGGGAAGTATCCCGCCGGAACGGCCGTTCGATGAAACCCTTCGTTCACTTCCGCAACCACACCTGCTCGTTGGCCTCGATGGGATCGCAAGCGCAGAAAACGTGGGCGTGATTGTGAGAAATGCGACAGCTTTTGGCGCACAGGCGATTCTGGCCGGAGAAACTTCCAGCAGCCCTTACCTGCGTCGTGCGGTGCGCAACTCGATGGGCGCCGTGTTCCGGCTTCCGGTGGTCTCATCTACTAATATAGTAGAAGATTTGAAGGCGCTCCGGGGGAAAGGAGTCTCGGTGATCGCGGCACATCCACGCTCTTCGCGATCGATCTATCTGGAGGACCTCACGGGAAACCTCTGTCTGGTTTTGGGAAACGAAGAACACGGGGTTTCCGGCCCCGTTCTGGAAACTTGCACGCACCAGATCAGTATTCCGATGCTCAACGAAACCGATTCCCTCAATGTGTCTTCCGCCTGCGCTGTGTTCCTTTCCGAGATCCAACGCCAGCGGAAAGATTAACCACGGAGGCACAGCCTAGCCTCCGTGTCTCCGTGCCTCTGTGGTTAAACCAGTTGTTCCAATTCCTGCTCAATCGCGCGGAGGATTTCGGTCTTGCGGTTACACCAATCCGGAGCAACAAGAAGACCGGGAGGACATTCGGCAGTCAATCGCATGTAGATCATTCGTGGCGGAAGGATCCGGATCATTTTTGCCGTGACGGCGGCATACTCCTGCAAACTCATAAGAGGAAACCGGGCTTTTGCGTACAGCCTTTCCAGTGCCGTCTCCCGGACAATGTGGAGATTATGAATTTTAATTGCATCGATCGGCAGAGCAGCAATATCACGGGCGGTTTGCAGCATAGTTTCTTCCGCTTCCCAGGGAAAGCCTGCGATGATATGCGACGCGATCCGGATTCCTCTTCCCTGTGTTCGAAGAACCGCATCGCGAAAATCGGCGAAGGAGTGCGCACGGTTGATCCGCCGCAATGTGTCGTCATTGCTGGACTCCAATCCATACTCTACCCACACCTCATGAGTCTTTGTAAACGATTCCACTACCTGCAGGACCGGCTCGGGAACGCAATCCGGACGGGTTCCGATCGAAAGCCCGATGATGTCGGGAAAATCATAAATAGTACTATAGGTATCGTAAAGAAACTGTGGAGACGCATACGTATTGGAATACGTTTGAAAATATGCGATAAACTTGCTCGCCCCAAACCGTCTGCGGGCTTTTTCGATGCCGGTTGCAAGTTGTTCTTTCACCGGAACGTCCGGGCTGAAATTGAAGCTGTCGTTGTTGCAGTAGATGCAGCCTCCCACTGCCTTGGCGCCATCCCGGTTGGGACAGGTAAACTTCGCATTCAGCGAAACTTTCTGGACTCGTTCCCCATACCGCTCCCGAAGATAATCGTTCATCGACCGGTAGGGCTTCATGGTTTTCCACCGCCGGTGTATCGTTTTATTTTCTCGCCGAGCTCCGGGTCGTCATCCCCGCTCAAATCCACGTATTCCCGCAAATGAGAGGCTGCCTTCTTCAGATCGCCCTTTTGTTCGTACGCAAGAAACAAAGAATAGTGGGCAGAGGCAAGACCGGGCTTCAGCCGGACGGCCGCTTCAATTTCGCGAATGGCAGCAACCAGCTCCCCCTCATTCAAATAGATCGCACCCAGGTTATTGTGCGCTTCGGCGTAATTCGGATCCAATTGCAGCACTCGAAGGAAGGATGCCCTGGCTGCTTCCGTATCTTTTCTAGTCCATTCAATCTGACCCATATTGTAAATCGCAGTGATGTTTTCCGGATCCAGTTTGAGAAGCTTCTGATACGCTTCTTCCGCCTTCTCCGGCTGCTGACTCATGAGATATGTTTGCGCCAGTCCCTGCCATCCACCTGGAGACTCAGGCTGAATCTCAATCGCTTTTAAGAAGGCCCTTTCCGCGTTCGGATAATCCACCTGGCTCATGTGCAAGAACCCGATCTGCTGCCATGCTTTATCATGAACAGGATTCAGCTCAACAGATTTTTGGAAGTCTCGAAGCGCATCGTCTTTCTGACCCGTCTTCAATCTGGCAACGCCGGCAAGGAAGTAAACATTTGCATCGGACGGATCGTGTTGAATCAACTTCTCATAAATCCGGACTGCTTCAGGATACTTGCCGGCCTGATAAAGCGACCTTGCGTTTCTGAGCTCTGCTGCCACATCGAGCGTTGTTTGCTTCCCGGGTTGGAGTACAGTGGTATTTGAAACGGGGGCGGGTTCCTTCAAGTCCTTTTTCGCTGGTTTGGTTTCCCCTGACCGAAATAGAGAATAGAAGAAGGCAATTCCTGCGCCTGCCAGCACCAGCAAAAGAAGCACAAGCGTGAGCATCGTTCTGGCGGAGGACGGCCCGGCTGCCGGGACCGTGGCTCCGGATACCTCAGCGGCAGCAGAAACCGGCGTGGACACAGGAGCCAATGACGGTACCTGTGTCGGAACAGGCACTGGAGGCAGCGGAGCAACCGGCTGTTCCGTTGGCGGCGAAACCGGCGGACGGCTCAAGATATTTGTCGGACCTGCGCCTTCGGGGGGCAATGTTTCAGCACTGGTCATGTCGGGCAACCGCTTCGAATCGGTTACTGCGGCCGGCGCCGGAGTCATATGAAATTCGGGCACGCCGGATGGCAGGCTGGCGGTCTTGACGCCGCACAGGGTTGCCTGGTTGTTTTGCCGGTAGATTTTCTGAGCGTTCCGGAGAAGCTCTGCCAGCTCGGAAGCCTTTTGCAAACGGGCTGACTTATCTTTTTCAAGACAACGATTGATGATCTCCTGCAGTGGCTCACTGGGAATATCCAGATAATTGGAAAGCGGTTTGGGCTGCTCATGAGCAATCCGGTAAAACACCGCAGTCATTTCTCCTTTGAACGCCTTCTGATACGCAAATACTTCATAGAGGATTGCTCCCAGAGAAAAAATATCGCTTCGAGCATCAACGCGAGTGCCTCTCACCTGCTCCGGAGACATATAGTGAGGAGTGCCCATCACCATACCGGACGCGGTCAAATTGGAGGAACCAAGTTTAGCGATCCCGAAGTCCATGATCTTTGCAACACCATTCTCATCCACACGAATGTTCGATGGCTTTAGATCGCGATGCACGATGTCATGCTTGTGAGCGTATGCCATCCCCTCGGACACCTGAATCATGATGTTCAGCTTGTCCTCAATCGGAAGAGGAGCTTTGTCTTGAATAATTTTTTCCAGATCCTCCCCTTCAATAAATTCCATCGCGATGTACATCTGACCATCCACTTCTCCGAGATCGTAAATCGTAACGATGTTCGGATGGCGCAATCCTCCCGCTGACTGGGCTTCCCGGATAAAACGCTCGCGGGCGTTGGTATCATCCAGAACAATCGAGCGCAACATCTTCAGCGCAATAAAGCGTCCCAGGCCCGGATCAAACGCCTGATACACTTCTCCCATTCCACCGCG
>CAZDDB010000156.1:0-8766 GCA_964504105.1 uncultured Acidobacteriota bacterium
TCAGGATAAAGGAATTTGTGGACTTCAAGATGTATGAATAGCATCCCTTTTATCCCCTTCGTGCTCTTCGTGGTTCAAATTCCGTGTCACGATCGTAAGACGAACCGGATGTTTTTCACGCGTCCGGCATTGATCCGGAAGCCGGTCACGCGATTGTTTTCATGTTCAAAGTGAAGGATTGCACCCTGGATGCTGAATTCATCGATAACGGTTGCCCGCAATGCAACCGGTTCGCCGGTCCGTCTGACTTTGACGGAAAGTGTTCCATCCTTTGCTTCCAGCAGATAAACAATATCCAGCTCATCGCTGTAGTATTCCCCGGCATAAGATTCCAGTTCAGCCTGAGTTGGCGTTACCAGTTGCACGCGTTGATATGTTTCCGGTTTTTCATCATCCGTGAGTACGCGTAGGTCCGTCTGATCGAACTGCATGGTGACTTCATATGGAGAGTCCTTGGCGCGGAATTCGTCCTGTCCGACTGCAACCATATTTAGATCGATTCCCCAGTCCGTATGTACAACCAGCTTCTTTTTCTCCAGCACAATGGTCCACACGCTTCCTGATTCCGGATTTCGGTAAGCGCCGATCCTGTTTTGCAATACCGAATCCGCAACTTCGATTTTCGGCTTCTGCGTGGAGGCGATGTTTTCGCTTTGTTTGAATTGTTCTGCAAGATAAAGATCCGCTACTTTTTTTGCCATTCGGGAAGGATCGAATGTGCCGAGATTTGCAAGACAGATCACAGAAAACTTCTGGTCCGGAAAACGGATTAATTGTGCGCGATAGCCTACCCAGGAGCCGCCGTGGCTGATTGTCTTGAGTCCTCTGTACGTACTGTGAATGAGCGCAAAAGCATAGTCCAGCTTTTCGCCACGATTGAGTACTCCAGGCGTCAGCATTTGTTCGATCAGCTCTTGACTGCCCCCGGCCAGTTTATTGTGATAAAAATTCTGGTCCCACAAATAAAGATCCTCCACGGTTGTCATCAGCGAGCCGTCTCCTACCACGTCATACCACGACATGTCCAGCTGGAAGCCGCCTCCTTCTTTTGGAGAGTAACCAACGGCGCGGTTCTTCACAATCTCTCTGAAATTATCGTGAAAGTGAGTGTTCTTCATTTCCAGCGGTTGAAAGATATTTTCGCTTGCAAACTCGCGGAGCGTTTTTCCCGTTGCCCGCTTGATGATCTGGGAAAGCAGAAAATATCCCGAGTTGCTGTACAGATGTTCTTCCCCGGGTAGGAAGTTGAGCTCCCTTTGATGCGCAATCAGATCCACGGTTTCTCCCTCAGAATACTCGTTCTCGGTTCTCATTCCAGATAAATCCTGGAGCGTCAGATAGTCTCGCAGACCGCTTGTGTGATAGATCAGATGACTGATCGTGATCGTCTTTTCGTAATCCCGGATTTCCGGCAGATATTTCCGGATATCGTCATTCAGAGAAAGTTTCTCCTGCTTGGCGGCGATCAGGACGCTCATGGCCGTAAATTGTTTTGATACGGAGCCGATATCGAAAACAGTGACAGGGGAGTTCGCGACGTTCCGTTCCAGATCCGCCATTCCGTAGGCGCGCTTGTATACAATTTTCCCGTCCCGGATGACCGCGATCGAGCAGCCGGGCGAATCAGGTTTATTCCATTCCGCAAACAACCGGTCTACCTGTTCTGCCGGCGGAGCACCGGCAAACGCTTGCAGCGATGTGAGCGCAAAAAAGATCGTGAAGATTGCGAAGAGGTGCCGGTTCATTGAATCTCCAATTCTTGTAGGGGTGGAGCCTTCAGCGGGAACGCGGGCTGGAAGCCCGCCGGCGACGGAAGTGCAACTGTTTGTTCTGCGGGCAAGATGCCCGCGCTCCACTCCGCACGGCGTAGTATACACGGCTGAATTATAATACTGGAGTGTTTCGTGCGGCCGCTATTTTTTTCCTCTCTTACACAGTTCTTGCCATTGGAAGGATTCCCGGTTTTCGTATCGATCGCACCGGCTCTGATCGGCGCAGTAATGCTGTTTGATGGAACAGTACTATACCTGATTCACGGGTTTCGTTGGATAATGAACGAATCATGGACGCGCGAAACCGGAGAGTGCGAACCTTCGTTTACGAACATTTTCTGGACCTGGAGCGTCCCCCTTCGGTGTCTGAAATCGCGGCACATCTGGGTTTGTCACGGGATCGCGTGATCGCCTGCCTTCACAAAATGCACGCTGAGCACATCCTGGTGCTCGAGTCGGGCAAGAGCGAGATCCGGATGGCAATGCCGTTCTCCGCAGTCAACACGGGCATTCGTGTACGGGCACGGGGAAAGTCCTGGTGGGCCAACTGCGCGTGGGATGCTCTGGGGATTCCGGCCATGCTTCATGAGGACGTTGTCATTGATGCACTCTGTCCGGACTGCTCGGAACCGATCATGCTGAATGTGCAGAACGGAATCCTTTCCGGCGCCGCGGAGGTAATCCGTTTCGAGGTGCAACCCGCGCATTTCTGGGATGATATCGTTCACACCTGAAGCACCATCCGCTTCTTCCGGTCGGAAGAACACGCTCAGGGCAGAACCGGGCAAAGCATCACGTTGCAGCAAGGATGGCGCCTGGCACAGGCGTGGTACTTTGACCGCCTCAAACCGGAATGGAGAAAGAAAACACCCGATGAGGTTCGTGAAACATTTGCAGGCGTGGGACTTGTCTCCTCCTTCTGGAGTGTTTAGCAAATGACTGTTACGGATTACTGCTTGTCCCAGCCCAGGGCGCGATACACTTCTTTTCCGCCAAGCAGAGTCAAGAGTACCTTCACTTCGCTGATTTTCGTTGGCGGGATCGTGAAAAGATTTTCCGATAGTACAATGAGATCGGCCAGCTTTCCTGTTTCAATCGATCCTGTGTCCTGATCGCGAAACGTGACATAAGCGCTTCCGATCGTGTAGGCGGCCAGTGCATCTTTCAGTAGAATCCGTTCCTCCGGAATAAACGGTTGATCCGTGGCTTCGGGGCCTTCCGGTTTTTGTCTTGTAACCGCAACTTCAATTCCATCTAATGGGTTCACAGAGGAAACGGACCAATCACTTCCCATTGCCAGGGTGGCGCCGGTTGCAAGAACACTTTGCATCGGATAGATCCAGCGGGAACGGGATTCACCCAACTTCGGAATCGTAAGATCGGTAATGTATGGATCGGCATAAGCCCAGATGGGCTGAAAGACCGGGACCACATGGATGGAAGCAAATCGCGGAATGTCCTGCGGGTCGATCAGCTCGAGATGCGCAATCATCGGTCTTGCATCGCGCGAGCCGTTTGCTTTGCGCGCGGCTTCCAGGGAATCCAGCGCAACGCGGATCGCCCGGTCTCCGATCGCGTGAAAATGAACCTGAAACTTCTCGTGATCCAGCAGTTTTACAAACGGATTCAGCTTTTCCGGCTCCCAGTTCAGACTTCCGGCATCGTTCGCCTTATCCAGGTAGGGTTGAAGCAGTGCCGCCGTGTTGGCTTCAATCACTCCATCTGCAAATATTTTTACCGCGGTAGCGTGGACCATACTTCCGGTAAACTCGTCCTGAAACTTCTTGAATTTTTCCACTTGCTTCAATACCACATCCAGCGATCCTTCCGGATCCGCATACAGGGATGCAGTGACGTGCGCGGTCAGGACGCCTCTTTTTTCAGCTTCGCGATAAACAAGGAGACCGCCGGTTGTTGTATCTTCGCCAACGCTTGCATCGTTGAATCCGGTGATCCCGAAGCGGTTCATTTCAGAAAGGGCCTGCTTCAATCCGGTGATCTTTTCTTCGAGAGTTGATTCGGGCGCGATCTTATAAACAAGATCTGCGGCACTTTCCCTCAGCGTTCCGGAAGGCTCTCCCTGCGCGTTTCGTTCGATCCTGCCATTTGCCGGATCAGGGGTATTTTTTGTGATGCCGGCCATTTCTAAGGCTTTCGAATTGACCCACACCGAATGGCCATCTGCGGCGCTAAGCAACGCGGGACGATCGGAGACAATCGCGTCCAGCCATTCTTTTTGCGGATTCGCATTCGGAAAGACAGGCAGCTGCCAGGTGTTTCCAAAGAACCACGCGGCTTTCGGGTTAGCCGCGGCACATTCTTTGATGGCTGCGAGTACCTGTTCTTTGGTTTGATTATCTCCGAATCCGCATTGACTCATCTCAATCCCCGCGCCGATCGGATGCACATGCCCATCAATGAATCCGGGTAGAACCAACCGGCCCTCGAGCCGGATCGTTTTCGTGTTTTCCCCGATCCATGTTTGTATGCCTGCATCATCACCAACGTAGACAATCTTGCCGCCCTGGATTGCTGCGGATTCAGCCCAGGATCTTGCCGCATCCATTGTGTAGATGAGTCCGTTCCGCAAAACCAGATCCGCATTCGTGGGATCGGAGTTTGCAACCCGCAGTCCCGCAAAAAAGAGCAAGGAGAAAAGTACAGCCAGCTTTTTCATCGAGTCACCTCGTTCCGGATGCCAAAAAGTATACGGCGACTACTCAAAAAGTGGTAGGAGCGGCCCTTGTGGGCTTGTGGCCCGCTGCGCTCAACAGAAAATGCGCTACAATGAATCGAAATGCTGAAAGGAAAGAAGCTTGCGGTAATCGGAATCGGCAAGTTGGGCGAAGCTTTGGTCACCGGTTTGTTGAACCGTAGTGAAGTCGCGGCAGAGGATATTTCGGGAAGTGTAGCTCACGAGACATCGCGCGCGCGGGTAAAGCGAAAGCTGGGGATCAAAGTTACGCGGGATAATGTAAGTCTGGTCAAAGGACGCGATATCGTTCTAATTTCAGTCAAGCCGCAGAATATGGACCATGTCGTACGCGAGATTGCCGGCGTTCTGGTCCCCGGTCAGCTGGTGATCTCTGTCGCCGCATCTGTCAGTACATCCTTCATTCAGGATCGTCTGAAGAGTCCCATCCCCGTAATCCGGGCGATGCCGAATACTCCTTGCGTGCTCAACGCGGGCATGACGGCGCTTTGCGCCGGAGCCAATGCGAGACCGGAACATTTGCAAACTGCGGAAGCCATTTTTCGATGCGTGGGAGAGACAGTCTTCCTGGATGAGACGTTGATGGATGGCGTCACGGGACTTTCAGCCAGCGGACCGGCCTATCTGTACGTGGTGATTGAATCTCTTGCCGAGGCAGGAGTAAAGCTGGGGATTCCGCGTGAAGTGTCTACGCTGCTGGCAGCACAAACAATGTTGGGTGCCGCCCGCATGGTTCTGGAAACCAAAGCTCATCCGGCGCTGTTGAAGGACATGGTTACAACGCCGGCGGGTTGCACCATCGACGGGTTGTTGGAATTGGAGGAAGGCAAGCTCCGAGTTACTCTGATCAAGGCTGTTGTCAAGGCGGCGGAAAGAGCCCGTGAGCTGGTACACACCTGAAAGGTCTGAGCCGCTTCACGGCAACCGACATCGGAGAATCGCCCGTCCTTCACGCGGGCGCGCCCTTACTTGAGTCCCAGCGCCTCCCGCAGTCCTTCTTCCACGCGGGTGAAGTCCTGACGGGAGAGAGAACCAAGGACGCGGCTTCACTCCGGAGTGGTTTGAAAACGGTACGTTGACAACAACTACCTGACCGGGCTTATAGATAGTCGTAGAGGTCATCTTCCTCTTCATCCCAGGCCTGCATTAGACGCGCTTCCGTGAGTTTTCCCCAACCCAGACTCTCGAGATCCCGTTCTGAAATCGGCTGGATTAGTGCGTACGGCTTTCCGTGATTGGTTATGATAATAGGCTCTTTCTTCTTCCGGGCCTGCGCCAAATGTCTTGATAACCGGTTTTTCATTTCGGCAACGCTCACAAATCGCATCTTACTTCCTCGCTAATTATGGCTATAAATATAGCCATAATCATGTCGACCTATCAATCTGGGTGTCTCCCGTTTGATTGGCTACGAGGAATGTGTCCGCTCCTATCGAAATATCGAAATCCTTAGAATTGATCTTTGAGGAATTGGGGTGTAACGTAAGATGGGAAAGTGGAGCTCATTTAGGAGGTTTGTATGAAGTATGGTATCTGGATTGCAGTGTTACTGGTGGCCGGGCTTCTGGTTTGGACCACTGCATTTTCGCAAACGCCGAAGGAGAAGATGGAACCAGGGAAGGCGATAGTTTCCATTTATCATGTAGCGCCTGGGAAGCATCTTGATTTTCTGAAATGGATGGCTGCTCGCGAGGCAATCGATAAGGAAGTCGGAAACCCAACCGGTCAGTGGTACTATCATACCGACGGGGACAGTTGGGATTATGTGGCGATCTCCCCGCAGTTGTCGGACGAACAAGATCAGAAAACGGAAGCAGCGGCAAAGGCGAAGGGGTTGTCAACCGGATTTGCAGCGAATCTGGAATTCCGGCAGTTCATCGCTTCGCATTCCGACACATTTGTCCGGGGTCCGAGTTCAGTTTCGGACCTGGTTGCGGCCGCCGGCAAGTAAGTTTCTCGCAAGTGGAATCCTCCGGGATGGGTTGTAGCGCGAATGTCCCGCTCAACGATTAGCTTCCACACCTTCGATGCTCCGGCCGATCGCCTTGAAGAAGGCTGATGGTGTGGCGATGCGGATTCCCGCTCTTCCGGCCACCGCCTCCGAGAAGTGTCTGGTGTTGTGAGTCAACATCCAGTCAGGCCGGGCTTTCATTGCGGAAATCAGCACGGGAACATCAGCGGCATGAGTGATGAGGCGGCGCGAGGCCCTCACCTCCTCGATCGACGGGGCAGGGATCCTGATCGGCCGGGCAAGTTTGATCAGGCGATCATAGTCTTTCAACACCTGGTCTGATTCACCCGGCGAAAGTGCGGAAGCATGAAGAATCAAGTTCGCTTCCACTTCGTCCATCACAACTTCTGCCAGCACCATCCGGCAAATTCGTGAGGCACACAGTGACAGGATAGCTTTATCCAATCCCCAGGAGGCGAGTATCCCGCCAGTGAGTACATTCGAATCCAGGAAGAGACGGAGGGGAGGGCCGGGCATTTACGGTCGCGGCGGCTTTCTTTTTGTCCGGCTTGATTTTTTTGCCAGACCTGGATACCGGCGCTCATACATCTCGCGACGAACCTGTGGAAGTGTGGCAAGGATATCCTCGGTCGGTGTCCCGTGCCGGCCGAAAGCGTCGGAGATCCGCCGGCAGAGACTCTGAAATCGTGCCTCTTCCGGAATCAGCATCAGGGCGCTGCCGAATCGCAAAACTGCCAGAACAGAACCGGATTCAAGACCAAGCGCTTTCCGAAATTCCCTGGGAACGGTAACCTGCCCCTTTTCTCCCAGCCGGGCGGTCGTGAGAAACTCAACTGCTGCGATTCCTTTCATCACTCGCTATCGTAGGAAATTCCTACCGCAGCAGTATACTCTGACTCGTGGAATTCCGCAAGCCTTTGAACTGCCCGCTCTGCCGATCAGGCTCAACGCATCATTCCAATGGAATTTATTGGACCAGCTTGAGTTATAACTGCCGCAGCATAGCTGCGAATTGATGCCTATCTCCTGGGCGCCTGAGCCAATCAGATCAAGTAGTTTCAAAAATTGCGTCGCCGGGAGTTGAGCAATCCGCAAAGTGGTAGAATCGGGCAGGAGGGTTGTCATGAAACAACTGGTTTTGATCGTTTCGTTTCTCAGATTTTTCAGTTGTTTTTGTTTTGCGGAAATGCCCGTTCACACCTATTCGATCGTGGGGCGGGATCCTGATACCGGTGAAATGGGAGTGGCGGTTCAGTCTCATTACTTCACAGTCGGTCCGGTGGTTCCATGGGCAGAGGCGGGTGTGGGAGTTGTTGCAACCCAATCGCTGGTGGACGTTTCTTACGGACCGCTGGGATTGGAACTGATGCGGGCGGGGAAGACGTCACAAGAAGCTCTGCAGGCGCTGCTTTCGATCGACAAGGGGAAGGACGGTCGCCAGGTGGCGATGATTGATGTGAAGGGGAATGTGGCCGTTCACACGGGACCAAAATCGATTGCCGCTGCGGGTCATCAGTCCGGCACAAATTATTCCGCGCAGGCGAATTTGATGGCGAACTCGAACGTGTGGCCGGCAATGGCAAAAGCGTTTGAAAACACGAAGGGAGAATTGGCCGACCGCTTGCTTGCCGCGCTGGATGCCGCGCAAGAGGCGGGGGGCGATATTCGTGGTCAGCAATCTGCAGCGATGATCGTGGTAAGCGGCAAGAAAACAGGCAATTTTTTTACGGACCGTCCCGTAGATCTTCGCGTGGACGACAACCCTCATCCGCTTCAGGAGCTGCGACGGCTCTTGAACATCCAGAAGGCGTATCGTCATCTCTCTAAATCGGATGAGTTTATCGAAAAGAAAGATCTTGCATCCGCGAAGAAGGAATATGACGCAGCGATCGCTCTGTATCCGGAGAATGACGAACTTCCATTCTGGTACGCGCTTGGAATTTATCAGGCAGGGAATCAAAAAGATGCACTTGAAATATTCCGAAAACTGTTCGCCAAAGATCGCGTCTGGTATGACCTGATCGATCGCCTTCCCGCGTCCGGTCTTTTGCCCGAATCGGAGGTCCCGAAGATCAAAGCGGTTGGGCCCGCCAAGTAACGGCGGGGATGGAAGATTGAGGATACACTCAAACCGATTTCATTAAGGAGGAGATCAACATGAAACGCCGAGATTTTTTGCGAAATGGAGCGATCGTTTGCGCGATGGTAGCTGCGGATCCTGTCCTTCGGAAGCTTGGTTACGCAGCTGAACCGTTTCCCCAAAGCGCAAAATCTTTCGAGATCGAAGAGGTGACGATTTCTCAGCTCAA
>CAZDDB010000157.1:0-8432 GCA_964504105.1 uncultured Acidobacteriota bacterium
ACCCCAGAAACACCATCACCAGTTTCCGTATCATACACTCCTCCAATGAATGTGGCGCCGGTCACCCACCGGCGATCGAACCCAACGTTTCCGATGACACCCGTACGTCACCCTTTTTAGGAGTTTGAACTACTATCATCATACTACAAATGTTGGCGCTGTATCTTGGTAGAAGAGCGATTTCACGCTCGCTTCCGCTCGCGTATGATTGACATGTTGCACTGGAGAATTTGGCCGGCGGGACGCCGGCGCTACAAATTCCGCCTCCGACCTTCCCGCTCAATCTATGATTCCTCACCTACTAGCGGGCTATAATGAGAAAACAAGATCATGCGCAGGTTTGTGCTCCACCGCCTCTTGAGCCTTTTTCCTGTAATGCTTGGCGTCACCTTCGTCACTTTCTTTCTGATCAGTCTGACGCCGGGAGATTACATGAGCACGTTATCGTTGAGTCCTGATGTATCCAGGGAACGGATCGAGAAACTCCGTCACGATTTTGGTCTCGACGAACCGTGGTATATTCAATATTTCCACTGGCTTTATCGTCTCTCCCCGATCGAATTTCCGGCCGGATTGAAACGTCCTGATCTCGGTTATTCCTTCTCCAACAAGACACCCGTACTCGATTTGATCGGAGCACGATTCTGCAACACGTTGGTCCTGTCGTGCTCTGCAGAACTGTTCATCTGGATCATCGCGATTCCGCTGGGTACACTGGCAGCAGTTCGGCGAAACCACTGGCCGGACAGGTTGTTTTCTTTTGGTGTTTTCATGGGCATATCCATGCCTGAAATCCTGCTGGCATTGCTCGCGCTTCTCATCGCCGCAAAAACAGGTTGGTTCCCCACAGGAGGCATGCAAACAATTGATTCCGGGCACCTTTCGTTCTGGCCGAAAACTCTCGATCTTCTGCATCATCTGGCGCTTCCCACACTGGTGCTTGGAATCGGCGGAACTGCAAGCTTGATGAGATACATGCGCGGAAGTTTGATCGAAACACTTTCTTCGGATTATGTGCGCACTGCGCGCGCGAAAGGACTGGACGAACGAGCTGTAGTAGTCCGCCACGCATTCAGGAATGCAATCAATCCGGTCTTGACACTGTTTGGTTTTTCGCTTGCAAACCTGATCAGCAGCTCGTTCCTGGTCGAAATCATCCTGGGTTGGCCGGGCCTTGGAAAACTCACGTACGACGCGATCTTATCCAGGGATCAATATCTTCTAATGGCTGCCTTGCTCATGGCGACTGCCTTCCTGATTATCGGGAACCTGATTGCAGATCTGCTGCTGGCAGCGACCGATCCGAGAGTTCGCTATGATTAGTCTGTTTGCGCGATGGCCCGTATTTCACCGGCTGAAGCAAAATGGTTTTGCGGCAACGGGGGCCGTGGTCTTGATCGTTTTGTATTTCCTGGCAGGTTTCGCAGGATTTTTCAGTCCGTATTCGCCAATCGAGGATGAGTTTCGCGATTTCTTTTTCCATCCGCCTACCCCGATTCATTTCCGCGATGAGCATGGCGAGTTTCACATGCGTCCGTTTGTTTACAGTACGCAAATTGCAGACAGGAGCCGGATGATCTACACACACGTCACTCAAGTGAAACTGCCTGTACGATTCTTCATCAGCGGGCGCGAATACGTTCTCTTCGGATTTTACCGGAGCAGGATGCATATCTTTGGTGTCGATTCACCGGGGCACATCTTCTTGTTTGGAACCGATCAGCTCGGACGAGACACTTTTTCACGGGTCTTGCATGGCGCGCAGATTTCCCTTTCGATTGGTCTGGTGGGAGTCCTTCTAACGACAATCCTCGGTATGCTCTTCGGGGGAATCGCAGGATTCTATGGTGGGAAGACCGACGCGCTCATCATGCGTTTTGCCGAAATTCTGATGTCGATCCCGGCGCTTTATCTGATCCTGACATTGCGAAGCATTCTTCCGGATCAGCTGGATTCGAGATGGACATATCTGATCCTGGTTGCCGTCCTGAGCCTCGCAGGGTGGGCGGGAATGTCGCGCGTGATTCGCGGCATGGTTTTGGCCATCCGGGAGGAGGAGTTTGTTGTTGCGGCCCGAGCTCTGGGCGGATCGGATGCGCGTATTCTGCTTCATCACATCCTCCCCAACACACTTGGTTATGCGGTTGTGCGCGCTACCCTGCTGGTTCCCGCTTACATTCTGGCAGAGGTGGCGCTCAGCTTCCTGGGCGCCGGAGTGCGTGAGCCGGTTCCCAGCTGGGGGAACATGCTTGCTGCAGCGCAAAATCTGCGAGTGCTCGAGCAATTCACATGGACTCTTTCCCCCGGCGTCTTTTTGTTTCTTACGGTGCTGGCTTTTAATTTCATAGGAGACGGACTCAGAGACGCCCTGGATCCCAAACTGAGATGATATTTACAGCAGTTTATGTTCGGAGAGTTTTTCGATGGGCTGGTAATTCGGAAGAGTAAAGATGAACTTGGATCCTCTGCCCGCCTGGCTTTCCACCCAGATTCTGCCGCCGTGGGCCTGAACAATGCCACGGCAAATGCTCAAACCAAGCCCGGTGCCGGGTTCTTTGATGCGCATCGCGCCATCCGTGCGATAGAACTCATCAAAAATTTTTTCCTTATCGGGTTCGGTAACGCCGATTCCCGTGTCGCTGACACTGACCTGGGCAAAGCCGGCGATAAAAATATCCCCTTGAACTTCAAGAGTCGGGATCTCATCCACCATGACCTGGATCGTGCCTGCCTCCGGGGTATACTTCACAGCATTATCCAGAAGATTCAGGATCAGTTGATAGATTTTATCGGAATCGATCGAAAGCCGGATCGGTCTTTTTCCAAAGACGACAGACAATCGAAGTTGTTTGATCTGGGCGCGCGAGCGAAGCGCCTCGGCCGCTCGATCAATCACCAACGTAAGATCCGTTTCTACCTTACTAATCTGTTGTTTCCCCGACTTGATACGAGAAATATCCAGCAATTCATCCACGAGCCTCGCCAACCGCAAAGCCTCGCCATGAATGATGGAAGCATGCTGGATTAACTGAGACTCCTCCTTCACTTTTCCCGATTTCAGACGATCCGAGTATCCCTGGATCACAGTTAAAGGTGTCCGAAATTCGTGTGAGAGCATGTTGATAAAATCCGACTTCTTGCGATCCAGCGTGCGGAGCTCCTGGTTTTCCTTTTCTATTCTCTGGATTGCAAGGGTTTCCTCGTACAAACGGGATTTCACGATGGCGCGTTCAGCATGCTCTGCAAGCGCCTCAAACATGATGAGATCCTCTTCCGTAAAGGTCCGCATAATAAACCGGCTGTCGACATAAATAACGCCTGTCACCTGTTTCTGGTCCTTGAGCGGCACACAAAGGATCGTGCGTAAATCAAGGTTGCTGACACTATCCGACATTTTGAGACGCCGTTCGGTCTGAGCATCCCGTACCCAGGCAGGCTTGCCTGACTCCGCAACCCGGATGGCAACCGTCATGCTGATCTTGAAACTCTCCTGGGCAAGATCCTTCTTGGCCGACGAGCGCGCAACACGGAATTCCATACTGGGTTTGGATTGCGGGGCGGGTGTGATCACGGGATCGTAAAGCCGGTGATCCAGTTTTAATGGATTTTCCAACAACATCAGGAAACCGCGTTCCGCTCCGGTAATCTCAATGGCGTCATCCACTACCGTCTTGAGCAGTTCTTCCAGCTCCGTAACGGAATTCAGTCCTTTGATCAGATCCAGAAGAATATTGAGCCGCCGCAGCTCCTTTGCCTCATGACTCAAGGACCCAAAGCCGTCACTCGTATGTCCAGGCTCAACGCGATCCATATCCGATGCCCCTCCTCCTGTCTTGCTGTTTCTCGAAAACACCACTACCCCTCGTGTTTTTCGGAATTATGATAACGCAAAAACAACCGGCACGCAAACAAACGCAATTGTCGGAAGCCCGGTGAAAACAAAGCAGTTACTATTCTTGTAATACTATTTCACTAACCCTCAGAATTGGACCCGTCATCGCAAATGAAACGCGTCTTCTTTCGATCTCCCCTTGCAGCGAGACACGCTGTCCATCCTTCAGGTTCTTGAGAGTTCCAACAAGCTGATAAGTGTTTCCGTCTTCGCTCACCAGTTTCCAAAAACCCCCTTCCAGGGGCGAAAAATGAATCGTTCCCGAAAAGGTCTTCATTGGCTCACACCCTCCATTCGCGTCATCATAACTCAGGCTCGCACCGACAAGGAGTTTCCATGATTATAATAGAGTTCATGGAATCCATTTGGAAAGGACCCACTCGATGAAAATCGGACTTCTTACCGGCGGCGGCGACTGTCCCGGATTGAACGCGGTCATCCGGGCGGTTGTCAGGACGGCTACCCGTCACTACGGTTTCTACGTCATGGGAGTGGAAGACGGTTACGAAGGACTGCTCTCTCCGCTAAAAGTGCGGCCTCTCAGTCTGGAAGATGTAAAGGGAATTCTACAAAGAGGGGGAACGATTCTGGGAACCAGCAATCGCGGAAATCCTTTTGAATTCAAATCCCGGAACGATCATGGCGAAATCGAAGTACGGGACCGCTCCGCCGAATTGCTGGAAAACTACAGACGCTTGCGGCTGGATGGCCTCATCGTGGTAGGCGGCGACGGCAGTCTGAGGATTGCAGACAAGCTCATGCGAGATCATGGAATTCCCGTGGTGGGCGTTCCTAAAACCATTGATAATGACATCTCTGCCACCGAATACACATTCGGTTTCGACACAGCTGTATGCACGGCAACCGAGGCGCTGGATAAGCTGCACACAACAGCGGAAAGTCATCACCGCGCTATGTATCTGGAAGTCATGGGACGAAATGCGGGGTGGATCGCCATTCATGCCGGGCTTGCGGGAGGCGCAGATGTAATTCTGATTCCTGAAATCCCGTTCCGCTTCGAAAAAATCTGCGAAAAAATCGAGGAACGCGTGGCCATGGGACGCAATTTCAGTATCGTCATTGTGGCAGAAGGTGCGAAGCTGGCGGGAGGCACAGAATTTTGGAAAGAACGGGCGGAGGATAGTCTGGGAGGCGGACGGCTCGGCGGAATCGCCGAATTTGTCTGCCAGGAAGTGGCCAAGATCACGCGTCAGGAATCGCGCGTAACGGTGCTGGGACATCTGCAACGCGGAGGTAGCCCGAGTCCATTTGACCGTGCGCTGGCGACACGATTCGGATCCACGGCTGCGCACCTGGTTGCTGAAAAAAAATTCGGAATGATGGCTGCGCTTCAATGTAACGAAATTGTAGCTGTGCCTCTGGCAGAAGCAGTGGGAAAAGTGAAAACAGTTCCACCGGAAGGGGAACTCGTGCGGATCGCACGGTCACTTGGAATTGCATTCGGCGACTGAACCGCAACGACCGCAGATCTGACGATTCGCTGTCAGGGCGCAGGCTTGAATTGTAACAAACGGGCTTTCGTCGTTTCCCCTTTCGAAGTCACTCTCCAGTAGATCTTTTTCTCCGAAGATAGCTTCAGCAGCTTGCGTTCCTGCGATGGTTTCAGCGGATAGAAGTTTTCACTCCCAACGGTCCAACTGATCGTCCTGTCGAATGAAGGTGTATCCGAAAACTCCAGCTTGAAATCGGTCCGGTTCAGACCGCTCCAGCGAAACACAGGGAGAGGTAAGCCCTGCCTTGACATTCCCTCCACGTAGGCCGCTTTGTTGACCGGTGTGATGGAACGAAAATCGGCAATGTTTTGACCGTACAGGAACCTCAGTCCGGAGCGGTCATCCAGCGAAAGCTTGTGACGTATCTCGCGTCCTACATAGGGATACAACGAAGCATTCACAACGCTGGAATGGGCAAGTCCCAGCAGGTGACCCAATTCATGCATCAAGACTTGCTGGACATCAAAGGCCTTCTCATCATTTTGCCCGTTTACGGACCAGTGAAAGTCGCGGCCGTTAAACTGAATGTCGGTATCAACGACTTGCGGCGGATCGCCCAGATAGTAGCTGTAGGTAGTCACAGCAAGGCTTGTATCGGCATAGTCCCAATCATTCTCTTCCCACACGATGGAATTGATGTTATCGCTGTTGTTCACAACTGCGATCGAGTTGCGGCCGTCATACTGAAAACGGATCTGCTGCCGCGATATGCTTTCCCAGGCGAGAAGGGCACGGGTTACTGCCTTCTCCACATCTCCAGTGAGGAGGTCATCTGACCCGGCAGAATTCAAAGTCATGTTGATCGGCCCTTTGGAAACATTCCATCTCAAAAACGCAGTCGAAGAAATTTCAGGCGCATACTTGACTTCAAAGGCGCCTGCCATTCCGGGGATCAGAAGCAAAAGAACAAGCGAGAATCGTGTTTTCATTTTCCCCTATTTCTCCCGGGCAGCCACACGAACGTCATTGAGAAAACGGTCCAGAGGCATAGATACGGCGGGATCCGTTTCCTGAGATGAAGCGATGGCCACATCACGACCGTCCTGAGTTTCCACTTTCCAGAACCCCTGGTTCCATCCCACAAGATCAAAATAAGCGGGAGCTTTTCCGTTTAGAAAGAATACTCCGCGCTGCATCCGGCTTAGATCCGGAGTCCCTTCCACTTTTGTTACCAGCGTCCGCCCGTTCAAGTTCTGCATGCCACCCGGAACGCGTAACTGCACTGATTTCTCCCCTTTTCCTTTCACGGATGTTTCCACCATTACGGTAACAATCGTCCACGGACGGGAATTCACTGTGAGATATTGGAGATCGACAATCCGGCCGACCGCGACCAGAGCGGATTTGCCCGTGAGTTCCGACAGGCTTAGTTTCTTTTGTACGGTTGCCTGAACTTGAAAGGAAGTCAGAAGGAGTGTAGAAAGCAGAAGGGAAAAAGGAATCGAAACCCCTGTTTTCTTCGGTCTGATTCGATCAGTCTTGTCAACCATTGGCCAACCTCATTCAGCATGAGTGCTGGCGGCCCGGCTGACTCGCAGATATTCCCTGTTAGTCCCGCAACTCTGCGCCCTGCAGTCGCCTGCAGTTTGCTCTGAGCAGCACTACTGCAATCCCTTGAAGCAAAAACTGTGCCCCGGGTTGTCTCGAAATCTACGACGAGCTCTTCCCCATTCTCGACAGTTTTTGTCACTCCAATTGCAAAACAGTAAACAAAATTGTCACAAAGATGCGACCAGAAGGTCTTTAACCCGGAGGCGGACGCATTCCATCGAGAACCGGCGAATCCATTGAACGTAGGCTTGTTCCGTGCGAAGATTCAGATGTTTGAGGCGGGCCACCTCCCGGATTCTATCACAGGCGGTCTTCCCGAAGTTTGCATTTTCCATAACCCCTCCGATAAGGTATTACACCCTACTGATAGGTGTAATACGGTCATACCCGCCTTTATCCGTATGATATCATCGTAATTCCAAGTTAGGCAGCGCCGCGTGCCGAAGTCGACATTGCGAAGAATATGCGCAAATCGAACAAAAAACGAAAACAGTATTTTGAAGATACGGATCCAACTCGTCGACAGCCAAAAGTATTCATCAGCTACAGTCACGATGTAGAGGTGAACGGAGACGTGTGGCTGATCTGTCTAAGGTTCTTCGTCAAAATCGAGTTAACGTTTTCATTGATCAATATCTTCCAGTAAAAGGGCCAAGCATCAGTTGGCCGAAGTGGATGGAAAAAATGATCCGGGAAGCCGACATTGTGCTAGTCGTACCCACTAAGAAATATCTTCAGAAATTCAATCTGTCTGATAAAACCAAGGCTGGCAAGGGTGTCAAATGGGAAGGAGCCGTCATAACTACGGAAATGTATCAGAACGCAGGAGAGAACACCAAATTCTTTGCTGTACTATTAGATTCAAAAGATAAGCGATTCATACCCCCGATTCTCAAAGGCTACAATTTCTTCGATGTGTCCACTGAAAGCGGGCCACGTTTCTTGCTTGAAGCAATTTACGATGTTCAGCCACCAGTTCCTGAACTCGGGCCTGAACCACAATTCCCAGAGAGGAAGGGTGAGGCAACCATCGATTATGCACAGATAATCTCGCGACTTTTCACCCTCGCAGATGTATTTGCCGAATACTCCATGGAGCCGCCCAAAGGTTCATACGAAGAATGGGTAGAAGCCGATGCAGACGTAAAACGCTGGTTAGTTGCGAATCAACTCCAGGCCGATGAGAAGGCGCTCGATATGTTTGAGAAAGTTGCAATCAAACTCCGTAACTTCGTCATTGAGGGTGAACATTTGCCAGAAATTTTAGGTGGAACCGGTCGTCCAAGCACTGAACGACTGCGAGAGATGAAGAAGGAAATAGCAAGTGATATTAGAAGTATCATTAGCTATGTACGCCAGCACGGCAAAGGCCAGGTGACGCTGGCGCAAGTGCTGTCCCATCAGGGCGGTTTTCCCGATGCCAACGTCACGCCGGAAGCGTGGGAAGACCATAAAGTGTTACGACAACAAGTGTG
>CAZDDB010000157.1:8442-8730 GCA_964504105.1 uncultured Acidobacteriota bacterium
CAGGTATAAATTAAAGAGGCATACACGATAAGTAACGCGCTGCCTAACAAGTCGTTGCACCCGACCGCAACCGTGCCTCACTCAGTCACGCTGCTTGCAGAACGGATTGCCAAACCTTTTGCCGGGAAAGGTTTCACTGCTATTATTGTTAGTGCTGGGCCAGGCTGCAAGCAGGCGCGCCTTCGTTCGTCACGGCTGCGTCGGCTGAACTCCAGCGTTAGCTGGCCTAGTTCCACTCTCCTACAACAAGGTTTCCTGTTAAAGTTGCCGAAACTATATTATAATATT
>CAZDDB010000158.1:0-8706 GCA_964504105.1 uncultured Acidobacteriota bacterium
CAGATGAGCCGATTATTGGAACGATACTGGACCGGAAAGAGCGTGCTGATTACGGGCGCTTCCTCCGGACTTGGATGGGCGTTGACAGAGGCGCTTGCTCCTTATCGCGTACACTTCTGCCTTCTGAGCCGGCGCGCGGATGCAATGGCTGAACTTACCCGAAAACTGCAGGACACCGGCAGCCGTTTCTGGGTCCGCGCTTGCGATGTGCGAAACCGGGAAGAAGTGGAACGCGCCGTACACGATTTTGTTGCGGTTGCCGGACGCCTGGATGCGGGCTGGATCAATAGTGGTATCGCCGGTGATACCAGTTTTGAGAAGTGGGACTGGTCTACTGTGGAACAGATCCTTGACACTAACTTGAAGGGCGCGATCTACACAGCGCATGCCTGTCTGCAGCAGATGGTTTTGCAAAAGAGCGGAGCGATTATTGCGATCAGTTCCTCCGCAGCCATGCGCGGTCTCCCTGGACGCTCGCTTTATAGTCTAACGAAAATCGGGTTGGCTTCTTATATGGAGGCGATGGCCGCTGAGCTAACTCAGATCCAATTCACTACGATCTATCCGGGATTTGTGGATACGCCGATCAACCAGAACAACCCGAAACGCTTCTGGTTGATGACTCCCGAGAAGGCCGCTCAATTGATGCTTCGTGCAGTGGCAAAAGCGAAGTGTGAATACATCTATCCCTTTCGGATGAAACTACTGTTTCATTTCATCCGTGCCTTGCCCGCCCCACTGTACCGTTGGATCGGCCATCGAATGATAGAACTTTCCCGCCCCCGGAGCCTGTAGCGCGGGCGTCTCGCCCGCCAGAGATGGCCGTGCACGGATTCTCTTCGGCGGGCAGGATGCCCGCGCTACCCGCTTTGCGGTCTTTGCGAGAGCGCTTCAGACCCGGAAGGAGGCTCCCAGCCAGTTCGAGTTGGAGAGTGGAATGGACTTCATGTTACAGCTAGAGAAAGAAGAATTTTCCCGTTTGAGATCACAATCTGTGACCTCAAACCGCAGAGCCGGCAGCACCGGATTCAAGAACGATGACAATAATGATTGATTCAGTGCAGTAGATTGAGGTTACAATTTGTGAACAGAAGTTGAAAGTCGAGATAAGTGGCCGCAAACTGCGACCACCTCCGGTGATTGAATAAATGGCAAAAAGCAGAACCTTGATCCTATCTGAGAGAATCGAACAATGCATCCTGGAGGTTCGTGGCAGAAAAGTAATAATCGATTCGGATCTCGCAGCGCTTTACGGAGTCACAACCAAAAGACTGAATGAACAAATCAAGCTTTCAGTTGTTCTATCATTCTTGGTGATTGTTCGTATCCCACGGGCAAGTATCGTCGCGACTCGGTATCGCCACGACACTTTGCGGAAGACGTTTGATCGTTGATCCCTGTGAATTTCTTGTTTTTATCCGATACGGAGTAGAATGGTATCCAAACGGGGGTTGTATGCGTAAGACTTCTCTTTTGTTGACGTTTCTTATTGTCATCCAATCAATCAATCTTCTTGCCGAAGATGTGTATTTCAAAAAGGTTAGTTATTTCCATCAGGAGGGTGACAAGCGGATAGAAGAGAAAGCCCGGATAGTCTTCCAGGAGAAGAAGATCATGCTATCTGACGAAGATAAGCCAGAAAGGACAACATTCGCAGAGATTCCGGTGGCTTCGATTTCCAAAGTTGTTTATGAAAAATCCGCACATCCGAGATGGAAAACAGCCATATTCCTGTCACCATTCGCCCTCTTTGCGAAAGGTAAGAAACACTGGTTGACCATCCAGTACCAGAAGGATGAACAAACTCAAGAATTTGTGCTTTTGCGAATGGATAAGGACAACTATCAAATGATCATCGCAACGATGGAAGCGAGAACAGGGAAACCCGTAGAGAAGATGATTGAAGACTGAAGACTGAATTAGAGCGTTCAGCCTGGCTTGAGGCCTGCGCCTCCTTGGAGAATTTGGCCGGCGGGACGCCGGCGCTACAAATTCCGCCTCCGGACCTTCCCGCTATTCAGAGCAAAAGTTAACACGAATGGGCAGGATGCCCGCGCTACCCGCTTTGCGGTCTTTGCGGTTGACTCCTAAAACCGGTAATTGAATGCGGCGTAGAGGATGTACTTAGAAGCATCTAATTCCGGAAACGGCGAATGATTCGTAAGTCTCTGAACGCCAAATTCCAATTCACGCGAATCGCTCAGCGTTCTGACCAGACTGGCGGCCATTGTGTTGCTGTCGTTTTCTTCCAGAAGCAACGGAAACTGCAGATCTTCTACGACCCCCAGAAACGTTTGTTGTTGCACGATTCCGTATGCCTGCAGATGGAAATCGTGGGACAATTCCGTTCCGATCAGCAGCGTCACACGGTTGTTATGATACGAAAATCCCGGATTGTTCGAATTGTTGTCCTGGTAGAAGTATCCGCCGGAGAAATAGAAAGGCTGCGAGAACTCTACACTCGCGCCGATCTCCTGGAAACGATCGGTTTGCAATTCCGGATTCACAGAAGAGACTGGCAGTACCGGCCGGTTGAAATCGACATTCCGGAACCCATAATCAAAGTTCAATTTGTATTTCGAGAGCGCTTTAGAGACCCGGAAGGAAGCTCCCAGCCAGTTCGAGTTGGAGAGTGGAAATTCCGCGAAGTTTAAATCAGATTTCTGTACCGATGCCGAAACCTCCCAGTTTGGAGTGACGGACCAGCCGGCGTAGGCGGTTCCTAGTACCTCACGAAACCCGACTCCACCGAAAATATCGATGAACTCATTTCCCTCCACATTGGCTAACCATTTATTGCGATAGGTAAACGAGCCGCCAAGATAGAACCTGTCTACAGGAATAGAACTGTTGATTACAAACCGGTTGGACCAGATCAGTGGAGACAACTCTCCCGCTTCGAACTTCCGGTAGAAATTTGTCTTTACTCCTGTCTGGTAATTCAGGCTGTATTGGATTTTTTCGGCAAGAACGCCACGCGCTTTCACCAGGTAGGTTGCTTTCAAGCCTGTCGTCCGAATTTCGCTTCCTTGCACGTTCCGGTAGTTTTCGTATTCCAGCGATAGCTTGAGTTTCTGCTTTTCGAATTGGAAGCCGGATGCGCACAGCGGAAGGGCATGCAGCAACAACAGAAGCAGGAATCGTTTCATGGAATCAGCGATCTGGCTGTCCGGCTGAACTCCTCAATCCGTTTTTTCAGCTCCTCTTGCTGCGAAAGCAATTCCGCTCTTTTTTCCTTGTATTCGCTCTCCAGTTGTTGCTTGCTCACATCTTTTTGAAATGCAGGATTACCAGAGCCGTTGGAGGCATTGCCGTCCACAGCCGAGGGACGATCTACGACCTCGGCCCCGGCGCCACCCGGCCCCGCCGCTGCAGTGGTGAAGGTGGGTGAGCGGATCCCGGCTGAATCGTTGAATAGCGTGCCTTCCTGGATAAATTCCTGTGCCCGTTCCCTGGTTCTGCGCTCTTTCAATGCATTCCGGTATTGCGCATCCAGTTTTGTCAAACCGATGCTGGTCTCACGGGACAAATCACGAAGAAGCTGAGTTTTCTGCTGGATTTCCTGCGGACCATCGTAGTTTTCGATCCGGATCGACTTCCATTCGTTGGAAGGCAGCGGGCCCGGACTTTCCGGACAAAAACGCGAGTTGCGCGTCTGAAGCTGGATCAACTGCTTTCCGATTTCGATTTTCAGGTCTTTGCGTTGTTCCGATTCCGCGGCGCCGAGCAGTTGATCGGCTTCATTCCTGTATAGTTCTCTCCATTGATTGCACAGCGAATCGCGTTTTCCCCGAAGGCCGTTCAGGAGATGATTGATTTCATGAAGCCGTTCCGAGGAAGCGTACGCTTGTTTCATCTGTGATTTGCGAATCCGTTCCTCGTTGGACTGTTGCTCCTGTCCGTATTCCTTTTCGAGCGCTGTGATCTGACGGTCTGTTTCGCGGATATTCCGTTCCAGAGTATCGAGTGTCTCTGCTGCTGCAAAAATGGGGAAGAAAACCACAAAGACACAAAGGACCGAACGAAAGTTCATATCAATCCGTATTTTTCCAATTTGTAGTACAGGGTGGAAGTCTTGATTCCCAGCGCTCTCGCAGCGCGGGTCTTGACTCCTTTGGCTTCTTGCATCGCTTCCACAAGCAATTGCTTTTCTAATTCTGCCAGCCGGTCATCGAGATTCCCACGCAGGTTGAGCATCTGTTTGCGCTCTTCGAGAGAAGGGCTTGTTTCTTGAATGAACGGGAGCTCGTTCAGAGTGATCCGGTCAGTATCACACAGCACGACCGACCGTTCCAATACATTCTCCAGCTCGCGGATGTTGCCCGGCCACGGATAATCGATCAGCGTCTGCATCGCGTCCTTGTTGATGCTGATTTTTCTGCGGTTGTTTTCCGCCGCAAGCCGTTTGAGGAAGAAATGCACAAGCTCAGGGATGTCCTCTTTGCGTTTGCGCAGCGGCGGAAGGCGCACGGGAATCACATTCAGACGATAAAACAGATCTTCCCGAAATTCTCCTTTCCGCACCATTTCTGAAAGATCGCGATTTGTTGCGGCAATCACACGCACATCCACTCTCAACGTGTGTTCTCCGCCGACTCGCTCGATTTCTCCTTCCTGCAACACGCGCAAGAGTTTTACCTGGACCTGCGGAGCAAGGTCGCCGATTTCATCAAGAAAGAGAGTGCCTTGATCGGCCAGCTCGAAACGCCCCTTTCGCTGGCGGATCGATCCGGTAAATGCGCCCTTCTCATGCCCGAATAGCTCGCTCTCAAGCACGCCCTCGGCCAGCGATGCGCAATTTACCTTGATAAATGGTCCCTTGCCTCGTTTGGAGTTGTAGTGGACAAACCGCGCCATCAGCTCTTTTCCGGTCCCACTCTCCCCCTGGATCAAAACTGTTGAACCACTGCGCGAAACCTTCGCGAGCACAGCGTAAATCTTCTTCATTTCTGCACAGGCGCCGATGATCTCGTAACCGGAAAACTCGCTCCGGATTTCTTCCAGAAGGTACTCATTTTGCTCTCTGGCCTGCTTCAGCTGCAGGAGATGATTCACCCGAAGCATCAGCTCGTCCGGAGAAAACGGCTTGGTCAGGAAATCAGAAGCGCCCTGGCGGATCGCTTCCACCGCCAGATCGATGCTGCCAAACGCGGTAATCACAATCGATTCGAAAGTCAGCATCTTCTCTTTCAGCTGGTGAATTAGCTCGATTCCGTTCAGTCCGGGAAGTTTGTAGTCGGAAATGAGAAGGTCCGGCGCGCCGTCGTTGAGGCTGAGAACTTCTTCGGCGCTTCGGAACACTCTCACCGAATGACCTTCCTGACTCAAGATGACTTCGATCGCTTCCCGGATCGTGCTGTCGTCTTCGACTACAACAATGTGACTCATGATGGTGGACCTGTGGGGATCTTGACTGCAAAAGTGATTTGCGAGATGTCATTTTCGGTCAGATGGATTTCGCCGCCATGCGCTTCGATGATCCCCTTTGCAAGCGGCAATCCAAGTCCGATTCCTTTCTCTCTGGTGGTAAAAAAAGGTTCAAAAATTCTTGATGCAGCCTCATTGCTTAACGGGGTGGTCTGGCTGTTTGAGATCTCCAGAACCACTCCACTCCCATTCTTCCGCACCGTTGACCGGACTTCGCCGGAAACAGAGACGGCCTGCGCAGCGTTCCGGTAAAGGTTCAATAGCGCCTGTTTCAACCGCGTGCGGTCCGCCGATATGAAGTTCACTTCCGGATCAATTCTGACCCTCCATGCTACCTGTTTTTCCTTGAGTTCCCCTGCAAGCAGCGATTCCAATTCCGATATCAAACCGGGGAGCGAGATTGTGTCATACTCCAATTGTTTGGGGCGCGCAAATTCAAGAAACTCATTGAGGAGATATTTCAAATTTGCAATCTCCGATTTGATTTTCTTCACATATTCCTTTTCCTTTTCGCCGAGTTTTTCTTTCTCCAGAATGCCGGCAAAAAGCTCCATGCCTCCAAGCGGATTCCGGATTTCGTGCGCGATTCCGCTTAACATCATCTTCATTTGCGTGTCGCGCTGAGAAATATTTTGCCGCATCGCTTCAATGGAGGATGCCAGCGTCGCCAGCTCATCGGAACCCTTCACTTCCAGCGGCTCTTCATAGTGCGCTTTTCCGATCGCTTCCACGCGCCGGACCATTTGCGAAATGGGACCCGTAATGGTGCGGGAGAGAAAACGTGCGCTCAAGACAGAGAAGATGAGTGAGATTCCTGTAAACAGCAAAAGCGAATTCCGGAAGGACTTCAGGTAGATCAGATACCACGGACTCATATCAATCGCCAGTACAGCGGCGATTTTGTCCTCCGCATAAATCGGAGCAAGCGCGCTCTTGTACGCATGCCCATTACTTTCCACAAGATTTGACGCGGCAACGCTTCCGCCGGCTGCCTGTGACATTTCTTGCCGGAGCAAATCCAGGCGCGGCAAACGCTGTCCGATTTGGATTTGCGGATCGCTTGCCACAATATTTGAACGATCCAGCGCTGCGATATAGATTTCGTTCACCTGTGTTTGCTGTTTCAGCCGTTTGAGACGCTCTGAAAAGGATCGATAAAGTGGAGCTGTTTCCATCCCCGGCCTCAACGGCAACAGCAAACTGCCGTCCCACTGCGACGCGAGCACCGTAGCGGTCGTCTTCAGAGTGCTGTCCACCTGACGCTCCAGGGATTGCATCGCCACAAAATAGAAAAAAATACTGAGCAATGAGACCCAGATGACGACATTGAGCACAAACAGGATCAGGATCCTGGTGCTGATGCTCTTGAACATTCTTGTATCCGGAGGGCGGGCCTCCGTGCCCGCCATTTTCACGGCCGATCCGGCGGCGGGCAGGGACGCCTGCCCTCCAGAAGCCGGATACAAGTATTGTGCCATAACGGCTAAATGTTTTCCTGGAGCAAGCCTCTCGAGCGGATGTTACAACCTTTCCGTGTCTCCAGCCACTTGCCATACTCATCGGAGAGAAGTAGTTCTATCAGTTTTTCGATAGCAGGGTTTGAGAGAGAGCTGAGGGATACGACGAGATCGACATGTTCCTGGGTGATGCCTGCCATGCATTGCCTGTGTCTCAGAAATCTGATATCGGCAAACACAGCGTCAAAATGCCCTGCCTCCAGCGCAAGGGTGATCGCGCTTTCATCGTTCGGGATCATCACGGTGGAAAAATCATAGCTGTTCAGTTTCTCGGTGCGCAGGAACTGATCCCAGAGTGGATGGTTTTTTTTGGGCAATCCAACGCGTAACCCTCTGGTTACCTTGATGGAATCGGAACGAAGCAGCAACGCGACGGAGCGGGTGAAAATGCGATACCGGTACATCTCCTCTTGCAGTTGTTTTGCAAAAGCAGGAAAAAGATCCGGGCCGCTGAACAAAGTAGCAATCACAGCCGCATGGATGTTTCGTTCCGCAATGCTTTGCAGCGCCTCTTGCGGAGGGCTGTCCCAGAAAAGCAGCCGGTGCGAAGGCATGGACGTACGGAAAAGATCGAACAGGTGAAATACATTCAGATCGGGGATCCCCCTTACGGAGATCGTGTTCAAGGAATGGTCCTGCAAAACTTCAATCCGGACCGCGTCGCGCTTCTTGATTTCGGTGTTTGTGGGGACATGTATGAGACCGTCCATTTCGGACAGGGAACGGATCGATCCGGCGCCTTTCGGAATTCTGCGCACAAACGTCAGCCCGTCTACCTGGTACAGATTAACGCGATGGAATGAATCATGTTCTTTGGCCGGCAGGTCTTCTGCACTGATAAACACTGAACGGGGAAGGGACGCTTCGATTCCCGAAAGCGCAGACACAAGCGGACGAAGATAAAGGTACGAAGCAACATACGCCGCCGCGGGATATCCGGGCAAGCCAATCACCGGTACGTTTCCAATTTCTCCCAACAGTACTGGCCGTGCAGGACTTACCGCAACGCCGTGAAAATGGATTTTGCCGATCACGCCCAAAACCTTGGAAGTGATGTCGCCGGTCCCCATCGATGTGCCCGCGGAAACGACCAGGATATCTGCGTGCCCCGCCGCCAGTTTGAGGACTTGAGCCAAACCATCCGGGTCATCCGGAATGGTGTCCGTAAGAGCAAAATCTCCACCCCACGAATCCACAAGGCTCCCGATCATGGCTGAATTGGATTCCTTCTCCGGATGTTCTACAAGCTCTGATCCAGTCGGGACAAATGTGATCACCGGCTTCCGGTATACCTCTACCTGATCCCGGCCCGCGCAAAGAAGCAACGAGAGGTCTTGCGGCCGGAGCCTGTGTCCCGGGGCAAAGAGCAGCGAACCTTCTTCGAAGTCTTCTCCCGCAAGACGCACGTTTTCCCAGAATGCAACTTCATTTTCCAGTACCGGCAGGTCGTTTTCCCATTTCACTTGTTCAATTTTGATCACTGCATTGAACTGGACAGGAACCGCATCCCCTGTATTGATCCGCGCCCATTTCCCCTCCGGGAATTTCACGGGAAGCGGCGATGCATCGCGAAAGTCGATTGCGATTCCATCCATCGCAGCTGTAGGTTCGGATGGCTGCGAACGAAATGCGTAAGCGGGAGCGGAAATGACCCGGTGAAGCGCCGACCGGGTCGGCACTCTTTCTCCGGAGCGCTGCAACCCGCCGGCGCGGCTCTGCAAAATCTTCAGACTTTCATCCAGCGAAATGAGTTCCATCTGTA
>CAZDDB010000159.1:0-8705 GCA_964504105.1 uncultured Acidobacteriota bacterium
TGCAGGATGTTACGATTCTGCCTGGAGCAATTGATACGCATGTGCATATCAGCTGGCATTTCGATCCGGATGGAAAGAGCCACGATCCTGAAGCAGTGGAGGAGTCTGAGCATTCGCTGCCTTACGGTTTAGAGAATGCGTATGCCACACTGATGGGCGGGGTCACGGCTGTACAGAGTCTGGGATCACCGGCAGATCTGGCTCTGGCCGGCTGGATTCGTCGCGGTGTGATTCCAGGCCCCACCGTTCTGACTTCGCTTGAGCCGGTCTCAGAAGAGACAGGAAACGCCGACGAGATCCGGAAGCATGTACGCCAGGTTGCGACCCGCGGCGCAAACGTGATCAAGATCTTTGCGTCGAAAAGCATTCGCGATGGAGGGGGACCAACGCTATCACAGGAACAACTGAATGCAGCCTGTGGGGAAGCAAAATCGGTCGGTCTGCGCTCCGCGGTTCACGCGCACGGACCGGAAAGCGCCCGGCGCGCAGTGCTTGCAGGCTGCACTTCCATCGAACATGGAGTGTTGCTGGATGACGACACACTTCAGTTCATTGCAGATCATGGCGTCTGCTTTGATCCGAACATCGGACTGATTTTCCAAAACTACTTCGAAAACAAACAACACTTTCTGGGGATCGGAAACTACACAGAAGAAGGATTCGCAAAGATGCAGGACGCCGTCCCCGTTGCGCTGAAGATGTTCCAGCACGCGCTCGCGATCAAGAACCTGAAAATCATTTTTGGCACGGATGCAGTTGCAGGTTCGCATGGGCGCAACATGGAGGAACTCATTACCCGTGTGCAGAAAGGAGGGCAGCCTTCCATGAATGCAATTCTTTCGGCAACTTCTCTTGCTGCCGAATGCCTGGGTTTGCAAAATGAGATCGGCTCGATTTCAACCGGAAAGGAAGCGGACCTCATCGGCGTGGCCGGCAATCCGTTGGAAGACATCACCGCCCTTCGCCGCGTTGTGTTTGTTATGAAATCCGGCCATGTCGTGAAAAATAGCGGTTTGTAGCGGCGGGCCTATGTGCCCGCCAACTGTGTCCTAGAACAATCTCCCGATGCAGGCGGGCACGGATGCCTGCAACTCCACACTTTTCCTGCGATGTTTCTTCTTGGTTGCGATTTTGTTACCATAGGGTTTCAATTGGAGTGAATCGAATGCCCAAATTCTCTTTGATGCCCCGTGAAAATCGCTTTTTTGAAATTTTCGAGAAAATTTCGCAGAACCTGCTTGAGTGTTCCACTGCCTTTCATCAGTTGCTGAAACAATACACTGACATTCCAAAGAAGGTCGATTCCATTAAAGATTTTGAAGACCGGGGGGACAGCCTGACCCATGAAATCATTCAGGTTTTGAACCGGACTTTTGTAACGCCACTGGACCGTGAAGATATATTCAAGCTGGCTGAATGTCTGGACGATGTGGTGGATGGGATCGATGAGGTAGCCTCGCGGCTGATCATCTTTGATATCACTTCACCGACGAATTACGCGATCGAGCTTTCCCACATTATCATGCAGTGCTGCGAACAGATTAACAAAGCGGTGCCATATCTCCGGCACCCGAAAGATCTTCCTTCATTGCAGGACAATTTGTTGGAGATCCATACCCTGGAAAACAGGGCAGATTTGATCAAGAAAGGAGCTCTTACCGAGTTGTTCAAGGATCCATCTGATCCGATTTCGTTGATCAAATGGCGGGAAATCTACGAACATCTGGAGGCGGCTACGGATCGTTGTGAAGATGTGGCCGATGTTATCCAGGGATTGCTGGTAAAGCATGCCTGATTTCTTGAAATCGAGTTGAGGAACCTGAAGTGACAGCAACGCTTTTATTCGCCCTGTTCATTGTTTTGGTGGCGCTGACATTTGATTTCATTAACGGGTTTCATGATGCCGCCAATTCCATTGCGACGGTTGTTTCCACCCGCGTGCTGTCGCCTGGAATCGCCGTTGCATGGGCGGCGTTTTTCAACTTTGTTGCATTTGCAATTATGGGGACACGCGTCGCAAAAACAATTGGCGGAGATCTAGTTCGGATTGAGTTGATCCCTGCTGATCTGCGTCTTGTTGTCTTACTCGGCGGGTTGATGGCGGCAGTGGTCTGGAATCTAATTACCTGGTATCTGGGATTGCCCACTTCCAGCTCTCATGCCCTGATTGGAGGTTACGCCGGCGCCGCAATTACTGCTTATGGCGGGATCCATGGTTTGTTAAAGCCTGCTGCGTGGATCAAGACGATCGCATTTATCGTTCTTTCACCCATGGTTGGTATGTTGCTGGGTGCGCTTTTGCTGATAGGCGTATCCTGGATTTTTCGGCGATGGTCCCCGCGTCACGTGGATCAATTTTTCCGGAAAGGTCAGCTGTTATCGGCGGCTGCGTATTCACTGGGACATGGCGGAAACGATGCGCAAAAGACGATGGGAATCATCACGGCCGTGCTGGTGGCAGGGGGGATGCTGAATGCGGGACCCAATCAGTCGCTGCCGCCGATTCCGCTATGGGTCGTGCTTTCGGCGCATGCGGCGATGGGACTCGGCACGTTATCAGGCGGATGGCGCATTGTGCATACAATGGGTTCAAAAATCACAAAGCTGCAGCCTTACGGCGGATTTTGCGCGGAAACTGCAGGAGCCGTGGCACTGTTCGGTGCTACATGGGCGGGAATCCCGGTATCAACAACTCACACAATCACCGGTGCGATTGTGGGTGTGGGCGCCACACGGCGGCTTTCCGCAGTGCGTTGGGGTGTCACACGCCGAATCATCTGGGCCTGGGTGCTCACGATCCCGTTTGCGGCAACGTTCGGCGCCATCCTGTTTCAGGTCATTTCATTTCTTCGGTAGGGGCGACCCTGTGGTCGCCCTCACGAAATTGCCATTCCTCGAGGCCAAGGGTCGCCCCTACCACCTTAACGTTATTTGCTGTTCTGGATCAGTTCCAACGCTTCCGGTGCGGCGACCGGTTCAGAGAAGAAGAAACCCTGTCCGGATTCACATTGGAGCGAGCGCAATAGTTCCAGTTGTTCTTTGGTTTCCACTCCCTCTGCGATCACATCCATTCCGAGCCCGTGGGCCAGCATGATGATTGCGCGCACTATTTCCTGGTTCTCTCCATTCGATCCGATTCCGCTGACAAAAGAACGGTCGATTTTGAGAGTGTCGATCGGGAAACGGTGGAGATAGCTAAGCGATGAGTATCCCGTGCCGAAATCATCAATGTGCAGTCGTACGTTCAATGCTTTCAACTGTTCGAGCATTCTGGTAGCAGTTTCCGGATCCTCAATGAGGACGCTCTCGGTAATTTCCAGAATCAGCAGTCTCGGATCGATTCCCGTTTCCTCGATTGTGCGGGCGACCTGGTCGATCAGATCCGGCGCAGCAAACTGTTTGGGAGAGAGGTTGACGCTGATGGTGAGCTGTTTGCCCAGTTGTTCATGCCAGCGCCGCATTTGGGAGCAGGCCTCCTGAAGAACCCATTTGCCGATCGGAATGATCAGACCGGTTTCTTCGGCGTTCGGGATAAAATCTGTCGGCAGAACGAGTCCGCGTTCGGGATGCTGCCAGCGGATCACCGCTTCCACGCCGGTGATCTTTTCATCGTTCAGTGAAACAGTTGGCTGGTAGAAGATGCGGAATTCCTGACGTTCCAAAGCGCGGCGCAGATCCGTCTCCAGCTGAAGCAGGGCAACTGCGCGCGCATGCATCGCCTTGTCGAACACTTCGTGTCTCGCTTTGCCAAGCGCCTTGGCGCGGTACATTGCCAGATCTGCGTCGCGGAGCACGTCTTCGGGACGGTCATAGCCCGTGGCGCTGAGGGCGATTCCGGTGCTGACGGAAGTAAAGACTTCCTGTCCACCGAGCGCAAAGGGGCGTCCAAGTTCCTGCTGGATTCGTTCCGCAACGCGCGTTGCATCGTTGATGTCATTGACATCATCCAGCAAGATAGTAAATTCATCACCTCCCAGCCGCGCGACGGTATCGCCGGGACGCGAGCAGCCCTGTAATCTCTGGGCGAGCGCCTTCAATAATTCGTCTCCGATCATGTGTCCAAGACTGTCGTTTACGACTTTGAAGCGATCCAGATCGAGAAATAGAACAGCAAACTGATAGTTGTCGCGCCGTTTTGATCGTCCGATCGATCTTGCCAGCAGGTCCACGAAGAGTGCGCGGTTGGGAAGTCCTGTGAGCACATCATGGATCGCCTCATGCATGAGACGTTCTTCCGCGATTTTGCGGTCCGACACGTCGGTTTGCGAGCCGGCCATTCGGGACGGCCTGCCGGCGACGTCGGGGACCGCAATGCCGCGAGTCAGCATCCAGCGATAGTTGCCATCTTTGTGCAGAATGCGTTGTTCGGTCTGAAAATGCGCTGACGAGCCATCCAGATGCGCCGAAAGTTCCGCCTGGACGCGGCTCAGATCATCGGGATGAATGCGGTAAAACCATTCTTCCGGCTTGTTGCCGATCTCCTCCATCGAGTAACCTAGCATCGATTTCCAACGCGGGGAAAAATAAATCTCGTTTGTCCTGATGTTCCAATCCCAGAGACCATCATTCGCCCCGAGCGCTGCCAGCGCATAACGCTCCGCGCTTTCCCTTACCGATTCCTCCGCGCGTTTCCGTTCGGTTACATCGCTGAAACTCCAGACCCTTCCTACGCTCCGGCCTCCAATTCTCTGGGGACGCGAATAGCGTTCGAAAACACGCCCATCTTTGAATTCCAGAATGTCGTGACTTTCCGCATCCGGTGAAATGTATAACTCCTGGACTTTCGAAAGGAACCCTTCCGGATCCTTCAATTGATCCAAAACAAACGCCAGCGCTTGACTGTCATCGCGGGAGTCAATGATCGGTTTCGGGATTCGCCACATTTCCACAAAACGCTGGTTGAATGTTATGATTCGTCCATTCTGGTCCACCACAAGAATGCCGTCAGCGGTAGATTCCAGGGTTGCGCGCAGAAGGGAAAGGGACTCCTCCAGTTCTAACGCAAACGCGCGAAGGGCTTCCTGTCCCTGCTTGCGTTCCAGAGCTGCAGCAATGTGCTGCGAAACAAAGGTCAGCACTTCCTTTTCTTTCTCCCCGTACCGCACCTGCGCTGTGTAGCTTTGAACGACAAGCACGCCAAACGTCTTCTCTCCCGATTTGAGAGGTACACCAAGCCAGTCCACGGAAGGTGGACCGACAGAAACTACTTCTCCTTGCCGGACCAGCTCATCAAATGTTTCCGGTGTCGTCAGCAAAGGCTGCCCGGTCCGTAACACATATTCGGTCTGTCCCCGTTCCAGCATTTGCGGTTCCGGAACAGGCTCCACTTCATCCACAAAGTAAGGGAAGGTAAGGATTTGTTTCGCTTCGTCATAGAGAGCGATGTAGAAATTTTTCGCGTACATCAGCTCGCCGACAATCCTGTGGATCGCTGTGTAAAATTCCTGAATATCTTCCGCGGAACTGGTTTTCTCAGCGATCCGGTAGAGCGCGGACTGGATGCCCTCGCCCCTCTTTTGCTCGGAAACGTCGCTGAAACTCCAGACTCGTCCAACGCTTTTTCCCGTGATTAACTGAGGTTGCGAATATCGTTCAAAGACTCGTCCGTCCTTAAACTCCAGGACATCGTAACTTTCCGAATCGGACTGACTGTAGAGTTCCTTTATTTTATGAAGGAATCGCTCCGGATCTTTTAACTGATTCAAAACGTACGCAAGCATCATTGCTTCATCGCGTGAATTCACAATCGCTTCGGGGATTTGCCACATTTTGACAAATGTCTGGTTGAAGCTGATCCATTTTCCTTCCTGGTTGACCACCAGAATTCCATCGGCCGTAGATTCCAGGGTCGCGCGAAGCAGGGAAAGGGATTGTTCCAATTCGTGCTCCGCGTACTTACGTTCCGTAATATCAAGCGCGACCCCGATCGTTCCTGTGATTTCTCCTTCCGGAGAACGCAAGGGTTGCACGTGCGATTGATACGTGCGTTGCTGCCATGTGCCCTCGTAAGTGACGGGCTCCCCACGAAGGGCTTTCCGGTGGGCAGCGATCGGCCCGAACTCAGGATCATTTGTTTTAAAGTATTCGTACAGCGTCAGTCCGACAGCCTGATCTGGTTTTAAATTGAGGGCTGCGAGAGCTGCCCCGGACGAAGAGGTGAATCTCAATTCCTTGTCGGTTGTCCACAACACTGCCGGCATGCGTTCGATCAAGACTCTCAACCGTGATTCGCTTTCCCGAAGAGCGTCCTCGGAACGCTTGGTTCCCGTGATATCTGTCGCGACCAACATCACAGCCACCGTTTTGCCATCATGCCATAGCGGTCCGACACTGATCCGATACCACGCGATTTTTCCGTAGGGGCCCGCAGCCTGCATTTCGAAGCTATCCTGTTGCCCCGTCTGAAATACTTTTTCCAGGTTTTCCTTCATCTGCGCATGGCCCGCCTGGGGCACATAGTCGTAAACAGGTGTACCGGTCACGGATGCAACGTCAAACCCTTCAGGTACGCGATTTACAAACAGAATTCTTCCCTGCCGATCGAGCGTTGCGATAAAGTTGGGGGCGTTTGCAATCAGCGAACGCCATTTTTCTTCTGATTGTTGGAGTGCCTCGTCGGCATGTTTTCGTTCCGTAATATCGGTGATGATTCCAATGACTCCTGTGATTTCCCCTTTGCGGTTGCGGTGGGGACCATACGTCCCGATGACCCATCCGTTTTTGCCGGTCTGGGGAACGCGATAATTCACATCGTGGGAACGGCATCGTTCTCCAGCCAGCGCTCTTTCCAGCAATTCGAGAACGCCTCGTTCATGAAGATGCGGAAACAGATCGGCTGCCTTTTTCCCCAGAACTTCATCGGGAGGCATGCCGGTCAGTCTTTCCATAAAAGGATTCCAGACTACGTATCGAAGATCGCGGTCGTACACCGTGATGCCTTCCCCAGCGTCTGATATGACTTCTTCGTTAAACTGGATCGATTCGTGAAGCGCATCTTCCGCAATCTGGCGCTCGGTGATATCCGTGCAAGTGCCTTCGTAAAAGAGAATGGAGCCATTTTCATCTCGCATAGCTCTCGCGTTTTCGAGCACAACCACCGGTTCGCCGTCTTTGCGCTTCAGAGTCACCCGGGCACTTCGGATCTCCCCTTCTTCTTCAAGTTGTTTCACCAAGTCGTCGCGTTCTTTTCGGTTGAAGTACAGATTCCACGCCGGAGTACTCAGAAGCTCTTTTTCGGAGTCAAATCCGAGAATTCGAACCATCGCCGGGTTCACTGTCAACAGGCGTCCATCCGGTGTGCTCTGAAATACGCCATCCAGGACGTTTTCAAACAGGGATCGATATTTCTTTTCGGAAGCGTGGATTGCCTGTTCAGCACGTTTGCGGCTCAGGGCACTGACAAAAATTTCTCCCAGCATCTTCATCAACGTGATGACTTCTTCGGACCAGGTCTTCTGGCTGCGTAGGGAATCCAAACCGAGGAAACCAATGAGAGATGTTTCCCGGAAGAGCGGAATTACAACTACCGACTTGATTCCTTGCGATTCCATAAAGATCCGTTCCGCGTTGGCTTCCGGCGGAAGCTGGTGCACACTTGGAATGTGTATGATTTCCAGGCTCTTCAGCTTTTCGATCCACCAGGGGAAGTTTTCAGCAGGCAAGTCTTTTAATCCAAGGCGGGAGGACACTCCCTTGGCGCACCACTCGTGCGTGTTGTCCGCCTTCTTCAAGTTGTCATGCAACAAAAAGAGATACGCGCGGTCCACACCTGCGAATTCTCCTACCTGCTGCAACGCCCGATTGATTCCGGCGTCTGTCTCTTCCGGAAGCAGCTTCATGAACGTCGTGGAGGTTGTTGCGATCAACTTTTGAAATTCAGCCCGATAGAGAACCGCCTGATACATGTTCCGGGTTTCTGTAATATCGTGCACAATACCCGTATATGTGCGCTTTCCGTTACGGACTGATTCCGCAAAAGAGACCTCCAGGATCAACTGGTTGCCGGCGCGATTTCGTCCGGATAGCTCTACAGGTTTCTGGTTTGTCTGTATTTGCAGATACCGGAGGGACTCAGGGATGAGCAGTGTCAAAGATTGTCCAGCCAGCTCAGCCGGTGAGTAGCCAAACATTTGCTCCACTGCACGGTTTGTAGAAAGGATTGTTCCTCCATCATCCACAGTCAAGATTGTGTCGAAGGTGCGGTCGGTGATGGCTTTGTAGTGCGCTTCTGTTTCCAGCAATGCTTCCTGCGCGCGGCGGCGTTCCAGGGCATAGCGAATCGTACGAACCAGCAACGTGCCGCTGGTTTGTCCTTTCACCAGGTAGTCGTGTGCTCCGGACCGGACTGCCTTCATGGCGATCGCCGAGTCGTCCAGGTCGGCCACGATTACCACCGGCGTATTCCCGGCTACTGCCTGAATCCGTGTCAGAGTGCTTTGACCTCGTGAATCATCCAGCATCAGATCGAGCAAGATGACATCAATCCCACCTTCTTCCAAACGCCGAATTGCCTCAGCAAGATTTTCAACATGGATCAACTCAAATCGGAACGAAGCGGATCGCGAGAGTGTTTCCAGGATTTGACCGGCATCGGTCGGGCTGTCCTCTACAAGCAAGATCCTTGTCGTGGCGCTATTTGGTTCAGGCATATCAATTTCCGGAGAAAAATCATCATACTACAACCACAATTGGAGCGCAGGCTTCCA
>CAZDDB010000160.1:0-8677 GCA_964504105.1 uncultured Acidobacteriota bacterium
CGCTCAACTCCGGCGTTCGCCGCCTTGAGATAATGCGGATTCTGAAATTGTCAAATAAAATCGTTCGAAAGGCAAAACTTCTTGTACTGATTTTGTTTCTCAGCGGAGTCATATACTACGGCTATATTTTGGGGGGCGCTTTTGTTTTGGCAATGGGTATTGGCAACGAAAGGCACTTTAATTCACTAAGCTTTCAACTTGAACGTGCACGGAAATTAGGCAAGTTATCGGGTAAAGGAGATGCACCCTCCCTTCAGGAAGCTACACTGCAGTTACTTCCGGCAGAAGCACAAAATCCTGTTTGGTCCTATAACACTGGCGATGACAGTTGGCTATGCTCAGTTACGAGTTTACATTGGTTGCAAGAAGGGAAACAACACGATGCGAATTGGGTACTGATTTATGGCCTGGATTGGAGATGGCGTGAGCATTTCGTTGAAGCGGCTGCGCTAAATGACGAAGCAAAGTCAATAACTCCAATGCTTGAAAGACGGGACTCCATTTACGGATCCCCTACTCATTACTCGATGCTTCGTTGTCCTGAATGCACGTGGTATTGATGCCGGGCGGCGGTAGCAAGCGTCACGCCTTCGTTTGGCAGCAGGAAGGATTTCACCACGGAGGGCGCAGAGACCGCGGAGGTGTAAGGAGAGAGATCGGGCGAACTACAGATCTTTCTGTATCCTCGAAACGTTATATAATTATGGATAGACTTTGATGAAACGAGCCTTCGTTGTTTTGATACTGGCATTCACCGGCTTTGCTGCCGCGGACCAAATCGGTGACTATTCGCGCTTCGAGTACGCGACTCCCGGGCCGGACAATGGCGAGATCCTTGTCGATTTCAGGAACGAGGAGACCGCGGAACAAATTATTTCGCTGTTTGGCACACTGGGAATTGCGTCCGACCGGTATGCGTGGTTCTCGCAGGATGAAAAATGGCTCCGGCTAAAAGGAGTTACGTCCCAATTACTTTCACGGCTCAAAGGAACCGGAGATATCGAGGGGATCGAGCCGAATTACTATATGTCCGCCTTTTCCGTTCCCAATGATCCTTATTACAAATACCAGTGGCACCTTGATCTGATCGGCATGAAGGAGGCCTGGGATTATCCGGCGGGCGCTCCCGTAATCGTCGCGGTGATTGACACCGGAATTGCGTATGAGCAGTTTCACGATAGTTTCCCGGTGGAAGACCTGGGGGGTTCACAATTTGTGAAGCCGTACAATTTTGTTGCGGGAAATGGACATGCAAACGACGATCACGGTCACGGAACCCATGTGGCGGGAACGATCGCGCAGTTAACCAACAACGGCGTGGGAGTGGCGGGAGTGGCGCCGCGGGTGAAGCTGATGCCGCTGAAGGTGTTGAACTCATCCGGATACGGTACCATTTCCGATATCGCGGCAGCCATCCGTTATGCGGCAGACAACGGCGCCAGTGTGATCAATATGAGTCTTGGGGGACCGTTTCCAAGTTTCATCCTGCACAAAGCGATTAAGTACGCGCACAATAAAGGTGTCACGATCGTGTGTGCTGCGGGAAACAGCGGCAGCTCGCGCATGGGTTATCCGGCAAATTATCCGGAGTGCCTCTCCGTTTCCGCTGTCCGCTTCGATCGCAAACTCACCTGGTATTCCAGCTATGGAAAAGGACTTACAATCGCGGCTCCCGGCGGCGATATGAACGTGGATCAGAACGGCGACGGCCTGATGGATGGTGTGCTCCAGAATACTCTCAACCCGCAAGATCCATCGCAGCAGGGTTACTTTCTTTTTCAGGGCACTTCGATGGCGGCGCCCCACGTTGCGGCGGCTGCAGCGCTGCTCGTTTCTCACGGAATCGGAGATCCGGACCGCGTAAAACAGTATCTGCAGGAAACGGCAGATCCGGTAGAGGGAGGTTCTACAGAACGTTATGGCGCCGGCGTCTTAAATACTCACCGGGCGCTGCGTTCCGCTTTTTTCTTCCGGAACACAAAGATTGTATTGCTGGCGTTTGCAATTCTGATTGTTCTGCTGTCGGCGCTGAATCGCGGCAAGCTTCGCGCGGAAAAGGTTCCGTTTCGTGCATTTTCAATCATTGGGTTGCTGCTGGGCGCCACCGGCTTCTTCTTCCTGGGAAAATTCCCGTTCTTCAGGGAGGTTTCCTACCTGACGCACCCTGCAGCTGAATGGTCCGGAATTTTCTGGGGCGCCGGGCCATCCGTCAGCCCGCTTTTCTACAGCGTTCTGCCTGTTTTCGCCGTTACTCTTGTGCTTTATCCATGGAAGAGAATGGCGGCGTTCAGCGTTGCATTCGCTGCGGGAGTTTCGGCATTTCTTTTCTTTCAAGCATTCTCCCCTGCTATGGATCTGTCCTTCATTCCAGGACAGCTTCTCGAATCCGTATGGCTGATTGCCAATGCTCTCCTGTGCATCGGATTCGCCGCCGCCGCAGCCTTTCGCTTGCGATAAACTTTTCAATAAACGTCGTCGAGAAATGTGCGAGGCGCGTTTTGTTGACAGCCTTTTTGATTCTAGTTATACTGCATGTCTAAAAATCAAAGAGGTGATGAATGAAAAGGGATCTGGAGAGAAATCAGGAGAATCTTTTCTTGCGCACATCAGAAAACCTCGCACTATTTTTGGAGCAGCCATATACGATCATGAACGAATTTATTGAAACAGAGAATTTTGTGCCCGAAGCTTTTGTCATTCATCAACTCCAAAGATCAGAGACCGGCGACAGCACCCCGACGGCATCGCATGAACTCCTCGATACGCCGCAAACGGACTGCGGAATTCTGGAAGCCTCCCTCCATTTCCAGATCGGTTCTCCGTTTGCCGTTCCCAAGAGTGTGGAAGGGAATGGCGATGGAGACAAGGAAGATTGGGATGAAGATGACGACGACTGGGACGACGAAGACTCGGATGAAGATGAAGACTGGGACGAGGATGACGAAGACTGGGATGAGGATGAAGACTGGGACGAAGATGACGATGAAGATGAAGACGAAGATTGGGACGAAGATGACGACAAAGAGGGGGATGCAAAATAACTGAGTCTTTGACCGGCAGAAATAGCAATGCATCCCAAGAACCAACTGGTGGCCGTTGCAGCCTGTGCGCTCATTTTCTTCTGTTACGGTTCCGGCTTTCTTCCCTTCGTGGGTCCGGATGAGCCACGGTACTCGCAGGTAGCGAGACAAATGCTGGAGAGCGGCGATTTTATCTCGCCGCATCTGGGAGATTTTCCGTGGTTTGAAAAACCGGTATTGCTCTACTGGCTCATCGCCCTCTGCTACTTTGTTTTTGGAATCAACGAGTTTGCCGCGCGCTTCCCTTCCGCGATCGCAGCATTGCTGTCTGTTCTCTTTGTCTACAGGACCGTTGCGCGCGCAGCCGGTTCAACGCGCGGATTGGCAGCCGCAATTTGTCTTTCGGTTTCCGCATTCTTTTTTGGCTTCTCTCACGCTGCCACCTTCGACATGCTTCTTACGTTTTGTATCACAGCCGCACTTTGCTGCCTTGCTATGTTCGAAATTGAAAGGAAAAACACTCGCTTCCTCTATGCGTTCTACGTCTTTTTAGGACTGGGGCTTCTTGCAAAGGGATTTGTGGCGCTCATTCTCACCGGTCTGACCGTAGCAAGTACCATTACGATTTCAGGCGCGTGGAGAAATCTTGCCCGTTTCCGACCCTTTACTGGTTTGCTGATCACAGGCGCAATTTCACTGATCTGGTTTGCGCCGGTCTCGCTGGTGAGCGGAATCGGCTTCTGGGACGATTTTTTTTACAAACACCAGTTTGTCCGCTATACAAGCAGCTATTATCACCGGAGCGGCGGCGTGTTTTTCTATCTGCCTGTCCTGTTGCTCGGGACTTATCCCTGGAGTGTTGCGCCGTTTCTGGGCTATGACCGGAACCCGTCACCCGAAAGACGAACCCTGTTGCGGATCGCGGTATGCTGGTTCTTCACAACGGTGTTGTTCTTCACGTTCTCCCGTTCGAAACTCCCGGGATATATTCTTCCCGCTGCGCCCGCGTATTCGATGCTCGCCGGGATTGCGCTCGTTGATTTTATTGAAACAAAGACTTCCCGGATGCGATTCGCAGTACTTTTCGGAATGCTGAACCTGATATTGATTGCGGCCGTGCTTTGGGGCGGGCGCAAGTTTGCGGCGCCTGCGGAAGCGGCGATCCTGATGGCGTGCGCAATCGCAGCATTCTCCTTTGCGGGAATATTGTTTGCCTGTCGCAACAAATGGAAATTGTCTGTTGTTTCATTCGCGCTGATCCTGTTTTCAGGGGCGGCAATCGCGATTCATATTTTGCCGGAGAAGATGAACTGGTTTGAATCCCGCATGCTGTCCCTGGCGGTTCAACCCAAATTAACCGGGACACGAAAGTTGCTGCTCTACCATGTCTATGATTTCTCTCCCGTCTTCTACACAAATGCGCGAGTGGAGTTGACTCCGGAGGGTACCCCGGTGCCGGTTTCCGATTACCGCCAACTGCACCGTTATGTAAGGGCGAAAGGAGAGGCCTTTGTTCTCGTTGCAAACGAGGAACTCGTCTGGATGCGCACGGCAGATTTTTGGCAAGTGATGGACGTCATCTCAGGGAAGGAAAACTCGATCGTCCATCTCCGCGCAAAATAGGCACGGAGACCCGCCGTTCCAGATTCGATGCCCCATTGCTCCTCTGATTGCTTGGTGTAAACTGATCGATGATGTCCGACATCTGCCTTGAGATCCGGGGTGTTACAAAAAGGTTTGGCGCAGTCACCGCGGTCGATCACGTCGATTTACAAATCCAGCGTGGAGAGTTTTTCTCCCTGCTCGGCCCCAGCGGCTGCGGCAAAACCACTCTTCTCCGGATGATTGCCGGATTTGAAGAAACAACAGAGGGGCAGATCCTGATGAACGGCCAGGACATCGCGCCGCTGCCGCCCTACAGACGGCCCGTCAACACAGTCTTTCAGCACTACTCTCTCTTTCCGCACATGAATGTCCACCAGAACATCGCCTTCGGATTGGAGCGCAAAGGAGTCAGCGGGAAAGACAAGGACCACAGAATCAGCGAAGCGCTGGATCTCGTGCGGCTGAACGGTTTTGAAAAACGGCGCCCGTCGCAGTTGAGCGGCGGTCAAAAGCAACGCATCGCGCTCGCCCGCGCTCTGGTGCTTCATCCGGAAGTATTACTGCTGGATGAGCCTCTCGGCGCTCTGGACATGAAACTCCGTAAAGAAATGCAGGTGGAGCTCAAGAATCTGCAGGAGCGCTTGAAAATCACCTTTATCTTTGTTACTCACGACCAGGAAGAGGCGCTCGTGATGTCCGACCGGATCGCCGTGATGAACGCCGGACGCGTCGAACAGGTCGGGAAAAGTTGTACCGAAATCTTTGAGCACCCGCGCACCGAATTTGTGGCCAACTTCATGGGGGCTACGAATCTATTCGAAGGAGTCATTTCGAATGACAACGGGAAAAAACAACTCCAGATTCCCGATGGCCCGTCTTTTGATGTCGAGACCATTCGAGCCGGAGCGGTCAAATTCACGGTGCGCCCCGAAAAAATGCTTCTCACATCCGAACCCGTGCAGGGACGGGTCTGCGTGCCGGTCAAGGTAGTGGATGAGATCTATCAGGGGACAAACACAAACTGGGTGGTTGACTATCAGGGAAAGAGCCTGACGATCATCGAGCAAAACAGCAAAGTCTCCGAGGATCAGGCGCGTTTCTCCCGGGCGGACACGGCGTTCCTTTCGTGGAGTCCTAAACACACGGTCGTGCTGGAGGAGTAGTTGACCCGTTTGTTCCAGAGATTCCCGTCGCTCAGACCGTATTCGCTGGTCTTCCTTTCGCTGGCCGTCCTGGTCACTTTTCTGTTGCTCCCCCTGTTGATTATGCTCCTCTACAGCTTTGCGCAGCGCGGTACGTATGGGGGATTGAAACCGATCGAAGATCCTGGACAATATTTCCGTTCCTTTGACTGGATCTCGAACTATGTGCGCTCGCTGGAACCGATTTATCTGGAAATCTATTTTCGCTCGCTCTGGATGGCAACCGTTACAACCGTTTTTTGTCTTTTGATCGGCTATCCCATGGCTTATTTCATCTCAATCCGGATCAAACCTTCGCTAAAAAACACGATGCTCACGCTGGTGGTCATCCCGTTCTGGACATCCTTTTTGATTCGCACTTACGCCTGGATCATCATCCTACGCAGCGAGGGACTCATCAACAACGCATTGATGGCTCTCGGAATCATCCAGAGTCCGATTGAGACGCTTCTGTATTCGGAGTTCGCGGTAACGCTGGGCCTGGTATACGGCGAGCTTCCATTCATGATTCTTCCCCTTTACGCGTCGATTGAAAAACTGGATCTTTCCCTGCTGGAGGCGGCAGGCGATCTGGGTTCGAATCCCTTCTGGACGTTCCTGAAGGTGACAGTGCCGCTGACGATGCCGGGCATTGCAGCGGGGATCGTGCTTGTATTCATTCCAACAATCGGCGCATTCATCACCCCCGATCTGCTTGGCGGAGCCAAGAGCATTCTGGTGGGAAATCTGATCCAGAACCAGTTTGTAATTGCGCGGGACAAGCCATTCGGATCCGCAATCTGTTTCGGGTTGACGGCGTTTGTCCTGATCCTGCTGTTCCTGTACGCTCGTTACACTACACGCAAGGAGAAAGCAGTTTTCGCATGAGCCGCGGATATCTCTCCCGATGGGTCCTGCTGACCGAATCCACGACAGTCTATCTTTTCCTGTATGCGCCGATTGCGATCCTGGTGTTCTTTTCCTTCAACAGCTCCCGCTACGCGGTCTGGGAAGGTTTCAGCCTTCACTGGTACGAGATTCTCACAAAAGATGAGCTGATTTTGCGCGCGATCAAGAACAGTTTGATCGTCGCTCTTGCTTCCACCGTTGCTTCAACGGTCATGGGAACACTGGCGGCCCTGGGAATGCAGCGCTTCCAGTTTCGAGGGAAGGGAGCGCTCGATGCGATGTTCTATCTGCCGGTGATCGTGCCCGAGATCGTAATGGCCGCTTCCCTCGTGATCTTTTTCGGTTCGATCAAATTTACACTGGGAATGTCCACCGTAATCCTCGCACATGTGGCTTTTTGCGTCTCGTATGTCATCATTGTTGTTCGCGCAAGATTGGAAGGATTTGACCGCACTCTGGAAGAAGCCGCCATGGATCTTGGAGCAAACGAATACCAAACGTTTTTCAAAATTACCTTACCCATCATTGCGCCCGGGATCCTTTCCGGCGCTCTTCTTGCGTTCACTCTTTCGATCGATGATTACGTAATCACTTCCTTTGTAGCGGGTGTCGGATCGACTACGCTTCCGCTACAGATCTATTCGATGGTCAAAACAAAAGTGACGCCGGAGATTAATGCCGTATCCACATTGTTGCTGATTCCAACAATTATTCTCATCATTATTTCAGACCGTTTGCAAAGGGAAAGAAAATGAGAGGGTACCACGAAGACGCAGAACAAAAGGATGAAGGCAGAAGGATGAAGGATGAATGGAGCGCGGCTGCGGTTCTTTGTCTTGCACTGATCGTTGCGTTATTTGGTTGCGGCGGAAAACAGGAGGCAAAGCCGGAGAAGCAGCTCAATCTGTATATCTGGTCGGCTTATATCGACGCCGGCACGATCAAAAAGTTTGAACAGGAAATGGGAATCCGTGTCCGCTTCGACACGTACGATTCAAACGAAGCTCTTCTGGAAAAAATGCAGTCCGGTGTATCCGATTATGATGTGATCGTCCCTTCCGATTACATGGTTCGGATTTTGAATCATCAGGGGCTACTGGAAACTCTGGATCAAAGCCGTCTGCCGAACCTCAAGAACCTGAGTCCGCGGTTCCGGAACCTTCCGTACGATCCAAACAATCAGCATTCGCTGCCATTTCTCTGGGGCACAACCGGGATCGGCTATAACAAGACCAAAGTCACGGATCCGGTGGATTCCTGGGCCATCCTGTGGAACCCCAAATATAAGGACCGCATTCTGATGCTGGACGACTTGCGGGAAACATTTGGCACCGTTCTAAAATGGAAGGGACATTCGATCAACAGTATAGATCCGGCCGAACTTGCGGAAGCAAAGCAATTGCTGATCCAGCAAAAACCTCTGGTAAAAACCTACAGTAGCTCTAATTTCGATGAGATCCTGCTGAGCGGAGATGTCTGGCTGGCGCATGGTTGGAGCGGCCAGCTTGCAAAAGCCAAAGACCAGAATCCGGATCTGGCCTATGTTGTCCCAAAGGAAGGATCTACGATCTGGGTGGACAATTCTGCGATTCCAAAGTCGGCGCGACACAAAGAGGAGGCATATGCATTTCTAAACTGGTGCATGAAGCCGGAAGTTGCCGCAGAAATTACAAATTCTTCCGGCTATCCAAGTCCAAATGAAGCAGCAAAGCAGTTCATCAAGCCTGAAATTTTAAACGACCCGGCACGATACCCGGATGAAACAACACTTGCCAACTGCGAGTTTCTGGAAGACCTCGGAGAGACAACAACACTGCTGGACCGGTATTGGACTGAAATCAAATCGCGATAATCTTTCGCCGTGAGACCACAGAGGAGAAGAAGCCACAGAGTACACAGCGCGGCCCTTCGGGCCGCAACCAAACTCGAGGATGGAAGATTGAGGATGGAGGATCGCAGGAA
>CAZDDB010000161.1:0-8657 GCA_964504105.1 uncultured Acidobacteriota bacterium
CTCAAACAGATCGTTGTGGGCATTGAAAAAGAACGAAAGCCTCGGAGCAAACTCATCCACGTCCATGCCGGCTTCCACAGCCCATCGCACATATTCGATTCCATCATACAGAGTAAACGCCAGCTCCTGAACAGCAGTCGAACCTGCTTCCCGGATGTGGTAACCGCTAATGCTGATCGTGTTCCACCGCGGCATTTCTTTTGCGCAATACGCGAAGGTATCCATGATCAAACGCATGGAAGGGCGCGGCGGATAGATGTACGTTTTCTGCGCAAGGTATTCTTTGAGGATATCGTTCTGGATTGTGCCGGACAAAACCTGTGGACTGCATCCCTGTTTTTGCGCAGCGGCGCGATACATCGAGAGAAGTACGGCTGCAGGTGCGTTGGTGGTCATGCTGGTCGTGACTTGATCCATCGGGATCTGATCAAAAAGCGTTTCCATGTCCTGCAAGGAGTCGATTGTGACACCGCATTTCCCAACCTCTCCGCGGCAAAGGGGATGATCGGAATCGCGTCCCATCAGGGTGGGAAGGTGGAATGCGATGCTTAATCCGGTTGTACCTTTCGAGAGCAGATACTTGAGGCGCTCATTCGTTTGTGCGGCGCTTCCAAATCCTGTGAACTGACGCATGGTCCAGACTTTCGAGCGGTACATAGTTGGATGAATCCCGCGAGTAAAGGGAACCTCGCCCGGCCAACCGATCTCTGTTGCAAAATCAATGTTCTGAACATCTGCGGGAGTGTAAAGGTTCCTGATTGGCTCACCGGAAACAGTCGTAAACGGGACGTCCCGCTCCGGCAATTTTCCAAGCGAGGGGCTCAGGGTTTCCTTTTCCCATCGCTGCCGCTGTTCCGCAACTTCTTGGGAACCGTTCAAAACCGCTGCATTGGAATGTTTCTTGTCTTTCATGATTCCCTCACTTGAGAATCTCCCGGGCAATCACCAGACGCTGAATCTCGGAAGTGCCTTCATACAGCGTCGTAACCCGGGCATCCCTATAGTATCTCTCTACAGGGTATTCTTGAGAATAGCCGTATCCGCCATGGATCTGGATCGCCTTGTAGGCGATCCGGTTGGCCATTTCGGAAGCATACACTTTTGCCATCGATGCCGCCTTTGTAAAAGGCTTTCCTTTTTGACGCAGGTCTGCGGCGGAAAGCATGAGAAGCCTGGCTGCATCGATCTCTGTGGCCATATCGGAAAGCATCGCCTGGATCGCTTGAAATTCGGCGATGTGCTTTCCGAATGCAATGCGCTCCTTCGAATACTTTAGAGCTGCCTCATACGCGCCCTGCGCAATTCCACAGGCCTGGGCCGCCACGCCGATCCGTCCGCCGTCGAGCGATGCCATCGCAATCTTGAAGCCGCTGCCCTCTTCCCCAAGGCGGTTTTCCACTGGCACTTCGACATCCTCGAGAATCACCTGGTTTGTCACGGACCCTTTGAGTCCCATCTTCGGTTCGTTACGTCCCATCTTTACACCAGACGAACTCGTTTCCACGATGAACGAGCTGATTCCGCGCGACCCTGCTCCCGGATTGCTCATGGCCTGGACGATCAGGATGCCTGCCTCCTGACCATTGGTGACCCAGTTCTTTGTGCCGTTGAGCACATACATATCCTGTTTTCTCACGGCGGTGGTCCGCTGGGCCGTGGCATCCGAACCTGCGTTCGGCTCCGTCAGCGCAAATCCGCCAAGAATTTCACCTTTTGCGCACGGGTACAAATATTTTTTCTTTTGAGCTTCGTTTCCGAACATATAGATGGGAAAACAACAAACGGAAGCGTTGACGCTCATCGTAATCGCGACGCTTGCAGATACCCGGCTGATTTCTTCGATCGCAAGCGCGTATGAAATCTGGTCGGCGCCGGCGCCGCCGTATTCCTCCGGGATGACAAGCCCCATCAATCCGAGCTCCCCCATTTTCCGAATCAGGTCGCGCGGGAAGATGCCGTCATAATCGATCGACTGGATGCGCGGGCGGATTTCAGCCTCTGCAAAGTCGCGAACCATGTCGCGAATCATCAACTGTTCATCGGAATAATCAAAATTCATGACGGGAAAGATACTATAAACTAGATGCAACCAATTCGGCAAGGAGGAGGGGCTCTACCGTTGCTCGGAGAGGACGGCGTGGGCGATCACCAGTCGCTGGATTTCGGAGGTTCCCTCATACAGCTCCGTGATCTTTGCATCGCGCATCGCTCTTTCCACCGGAAATTCCTTACTGTAGCCGTATCCGCCATGGATCTGGACCGCTTTGATCGTGTGCTTCATCGCAGTTTCTGAAGCGAACAGCTTTGCCATAGCTGCTTCCTTGCTAAAGCGTCCGCCCGAATCCTTGGCAAGAGCTGCGCGATAAGTTAACAGACGGGCTGCATCGATCTCAGTCGCCATATCAGACAGCATAGATTGAATCGCCTGGAATGAGGAAATGGTACCCCCGAAGGCAGTTCGCTGTTTTGAATACTGCAGCGCCGCTTCAAAAGCTCCCTGCGCAATCCCCACCGCCTGCGCTGCAATTCCGATGCGGCCGCCGTCCAGAGTAGACATCGCGATCTTGAAGCCGTCCCCCTCCCTGCCCAGACGGTTGGCCACCGGGACCCGGCAATTATCAAAATGAAGTCCCGCGGAAACCGCAGCACGAATCCCCATTTTCTCTTCATGTTTGCCGACCCAGAACCCGGAAGACTCTTTGCTGACCAGCAGCGCTGTAATTCCCTGATATTTCTTTTCCCGATCGCTCACACAGAACACAATTGCCCAATCTGCATGGGGAGCATTCGTAATCCAAACCTTCTGACCTTGGACAACGTAATCGTCTCCATCGCGCGAGGCAGTTGTTCGCAAACTCGAAGCATCGCTACCTGCCTGTGGTTCCGTCAGCGCAAAGCATCCGAGTTTTTCTCCCGAGGCAAGTGGTTTCAGGATTCTCTGCTTTTGCTCCTCGTTGCCGAATTTCAATAACGGATCGCAAACCAAACTGTTATTCACCGAAAGAATAACACCCGTGGAAGCGCAGCATCGCGAAATTTCTTCGATCGCAATCGCCGTTGCCAGACTTCCTAATCCGGCCCCTCCGTATTGATCCGGAATGCTGATGCCCATCAGTCCCAATCCTGCGGCCTTTTTGATGTTCTCCGCAGGAAAGGTTCCATCCCGATCCATGATGGCAGCAACCGGCCGCACTTCGTTTTCAGCAAACTCCCGCACCATCTGCTGCAGCATCTGTTCTTCTTCAGACAGATCAAAGTCCATGAATGTACTATAAACCGCCGTGCGCCCCTACATTAAAAATAGGGCTTCAATTTGACGAGGGTTGTGGCAAGATCTTCCGGGATCACGCGCGTTTCGCCGAGCGCAGACATAAAACTGGTATCACCATTCCAGCGAGGAACGATGTGTAAATGATAGTGTTCTTCGATGCCCGCGCCTGCGGATCTGCCGAGGTTCATTCCGATGTTAAATCCATCCGGATGATAAATCTCTTGCATCACACGGATCACGCGCTGACACAAGAGCATCATCTCTCCCAGAACCAGGGGATCCGAATCTGCAGGATTGGCAACGTGATCATTGGGCGCGATCATCAGATGACCGTTGTTGTAGGGATAACGGTTCAGAATCAGAAAATTGGTCTGTCCCCGAAAAACAACAAGGGAATCAGGATGATCCGGCAACTCCAGGGCCGCGCAGAAAATACAGCCCGTTTGCTTCGCGGCAGTGCTCACGTAATTGAATCTCCAGGGAGACCAGATTTGCTTCAAGCTTGACCCGACTTTGCACCTTGGACTTTGGACCTTGGACTCTACTCTTCAGACGCCGGCTTTGTTAATGAGCTTCTTCAGATCCTTTCCCGGCTTAAAGTAGGGTACTTTCTTGGCAGGCACCTGGACAGCTTCGCTGGTCCGCGGGTTTCGCCCCACCCTGCTATTGCGACGCCTGAGCTTAAACGAGCCAAACCCGCGTAATTCGATCTTCTCGCCGTCTTTGAGCGCATCCACGATCCTGTCCAGAAAAACATTCACAATGTTTTCTGCGTCTTTCTTGGAGAGCTCGGCGTTTCTAGATACTTCCCCTATCAGATCCGCCTTGGTCATCAACTTCAATCCTTCCACCGTCACCTCTTTGAAGAACAGATGTTGATCCTTATTTTTCCTTGTCCAGCGGTTTGATCAGCTCTCCACCCGCAAGATCGAGCAGCGTGACCTTGTCGTTCGATTTATAGCTCTCGATCATGAGGCGTTCTTCTTCGAGCAGGAACTCTTTTACGCTGAGTCCGATCTTTCGTTCGGACTGATCCATCTTAATGATCTTGGCTTTCACCATGTCGTTCAGATCAAAGTGATCCTGCGGATTCTCCACACGTTCGATTGCCATTTCTGAAATGTGAATCAAGCCTTCAATCCCTTCTTCGAGCTCGACAAAAGCCCCGTAGTTGGTCAGGTTGACAATCCTTCCTTCCACATTATCACCCACACGATACTTGCGAAAGAATTCCGACCAGATGTCGGGTTGCATTTGCTTCAAACCGAGAGAAAGCCGTTGTTTTGCCGGATCTACTTCCAGGACACGGACTTCAATCAGCTCACCACGTTTTACGAATTCAGCGGGGTTTTTCGCGCGCTTGCTCCAGCTCAAATCACTGATGTGGACGAGTCCGTGGATCCCCTCCTCCACTTCCACAAACGCTCCAAAATCCGTGATGTTCTTCACCTTCCCGGTAATCACACTGCCAACCGGATAACGGTCCTGCAAAACATCCCACGGATTCGGCCCTGTCTGCTTCAAACCAAGAGAGATGCGCTTGTTTGGCACATCAACGTTGAGCACAAGAGCTTCCACCCAGTCGTCCACAGAAACAACTTTGGAGGGATGTTTGACCTTTTCGCTCCACGACATTTCGGAGACATGAATCAACCCCTCAACCCCTTTCTCCAACTCGACAAAAGCCCCATAGTCGGCGAGATTGATGACTTTGCCCTTAATGCGGGTACCCATGGGATATTTTCCTTCAACGGACAACCAGGGATCCGGCTGGCATTGCTTGTACCCAAGCGATACCTTGTTACTTTCCGGATCGTAATTCAAAACGACGACTTCCACCTGGTCGCCCACATTGAACATTTCGGAAGGATGCGTCACGCGCCCCCAGGACATATCTGTGATATGAATCAATCCATCCATACCGCCAAGATCCACAAACGCACCGTACTCGGTAATGTTCTTAACGGTGCCTTTTACAGCTTTCCTTGATTGAAGAGAATCACCGACACCCTTGCGAACTGATTCGAGCTCTTCTTCAACAACAACTTTCCGGGAAAGAACAATATTCCCTTTCTTTTGATCGAGCTTCAGGATCCGGACGCGAATTTCCTGATTCATAAAATGATCAAGGTTTCTGACTGGTTTCAGGTCTATTTGAGATCCGGGAAGGAACGCCCGAACCCCGATATCAACGGAAAGTCCACCTTTCACTTTTTCGACAACACGCCCGGTGATGACCAGATTATCCAGAAAAGCGGTTTCAATGTCATCCCAGACACGGATTCTTTGCGCCTTTTCTTTCGAAAGAAGCAAATAGCCGTCTACGCTTTCGTTTTGTTCAAGCAGCACGGCGATCGGATCTCCCGGTTTGACGGTGAGTTTTCCATCAGGACCGAGCACTTCGCGAATCGGCACGATTCCTTCGGATTTGTGACCGACATCCACAAAGACTTCACCGCCGGTAATCTTGAGCACACGACCGGTAATAATTTCTCCTTCCACAAGATTCCGGTACTTGCTGTCGTATTCTTTCAATAACTGGTCGTATAGAAGTGCAGAAATATCTGCTTCCTTTTTTTTGTCGCGGGCCGGATCGATCTTTTCCTCACCTCCTGTCAGTGAAGGATCCTGGCCGTTTGTTGATTCAAGCATGTTGGGATGGACCTCCTAATCCAAAAACGAGTTCTTAGAACGATTTTCAGATGGTTCGCACCTGACAAATCGATCTCTGAACTCCCGTAGATTGATTGCGGATTGTCGTCCCCGGTAGCCGAGGGCTTCATCGTGGCCGTTTTTGCCGACTCCACCCTGCGACAGTTCGAGGGAGCCTTGAGGCAGCCTCATTATATAGGCGCCTCTTTGGAGTGTCAAGCCGAAGATGCTGAGTCTTCAAGATTTATGGCATCCGGCTGTTATACTTACGGCTGTATGTCCGCTGTGCGACGTTCCTTTTTGTGGATCCTGTTTTTTGCGGTTCTTTTTGGAGTTTTACCCCAGGCAAAACGAAGGATTGGAGCGCGAGGTGAGAGCCGGCAAACAAAACCACGCAATGTTTATCTCATCACGGCAACAGGTTTGTGCTCAAGCCATCTAAGCAGCTATCTATACCAGCACATGCAGACACCAGCCATCGATTTCCTTGCCTATGACGGGATCCGGTTTTTGCATGCTTATTCTCCATCCGTTGATTCTCTTTCCGCTCACCTGTCCGTTTTAACCGGGCTATATCCATTCAACAAAATTCTGAGGTCCGGCATAGATTCTTTGCGTTCCGGCGGAACTCTGTCCCAACCACTTCTGTCAAACTGGTTCCAACAAAACGGGTACCGGACTGCCGCCTTTGTGGCAGATCCTGAATTGCGGATTCCCGCGCTTTTCGCCGGTTCTTTTGAGGATGCGACCGCCGGCCGGAAGCTACCGCGGCGGCAAGATTCGTATTCATGCGCTGAAGTTTGCACTCTTGCAAAAGAGTGGACGCTTCAACATCGGGCGTTTCCGCAGTTTGTGTTGCTCAACTTGAACGAGCCTACCGAACCATTTTTGCCGCCGGCGCCCCATGACAGGCATTATCGCAATCACCCTTACGATGGAGAAATTGCGGCAGTAGATGAACAAATCGGTCTGTTCATTCACTCACTCAAGACATCGGGTCTGTTTCAACATTCTATCGTTGTGTTTACTTCGACTTATGGTGCGTGCTCCGATGAAGAGGACAACAGATCAAAAGACGAAGAGCTTATCCACGTCCCGTTGATGATTGCCGCTCCCGAAATTCTGCCGCGTCATCAGGAATATGACAGGCAGGTCAGCCTGATCGACATCGCTCCCACAATATTCGAGCTGTTGGAAACGCCCGTAAACCAAGTTTTGGATGGAGTTCCGCTATTTGAAAAAGGGACCACGAGACAAATCGAACGCAAGGTTGTTTTCGGCCAATTCAATGCGCCCCAATTCAATGCGCCATGGATGAGTGCCTCTCCGATCAGATATTATGCGCGAACCGCAAGATCGCTCTGGATTTCCAACGGGGGAACGGCAGAATCCGCCGCCGCGCGTAGTCTTGTCGAACGTTTGAAACAGGAGGGAATCACGCTTCCTTCGGAACAGTGAATTCTTATTCGTTGGAGGTTCGGATCATTTCGCGCAGCGCTTCCTTTTGCTCCCCCGTCAGATCCCACTGCACCGCATAGCCTTGTCCTTCGAGACCCACATCGGCATCCCGGACAACGCTTCCAACACCCACAATTTCGGGAAGTCCCGGAGACACCAGACGGATCGTAATCTTGTCACCGGGTCTCATGACCTTGTTGGTCTGGATCAGAATGCCGGTCTCACTGACATTCACCGAAGTCCCCAGAAAGACATCCCCGTTCTTTCTTCCTTCCAACTCAACGTTGATCTCGACTCTTGGCGATCTGCGACGTTCCATCATCCTCACTCTTTCGGAGAGGAACCAGTAAACCTTAAATCTTTCAGAACTACAACCGGAATCGCGCCGGGCTTATTCGGAGCGTACATCGGAATGCCGTAACACAGCGTGGCCCTTCAGGCCGCAACCAGAGACTGGCTTAAGCAAAGACTTCATTTAACTTTTTTCCATATTTTCAGCTCAAGAGGCTCGGCCAGTAGTTGATCAGACAATTTGAGCCAGCTCTTAATATGTTCCGTTTCAAAATGGGCTGTCGCAGGAGGCTTCCGCGTCGAATGAAGCCAAGCGGTAAGATGTCGCGTTAGTTCTTGCCGTATTGCAAGCACTAAGGATACAATAGGACTCGATTAGTCCTGCATGTGGCCATTTTGACATGCCTAGATGCCTCGGTAAAAAAGCAAATGCTTATTAGACGACCCGCGTTACGGTGATCTACTTCGACGAATGGGACTACCGGAATGAACTTGGGGAAGATGAATAACGAGCTGTTACCCCACACCAATTTGTCGCATTACCGCATCGTCTCGAAAATTGGCGCGGGCGGCATGGGTGAAGTCTATCTCGCGGAAGACACGCGGCTTGACCGCAAGGTCGCCATCAAACTTTTGCCTGCTGATTTCGCCAATGACCAGGATCGGATTCGACGTTTTGAGCTGGAAGCGCGGACGACTTCGGCGCTCAATCATCCCAATATTCTGACGGTTCACGACATCGGAACGGCTTCAGCAGAATTAGGGGGCGCCCCGTATATCGTTGCTGAACTGCTCGAAGGTGAAGACTTGCGTACGCACCTGAAACAAGGCGCATTGCCGGTGCGCCGTAGCATTGATTACGCCCAACAGATTGCTGCCGGGTTGGCTGCCGCGCACGAGAAAGGCATCGTCCATCGTGACTTGAAACCGGAGAATTTGTTCGTCACTAAAGACGGACGCGTCAAGATTCTCGACTTCGGACTTG
>CAZDDB010000162.1:0-8649 GCA_964504105.1 uncultured Acidobacteriota bacterium
GAGACGCCGGCGTTACAAACCCGTTCGTAAATTCTTGCCAAAAGGAGAAGAAACTAAACGTTCATAGTACAGTCAGGTCCCTTGTTTGGATTTGGATCAGGTCGCCAGCCACCTCATTCCCGAAACAATGGGCGCCTCAAAATCACTGTGAGCCTTGTTATACCGAGCACCGGCCCTCTTTCCGATGAAGCTATTTCTACCTCTAAAGAAGTATCTCTGTTTGGTGTATCCACAAGAGTCGTCGGACCTGAGTATCTTCTGGCTATGAAAGTGGACGCTTCAAGACCAAAAGACTAAATTCATCAGGATCTTGATCCGGATGCAGAAAGAGGCGACGGAGATCTATCCCAACACAAATTGGACTGTGTGGAGTATTCCGGAGCTTTCAGACCCTGAGTAATCCCCACCGCTGTTTTCGCTCCGTCTTTCAAAAGCTGTTCACTGAGAGGTCAACGGGAACGGATTGCCATTCGCAAGATTTCCGCGAGATGCAGAGTCCGACGTCCGGTGGCCTGCTCGATCTGCTCGCGGCAACTAAAGCCATCCGAAACGATCCAGGTATCCTGCGAGGCCGCACGTACAGATGGAAACAACACTCTTTCTCCGATCTTTTGCGAAATCTCAAAGTGGTCCGCTTCAAATCCGAACGAACCTGCCATCCCGCAACAACCGGAATCAAGAATCTGGGTTTCCAGACCAATCCCGGAAAGGATCTTTTCTTCCGCATCGATTCCCATTACAGCGCGATGATGACAGTGGGCGTGAACCAGCGCTTTGGCAGACAACTGCGGAAATGTCTTGTGTTGCATTACGAGAAATTCGCTGAGCAAGAAACTTTGACTCGCCAGCTTCTGCGCAGCGGCATCTTCCGGAAACAGATTGAGCAACTCGTCCCGGAACACTGAAACGCAGCCTGGCTCAAGTACAACCACAGGTGTCCCTCGATCAATCTCTGTTCGGAGCGAACGGAGAATATTGCGAAGCAGCCGCTTTGCCGGCGAAAGCATTCCGTAGTCATAGAGCGGGCGTCCGCAGCAGAGCCGCTTCGAAGGAATTAGTACGTGGTACCCACAAGCTTCGAGAACTTCCACAGCTGCTTTTGCCGTTTCCGGATTGAAATAGTTGTTGAAGGTATCCGGCCAGAGGATGACTCGCGGCCCGGCCGGATTTGCTGCCTTCTGTGAGCGGAACCATTGGCGAAATGTTTGTGTTGCAAAGCGCGGGATGCGGCGTTCTGCAGCAATTCCGCCAAGCTTTTTTGCTGTTTTTGTGGATAGAACAAAATTCGTAAAACGCGGCGCAACGGAGGCGATCCGGCACCACCAATGGATGAGCCCCATCGAGTAAGCGGAAAGGGGACGAAATCTGCCTTCATAATAATGAGATAAAAACTCCGCCTTGTACGTTGCCATATCCACACCGACAGGACATTCGCTTTTGCAGGCCTTGCACGACAGACAGAGATCCAACGCTTCACGCACACCGTCATCGCGCCATGAATCCCGGATCACGTCTCCCTGCAGCATCTCAAACAGCAACCGGGAGCGTCCGCGCGTGGAATGTTGCTCTTCCGCTGTAACCATAAAGCTGGGGCACATAGTTCCGCCCTTCATTTTGCGGCAATCGCCTACCCCGACGCATCGAAGCATCGCATGGGCGAAACTTCCGTCATCTTGCGGAAAGCGAAAGTGTGTACGTGTCGGCGGCGGTTTGTAGTCGGATCCAAGACGCAAATTCTCATCCAGCCGGTATGCATCCACAACCTTACCTGGATTCATTTTGAGATCCGGATCCCAGATCCGTTTGAACTCGCGAAATGCCTCTACTAATTCCGGTCCGAACATCTTCACCAGAAGCTCACCACGCGATTGACCATCCCCATGCTCACCCGACAGCGATCCGCCGTATGCAATCACAAGGTCCGCCGCTTCCTCCACAAAAGCGCGAAACTTCCGGATCCCGGACTCGGTACCAAGATCAAAGTCAATGCGGGTATGAATACATCCATCTCCGAAATGTCCGTACAGCGAGCAGCCGTATCCGTAACGGTCCATGAGCTTGCGCAAATCGCGAAGATACTCACCCACCTTTTCGGGCGGCACGGCAGAATCTTCCCATCCCTCCCAATTCCTGACTTCCCCGGGAACATATGCAGTGGCGCCAAGCCCGGATTCACGGACTTTCCAGATCATCTTTTGATCTCGAATATTGTCGAAGAGCCGTGAGTCCGGTGGTTTGAGGCTCTCGATCAGGCTTTTCGCGCGAGCGTTCGCTTCTCCCTGAGTTTCTCCGCCGAATTCGACAAGGAGCCATCCCCGGCCATCGGGAAGCAACGATACATTCTGCGGGTAGAGATGTTTTTTCTTCATCGCATCGACCAGCCGGTCATCGATCCCTTCCAATGCAAGGGGCTTGGTTGCGAGAATTTCCATCACGCGATCTCCTGCCAACGCAATATCAGGGTAGCCAAGAACCACGAGCGTCCGAGCCGGTGGACTGTAAACGAGGTTCAGTGTGGCGCCGAGAACGGTAACGCAGGTGTTCTCGGACCCAACCAGGGCACGGGCTACATGAAAACCGTTTTCCGGCAAGAGCTGGTTCAGGTTATACCCGGAAACACGGCGAGGAATTACGGGGTAACGTTTGCGGATCAGGTCCGCATAGCGATCGCGCAATGATTTCAACTTCGCGTAAATCTCTCCGTGTGGTCCGCCGGCGCGAATGATCTGATCCAATTCCCGCTCCGCTGTTTTTCCCACCCGAAGACGATCCCCGCGATATGTGAGAACATCCAGAGAGTCTACATTCTCTTCTGTCTTCCCGGAATAAACGGAATGCACACCGCAGGAGTTGTTGCCGATCATGCCTCCGAGCGTGCAGCGGTTGTGGGTTGCGGGGTCCGGTCCAAACGTCAGGCGGTCGATTTCCGCTGCGTCGCGGAGGCGATCCAGAACGACGCCCGGCTCCACTTCCGCCAGTCGCTTTTGAGGATCGATGCGCAGGATTCCGTTTACATATTTTGAGAAATCGAGCACAACGGCCACATTACAGCACTGACCCGCCAGGCTTGTTCCGCCGCCACGAGCCAGTACCGGCGCGCCATGCGCTCGCGCAATCCTCACGGTCTCAATCACATCGGCCGTATCGCGCGGAACGACAACACCGATCGGGACCTGTCTGTAATTGGATGAATCTGTGGAATAGAGGGCGCGGCTTCCTGAATCAAAACGCACTTCACCGCGAATGACTTTACGAAGATCCGCTTCCAGTGCGATAGATTGCAAACTGCTCATGCCCCTTCATTCTCTCGCAAAGACGCGAAGACGCAAAGGGTTTATATTGTTTTATGTTAATTTGATTTTTGATTTTTGATTTTTGATATTTGATATTTGTATGAGACTCTTCCTGTTGTTCGTTTTGTGTTCTTTGTGCCTTGGTGGCGAATCCCCCGCCGCCGAACCCGAGATCCTCGTAAACCGATTGCTTGCCGGACGGCTCTCTCTGAAGGCCGGAGATCTGATAGAACTCTCTGCCAGGGGAGACATGAAGAATTCGGAACGGTTTCGCGTTTTAGCAATCTACGAAGAAAAAGCGGACCCATACAATGTGCCTTTGAAACGCAGTCTTGTGAAAATGCATCTGCCTGATCTCGAACGCATTGCGGGACGAAAGGATCAGCTGGATCTGGTCTCGATCGAGTTAAAGAGAGGGGCGGATGCGCGCGCGGTAGCCGCACGGTTGAATGCGGAGGCGATCGGATTCACGGCATTTTCAGCGGAGGAGCTCACTGTCCGCGTCAGCACAACTTTCCAGGTAGTGAGCCGGTTTCATCAGGCGATTGCCATGATCACCATGATGGCGGGAGCGATTTTCATCTTTGCGCTCATGGTAATGCGTGTGGAAGACCAGCGGAAGAGTCTCGCAATCCTCACCGTAACCGGGATCTCCAGAAGAACGATTCTGAAGAGTCTTGTTCTCGAATCCACGTTCTTTGCATTCTTTGCGAGTATTCTCGGAGCCATGCTCGGCTACACTGCCGCGTTTTTTGTAAATCTCTATTACCAGAACTTCTATCAAACGGAGTTGATTTTCGCCAGAGTGACAGTCCCCATTCTGATCCGGGCGATCAGCATCTCTTTCTTGCTTGGCATCGTAGGCGGCACTTTCTCCTGGTTTCGCTTGAAGCATCTTGCGCCGCTGGAGGAGCTCGGACGATGACATTGCCGCTGCACCTGGCTGCGAGAAACTTGCTGCGGCATCCGGGACGCAATTTCCTGTACATACTCGGGATCTCGATTACTGCTGCGCTCTTGCTGGATATGATCCTGCTTTCCAGCGGACTGAGCGTGAGTCTTGAACGAATTCTGAACGACATGGGGTACGAAATCCGGATCAGTCCACGGGGAACACTTCCTTTTGAAACAGACGCTCATATTCAGGAATATTCTCAACTCAAGGATGCCCTCCAAAAGATTCCGGCGGTAGATTATGTCGATGCGATGCTTGGCACAACTGTGGCGATCGAAACAAAGGGACAAACATTCACCACGTTTGCCCTGGGAATGGACCAGAAGAAGCCTGTGCTGTACCGCATCACAACCGGGACGGAGCCAGGTCCCGGACAGATCCTGGTAAACCAGACGCTTGCCGGACAGAAGCAGATCGGCCCAGGCGACCAGGTGAGTCTCCGGATCCCCAGCCAATCCCAAACCACGGGAGGGGGCGATCGTGCCGGCTTCAGAGTCAGTGGAATCGCCTCCTTCCATCTCGATGCGGAAGGACAATTCACCGTCGCCTGCCCCCTGCCGGTTCTACAGGCGCTCATGCGGCAGCAAAACACTGACCCGGTATCCGCAATCATGATCCGGCTGAAAGACTCTTCTGCTGCTTCCCGTACCTCCGATGAGATTAATGCAGCCTTTCCTCAGGTTACATCCTACACAATCGAAACGGTGATCCAGGCGGTCAACAAGCAACTCTCGTACTTCAAACAGTTCGCTTACATCCTGGGCGGGATCAGCCTGATCACAACGTTTGTCCTGATCTTCATCATCACAACCATCTCGTTTCACGATCGTGTGGGCGAGATCGCCCTGCTTCGCGCCATCGGGCTGAGTCACAGGACAATTTTCACTACTATATTATTAGAAGGTATTGTGATTTCGATCGCTTCTGCTATTTTCGGATTTATTCTGGGAAAACTGGTCGCCTTGTATCTCGATGCAATTTTGACATCCGCTCCGGGGTTACCCGAAACTTTTTCTTTTTTCGTCATGCAACCCCGTGCGGTCGCGCGTGCGCTAATTACACTCCTGTTGACCGGCTTTTTTGCAGGGCTCTACCCTGCGTCCGCAGCCGTCTCCCTTCCGGTTGCGGAAACATTGCGCGAGGAAATGCTGTGATCGTTGAGGCCAGGGATGTTTTCAAAACCTACCACCAGATGGAAAAACCGATCCATGCGCTACGGGGTATCTCGCTCGAGGTCCTGGAGAGCGATTTTACCGCCATCGTGGGCCCAAGTGGTTGCGGAAAATCGACATTTCTTCACCTGCTGGGCGCGCTGGATCTCCCGACGCAAGGCGAAGTTCGGTGGCATAACGAGCCGGTTTCGAGGTGGAGTGAGGGACAGCGGACCAAATTGCGGTTGGAAAAGATCGGCTTTGTGTTCCAGCGCTTTTACCTGTTGCCCACGTTGAGCGCGCAGGAAAACATCGAATTGCCGATGCGCGAAAAAGGACTATCTGCTGCCGAACGGTCGAAACGCTGCGAACAACTGCTGGATGACGTGGGGCTGCGGGACCGGAGACACCACCGGCCCGCACAACTGAGCGGGGGAGAAATGCAGCGGATTGCGATCGCGCGGGCGCTCGCAAACAACCCGCAACTGCTGCTGGCAGACGAACCCACCGGGGAGCTGGATGTGGCCACCGGACAGGAGATCGCCTCCCTCTTTCAAAGATTCAACATTGCAGGTCTCGCGATTGTGCTGGTCACCCACAACCAGGAGCTCGCTTCGTCCGCGAAGCGAATCTTGCGGATGAAGGATGGACGGTGGGAATAGCCTGGCTCCTTTTGAAACGGACCTTCAGCAGCAGGCCGAAACGCACGCTTCTTTTTATTCTCGGTTACGCACTCGCAATCGCAGTGATGATCACACTGCTTTCTGTTGGAGAAGCGATCCTGCTCCAGGCGCAGGACAAGAATCTTCTGGGCGGGGGGGACCTGATCCTCCTGCCGCAGGGAATCGATGTTGAAAGCTTGAAGGTAGGAGGAATTTCAGCGCTCTACTACTCGATTCCGCAAGCGCGCTTCGTTGTCAGGCAACTCCTGGGAAGCAGCCGCTTTCGCAACGATATCCGGACGGCGTCCCCTTATTTATTTTCTAAACTTACATACGCGCGGCAGGCCGGCTCACATGCACCGCCTGAAACCGCGTTTGCCGAAGGATCGCTGCCCGATCAGGAGCAAACGATCAAAGCGATTCCACTGCCTTGGAAAAACAGCGCAGCGGATGAAGCATGGATCCATCCGGTGGCTGCAGACTTCTATCATGAAATCGATCACTTCCATCTGCCGACAGTGAATTCTCCAAGCATGGATCGATGGGCCGAGTGGCACTATTTCAATTTCGAGGCCGAGAATTTCTACGGCTATTTGAGCCTCATGGTTGCAGGCGACATTTTGAAGGATCGCGCAAACTGGATTGTGAGCCTGCAACTTTTTGACGACGGCTACCGGCGCTTTGCAGCAAACTACCCGGCGCACAGGTCTGAACTACCACTCGAGCGGGTGGATTATCGTATAGGATCCAACCAGGTGCGTTTCAACAACGACCATTATGAAATCGATCTTGATTTTCACGATAAAGTTCCCATCCAGGGGACGCTGCTGTACTATCCGGCCGCGGGACTCTACTTTCCTCCTACGTATCTGGCACGCAGCGAGCAGTTTGAATCGGGCTACGTCATCCCGGCGATTCGGGGGACATACAAGGGCGCGCTGCGTGTGGGGAGCGACACCTATGACTTCGAAAATGTATCAGGGTATCATGACCACAACTGGGGGATCTGGCAACGAATGGAGTGGAACTGGGGGCATCTGTTTTCCGATCACTACGCCATTTTCTTCGGAGAAATTTACCTTGGTGGAAAAAGCAAAGGGCTCTTTGCAGGTGTCTTTGACCGTTCGGGATTTCTAACCGTGCTGCGTCCCAACCACATCGAATTTTCCGATTTCAAAGAGAAGGTGCCTCAGCAGCTCCGCTTCCGGAATCAAAAGCAGTTTAGTTCGATCGATCTGACCGGGAAAGCACACTCCTTCATCTCTACAAAACTGGAAGGATCTCCGCCACTCTACTTTATTCAGTATAAAATGGATTACTCGGTCGCATTGCAACTCGACGGCCGAAACATATCCTTCCCTGCCCGCGGGAACGCCGAAACCTACGTAAAGTAATATAGGAAGACACAATGGACAGACAGACTCGACTCCTCGCCATGATCGTGTTGCTGACCCTGACCTTCTGCCAATCGGGGCGCGAGTCGCGTCTGCCCCAAAATGTTCTGTTGATCACCATGGACACAACGCGATTCGACTATTTTTCTTATGCCGTAACCGGCGCTCCTCGCGGACTCCGATCCCCCGAGATGGAAAACCTGGTAAAGAACGGAACCAGATTCACTCAGGCCGTCACATCGATCAATTGCACAAATCCTTCCCATCTTTCCATTCTCACCTCCCAGTATCCGGCCAGGCTCGGAGTCCACTCAAACACGGACCGGTATTCGGAGCGATACCCTACGTTAGCGGAAATTCTTAAGCAAAATGGTTATCACACAGCGGCAGCGGTTTCCGCTTTCCATCTGGGGAATCCTAAATTTGATATCCTTCGCGGCTTTACCGACCGGGCAATTCCACGGGGCGCATTTACCGCCACAGAGATGACTGATCTCGCGATTCAATGGCTCACCAAAAAACAAAAAGGTAAATTTCTTTTGTGGCTCCACTATTTTGATCCGCATGCAGTCTACACTCCGCCTGCGAAGTTCATTTCTTCTGATGATCAGGTGATTCCGGAATCGGACCGTCAACCGGTCCAGGGAGATGGAGTAATCCGCGTTCTTGATCGGGATCCTTTTTTTGCGCGCTCCGGTTTTGGATCTCTATGGCAAAAATGGATCGGCACAGAAAACCGGCTGGTAAACGTGAAGCGGTACTACATGGGGGAGGTCCTCTACATGTGCTCCGAAATAGGAAGAATGCTGCGATTTCTGGAGAATTCTGCTGACCGCGACAACACGTTGATTGTCATTGTTGCGGATCACGGAGAGAGCCTCGGCGAGCATGGAATTTATTTTGATCACACCGGACTTTATGAGCCGCAGGTCAGAGTCCCGCTGGTTTTCTATCATGCGTCCGGGGTTCCAGCAGGAAAAGTGATCCCTCAGCAAGTTCGAACCATCGACATCCTGCCCACAGTGCTCGATCTGCTGGGGGTTTCGAAAGAGTACGGGTTCGAAGGAGCATCCCTGTCACCGTTGCTGTTTGCAACGGCGGACTCAAAACTTACCGAGAGGACCGCCGTTGTAGAGAACACTGAACAAACACAGGTCTCCATTCGAACTGAACGGTGGAAGTATATCCTTCCGA
>CAZDDB010000163.1:0-8615 GCA_964504105.1 uncultured Acidobacteriota bacterium
CTGCGGAAAAACGGACCACGCTCCGAAATCTTGTTGAGCGAGGATTGCGAGATCAACCGAAACCGCCATGGTTGTTGATGGCCGGGACCCAAAGGCTTCTTGCCGTAGAAACTTTCGCTTCCTTGTCCGCTTTGATTTGGCCGCTTACTTCAATGATCAGATTCAGCAACCCTTCACGACTCTTGATTCTTACAATGAAATCAGGCAAATACGATTTTTCGACGAATACTGTAGCAAGCTCCCGGTAGTTCTTGTGATTCCGATGTACCCGCCTTTTCGCCAGGCACCGACTCTATCATCAGAGAACCGGAAATGGCGGTCCGGCTCCTGAAAGGGAGAGTTCAATATGGGATTCTCAATTACAACTTGCGGCATTATCTAAATACTAATGGAAAATGAACACTCTATAAAGCCACCATGACGAGGCAGACGAGGCACGAGCCTGTAGCGTGATAACATTGTCGCAAGTCCGGAGATCAGAGATCCGTAAAGAACGCATATGCCCGAGACATATGAAAAGCTTGCTTCGCTCATTCTGCTTGGTTTGTTCTCAGGTCTTGTTGTCATTGGCGCCGGATTTTGCTGGTCACGACTTTCACAGCGTCACGGCTGGTCCGTACCTGCGATTGGATCGCTGATCGCGCTCTCGTTTCTGATCTGCGAAGTGGTAATCCGCCGGGTGCCCATGCGCGCTCTGATTGCTATGCTTCTTCTTGCCGGAACAGGACTGATTCCTGATGTCGAGAAGAAGATTGGTCGCGGTCTGCGACTACTCCTCATCGCGTCCGCCGGGGTCCTTCTTGCTTCGTGGTCGATCTTCGACGAACCCTTATGGCTGCTGCGGGGATTGCTCGTTCTGGGGATCGTTTGCCTCTCATCTGCATTCGCTGGATTTGACAAGCGTCACGCGACTACAAATCAAACGCAACTACTCTTGCTAATGACGGTAGGGGGCGTCCTGACAATCGTTCCGGATACCGAGGAAGCGGCACTCTTTCTTGGTATTCTGTTGGCAGCTACTCTGCTTGCATTGCCACTCCGTCCGGCCGCTTTGGAGCAGACTGAAATGATCGCCGGGCTTTTCGTCTGGATGATCTGTGTCGGAGGCCAGGGAAGGCCCGCATCGGTCGTGGCCTCCGTAGGATGTCTCGGGCTATTGCTTGCTGAACCGCTGGTACGCCTCGTGACAAAGAATTGGTTGAATGCGACGAATCGAGGCATATCGATATCCGGTGAACTCATGATCCATTGCGTTTCTATTGCGATTGTTCTCCGCCTTGCGCGTACCACATCGGACATTGAGCAAGCGGCGGTTGCCATCGCAGCAGCGCTTGGCTTTGCAGTTGTTGCATTGATAGCTCTACAGGTTCTGAAAAACCGCCTGCAAAAACGGCAAAGCGCCTCGGAGATCTGTCCACCGCCGCAGTAGAACGACGGTTGTGCTAAAGTCTATCTCAGCAGGATTTAGGATGAAACGTCCGCCCGAATGGGTCGCACCCCGCCGTACCAGTTTCTTCTTCACCAACTGGCTTTATCTTTCTTTGTGGAAAGATCTTTTTCGCCATTTGAGTCTTTCTACGGATGTCTCGATCCCGCTCGTGCAAGCGACTGAAGAATGGCTGAACGCCGGCCGGCACACATTCTACGTATGGCAACTCGCGGAAGTAAAGCGTCTTCTGAAGCATCTCAAGGCAGGTCTTCCGTTCTCAGAATTTGTTCGGAAGAATTCGAGTCTCTTTCCATCGGAAGTATGCGAGACTTTGCTGGCTTCCCCGGACGAACGTTCCCTTCCATACTCGTTGAAACTGGCTGCCGCGCGATTGGCCGAGAAAATCAGCATGGTTCGAAGAATCAAGCAGGCTGCCTTCTACCCATTGATTGTCCTGACCGTTCTTGCCCTGGTCACCCAGATATACCAGTGGAAGGTCCTGCCGACCTTCACTGCTTTTCTCGCCGCAAGAGGAATTGAATTCCCGTTTCCAGTGCGAATTTACCAGTTCACTTACCGGCGCTACACCTTTTTCCTGGGTATCATCGCCGCGATCGTTGTGACCTGGAACGCCTTTCCGCGCAGCTTAATGCACCGGCTGGTGGAGGGCGCCTTCCTTCGAATTCCACTGCTGCGAGACAGGATCTTATTCGAAGAACGAGCTCGCCTTTTGAAAGCGCTTGTACTGTTATCTCAAAACCATTTGCTTCCCGAAACACTGCAATCGGTATCCGATCATTTGAAGACAGAGATCTGCCGTAACGATTGGCATGAGTTTGTGAGAAAACTTCAATCCGGCGAACCCTGGAATGATGCGCTCAAGAATTTGGGGTTTGTTTCCCCGGACATTCAATTTGTGCTCCGCACCTTGAACCGAAATAGTGATGCGCACCAGTTGCTTGGTACAACACTCTGTATCTATCAGGAAAAACTGGATGCAACCCGAAGAATCGGAGTCAGGATTGCAGAGCCCGCCTTCATCGTGCTGCTGGGATTGTGGGTAGGGCTGGCGGTGTATTCGATGTACTGGCCAATTTTCCATATGCTGCCCTACACGCCATGAAACAACGACGAGCCCCTTCCTGGTTTACGCAACCGCATTTTATGGATACGCTGCGCTTCTTCGTCTCAAGTGGAATTCCCGTCGCGGATATAGCCCTGGAACTTCCGATGCCTGCTGCCGCAAGAAGCAAACTTGAACGCAGTTTGAGATCAGGCGCTACACTGGAAGAGTCGCTGCAATCGGTGGGAGTTCCACTGCGAGACGCTGCCCTCCTGAATGGAGAAGCGATGCCGCCTTACCAACTGCTGCAACTGAGCGCCCGGAACACAAAGATGTCTCTGCAGCCGGCGAAACGAATGGCCCATGCGTTCGCCTACCCGAACGTGATCGCTTTTCTTTGTACGCTGATCTGGTTCACTTTCTCGTTATCTCCCGGTTTTGATGGAGGAAAGATTACCGCCTTTTTTGTTGCAACTTTGATCTCGATTTTGGCCATTCAAGTCGTTCCGTTTCTGCCGGATTCGCTCCAGTGGAAAATCCCATTCTGGGCGACGGGACGGCTCTTGCAGGAGTCGCATCTCCTGTTTTCTTATTTGCGTGAGTGTTTCCGGTACGGCATGGATGAAACAACTGCTTTGCGCGGGGCAGTGGCATCGCTTGGTTTGGGTCGCGCTGCCGGCAAAGATTCGCTCACTCACCTTGCTTCCGGCAGATCGTTCGTTTCCGTTTTGCGCGAAATGCCGGCGACTGCAGCAATCGGGTCATCACCGGTAAGCCTGCAAGCGATTCAGGAACGTTTTGAAATTCTTGCCGATATGGCTGAAAGAGAATGGGAGAGACACATCACCCGGTGTCACGCGATCCTGATGATGACCGGGTTGCTTCTTGCGGGTCTGCTGATTCTGGTTCTTGCGGTCCGCGTATTTGCAGCTTTGTACACCCCGGAGATTGTATGAATACGGACGCCGACCTGTTTCTAGTGAATGCGATCCGGAGTCTGGCTGTTGCGAGAATCCCCTTCTCGGATGGAATGGATTCCTGGGCCGCAGCTCTCTCACCTCCCCGGTGGCAAGCAGCGTTGAAAAAGAGCGCTGAGCTGTTACGGCAGGGAAAGCCGCTTGCGGAAGCTATCGATGAATCAGGATTTCCCGCTTCCCGGCCGCTTCTTGCCATTCTCAAATCCAGCGAGCAAAAGCCGCAGCTCGAAGCTCTGTTGGAAAATGTGGGACAGGGATACGAGGAGGAAGCCGGGCTGAAACGTTCTTTACGAGAAGCGCTCGTCTATCCGTTTTGTATTCTCTTCATCATGACCATATGCATCGTCGTCTATTGTTTTACTGTCGTTGAAGCGATGTATCTTCAGGGTTGGGAAGCAACTCCACCGGTCTTGTTCTGGCTCTATTCGGTGTTTCATGCGTTCAGACCGCTGTGGCTGTTTCTTTTACCGGCATCCCTGTTTGTGGCGTACTGGTTCCTGGAAGATCCATTCCGCATTCCGATTCCAGGGATCAAGAAAGTTTCACTGGAGACCCGCAGAGCTTTGTTTTGCCAGCTCATGCATCGTGAGATTTCCTGCAATCGAACGATTGTTCAGGCACTTCAAACAGGCGCGGAGTCGTTTCCCGGTGATGCGGACGAGCTTCGGCTTGCGATTGAGAGAAGCAGGGATGGACTGGAAATAGATGTGGTTCCGGGAAATCTATTCACCGCTCAACTGAAGTTTTTTCTAAATCGAGCCGGGACTGCAGAGGCTCTGATTCCCAGCATCGCAAGATTAAAAGACTTTCATCGCGACCAGGCCCAATACTACTCTCTGTCTTTGCAGAAGCGAGTGGAGATCTGGATGATTGTGACGCTTGGTTTGCTGGTAGGGTTCGTGTTAATCCAGAGTTTTGGATTCTACTATGGATACATCATTGGAAAACTTCCGTTCTGACAATGGCTGCGAGATCACGAAGCTGTTGCAGGCTGCCTTTGAACAGAGGGCTACCGATATTCACCTCGAACCTTATGAGGGCGGAGGACGGATCAGGTTTCGCGTAGATCGTTTCTTCCGCGTGGTCAGCACGACTGATCGTGCTGTGATGGAACGCCTGATCGGACGGATCCGCGTGCTTGCGCATCTCCCGAGTTACGAAAGCTTTCGGCCGCAAGAAGGCCGGATCGATCCGGAGGAGATTGGAATCCAGGCCGATGTTCGCGTCTCAATCATTCCGTGTATCGGCGGACAGAAGGCCGTCCTGAGATTGCTGTCATTGAGCGCGTCGGTATCCATACTGGCGGACCTTGGATTTGCAGAAGACACCTTGAATGCATTGCTCGGAGTTTCCAGATTCAACTCAGGGCTTGTTCTTGTTTGTGGTCCGTCCGGATCGGGAAAGACAACTACACTGTATTCACTGGTTCAGCATCTGATGCAACTGCGCGGCAATGAGTGGCAGTTTGTCAGCGTGGAAGATCCTGTCGAACGCCGCATTGCGGGAATGACACAAATCGAAGTGAAGCCTCATTTCGATCTATCGTTTCCATCCGCGCTAAAGTATCTGCTGCGTCAGGATCCGGAAGTCATTCTTGTCGGAGAGATTCGCGATTCCGAAACCGCGGCGGTAGCTGTACAAGCCGCATTCACCGGACACCTGGTGCTTTCCACGATGCACACCGGATTTGCGGCAGAAGCGATTCTGCGGCTTGTACGCATGGGAATCCCGGAGTACCAGATCCTCTCCAGTGTAAATCTGGTCATCACCCAAAGATTGCTGAGACGAAAATGTGACGCCTGCAAACACGGCTGCACAGTGTGTCTCTTTTCAGGTTACGCAGGATTGGTTCCTGTTGGGGAGTGCTCTTACCCGGAGGATCTCTTGCCGTCCGGGCCGTTTCACAGAGAGCGGGCCGCGGGTCCTCTCCGTGCCCAGGCTGAGATCCTGGTCCGTTCAGGTTTGACAACACATGAGGAAGTTAACCGGATTTTTGAATAGCGGATTTACCTATCTGGAGTCCATGGTGGCAATGATCATCATTGGATTCTGCGCACTGATCCTCTTCAGCTCCTTTTCGCTGAAAGAACAGCATCAGAAAAATGCCGGGATGCATACGAGAGCTATGGCAGCGCTTGTGTCTGAGGCGGACATCATTCGCTCGGGTTTGGCATCCACGCAGATCGGACCGCACGATTTTGTGCGCGCCGACAGGCTGTTGGCTGGTCTACCACGCGCGAAGGGCTCGTACGCAGTTTCAACAATGAAGGAAGTCCGCGGTTTACTTCGAATCAGAATCAGAGTGGCCTGGCAGGATCGATTTCCGCACAAAAGAGAGTTGGAGATTTTTGTAAATGAATAAGAAAGGCTTTAGTCTCGCAGAGCTTCTCCTGAGTTTAGCGATTCTCGGCATCCTTGTTCTGGCGATCACAAGATTGGAGGAAGCCACAAGGACCGCGAAGAAACTGACGCGACTCCCGGAATTCCGGGATGACTCCGCTACGTTGGTCCGATTGCTCGCGGACGATGTCCACCGGTGTGAAAAAATCGACAAGGCAAATGCATCCACTGCAGTCATGACAATCGATGGTCAGCGGGTCGAATGGGTATCCGGACCGCGGACGGTGAGGCGTGTGCATGCGAACGATCGACACGTCTGGCCGCTTGCGGGTGGGATATCGTTTTCAAGCTCCTCGCCCAAAATCCTGGAAGTCCGCTTTAAGAATCTGCGCGTCTCATGCTACTACTCGATTAGAGGCGGAATTTCATGAACAGTCGCGGATTTGCGTACATCCTGGCGTTGATGTGTCTGGTGTTCGTTTCCACGACCGCGCTGGTGTGGCAGAAGCAGCAGGTGGAGGATTCGGTCCATGTAACGCGCGCCTGGACGGGTGTCCTTGCAGATCAAGCAGCGCTTTCCGGAATCGAGTATTCGCTCGCGCTTGCTAAACACGGAAGATTGCCTTCCAAATCTCTGGTCATTCGTGTACCGGGAGGCTCGTGCCGTCTGTCATTCAGCCGAAAACCCGGGATGCTCACAATTCGTACCGAAAGCCGGGTTCTGCACGGCGGACGCGTGGAAAAAGCAGTCCGGGTTCACTCCGTTCAAATCTGATTATGGGAGACTTCAGATGACACACACGCCCCGAATGGCCTAAATTATTTAGAATGAATACTTTAGCAAATGAAACTCAGCTCGCAAGAGCACAGAATGTATCCATATCGGATGACTCTCTTACCGTTGATCTGGTTGACGGCCGCAGCCTCAGTGTACCGCTTGCGTGGTATCCGCGCCTCCTTCATGGCAGCGCAAAGGAACGGAATCGCTGGGAGCTCATTGGAAACGGAGAGGGAATCCACTGGCCGGAACTGGATGAGGACGTGAGTGTCGAAGGTTTACTCCTGGGAAGACCGTCAGGTGAAAGTCAGCATTCGTTACAAAAATGGCTGAAAAGCCGTCCTAAGCGAAGGCAAAAAGTCTGACAAACTCCCTCCTTTAGGCGATCTACCTGATCAATTTACCATTCCATAGATCTACTGGAAACGCCTTTTCTGCTTCGAGAGGAGCAGAAAGAAGACGAGAATCACAAATGCTGTTTGTATTTTTACAGCCATACGAAATTACCCTGACAACGTTTCTCTTGACAATCCGAAGATCGCATAATATCATCAAACATCTGATGTATGATGCAACCGGCAAAACTCCCAAAACGGATGCCGGTGTTTTTGTTGGAGAAAAGCATGCGCACTACACTTGATATTGAAGAAGATGTTCTTCTCGCTGCAAAAGAAATCGCACGGCAAAAAAGAATGACAGTCGGCCGGGTACTATCAGACCTGGTTCGGAAATCATTAGTCCGAAAGTCTTCTGTAGCAAAAAGGAATGGCCTGCCGTTATTTCCGGTCCAGCCGGAGGCCGGAATCGTCACTCTGGAGTTGGTCAACCAGCTACGAGACGAATTGCCTTGATGATTTATCTTCTCGACGTCAATTTGCTTCTCGCACTAACCGATCCGATGCATATTCATCATGAATTGTCCCATCAGTGGTTCACCAAAAAAGGTCAACGGGCCTGGGCGACTTGTCCGCTTACCGAAAACGGTTTTATCCGCATTGCCGGACATCCGAACTACCCGAACCGGCCGGGAGATATCACTGCTGTGGTGTCCATCTTGCGCCGACTTTGTGAAGCATCCGGCCACTATTTTTGGTCAGAAGATTTGAGCATATTGGGAATCCTTGAACACAATGCGATCATCACCCACGCCCAAATCACGGATGTCTATCTCTTGGGACTGGCTGTTCACAACAAGGGGAAACTTGCCACGCTGGATCAGCGGATCCCGGTAGATGCAGTTCGCAGTGGGGGTCAAGCGCTGGAGCTACTCACCAGCTAACCACCGCCCCGGCGCAGCGCCGGCAAAAGCATCGTGGTCAGTTCGGATGAGAACGGGGCGCGACCGGAACGAAAGTCAATGGCTCGACTGAGGAAGGAAAAGTTGAACGGACCAGCTCGCGCATGTCCTGAGCAATCTCACGAAGTTTTTCCGGATATCCTCGCAAGAATTCAGCGGCGGTCATTTGTACTCCGATAGATCAAGCGACGGCTGTTCCCCAGGATAGGTGATCTTCTTCCCTTCCACGCGGGCAAACGAAGTCAGCGCGTGAGGGCGGAGCTGCTTTTCATCCAGAATATGCAGGACCTCTACATTCCGGATTGCCAGAGCATCCGAAAGAAGCATACGATGACATTTACCATAGTAAGCTTCCGCGCACATCAAGGCGATGTTCTGTCTGGAGCCAAGCTCCATGACGCGTTCGATGCCCCGCTCAAATTCGTTGGAGGACATATAATCTGCATAGCCGCGAAACCCAGGGTTTTCCCAGGCAGTATTTTTGCTGTGAGGTGATGGTTTTCGCAGACCTCCTAATTCCGGCAGGTGCAGGTATCCGATGCCGGCGTCGCGAAGGGATTTCTCCAGATTCGCCGAGTTGAACTGCGGATTTCTTCGCGAATGTGGAATCGTTCTGATATCGATTAAAACCTCCATCAAATGCTGGTGCAGCATTGCCAGGAAATCTTTTTCAGCACGGATCGAATGCCCGATCGTGTAAATCATCTGCCGTAGGGAATCATTCGTCCGGT
>CAZDDB010000164.1:0-8558 GCA_964504105.1 uncultured Acidobacteriota bacterium
ACCGCTGCGCTCAGGATCAAGAAAATGATCGCATCCGCAGTCTGAATCCCCAATTGTTCAGGCACAATATTCCAGTGAAACAGGCGGTCGCATAGAACGAACGCAATTTGTCCGGCCGGTATCAGGATTCCAATGATGAAAACCAGACGTGCTAACCGGGTGCGAAAGGATGCGGCAAGATCTTCCACTTTGAACAGCGCCATTCCTGCCAGAACACAGAGGGGAGGAAGAAGAGAAGTGTAGTAGCGCAAAGGGCGGTATCGCCAGAGCGAAAAAAACAGAATGCCGGCAATCAGCCAGATCCAGCAAGCTTTTTCGATTGTCCCGGCTTTCCGGTACCGCAGCAGTTGATGCCATAGCATGAGATTGCCCAAAACCAGCACAGCCGGAGTTTTTACAAAATAGAGGTAAAACGGCTGGTATACTATGTTCTTCAGTACACTGCCGATCTCCCAGCTCTGTTGCGAGGAGTAGTAACGGCTGTATCCCAGCAGAAGCTCCCGGTTTGGGAGATAGTTTCCCAGAAACCAGATCAGACCGGCAGTCGCAGCTCCTGCGGCAAACACAAGAAGATCGCGGCGCTTTCTGCCGGTCAGGGTAATGAAGAAAGGCAACAGCGTGTAGATCATCAAGTACTTTGTGACGCAGGCGCCTGCGGCAAGCACACCTGCGGCGAACAGGGCAGCTGCTGAACCGCAGAAGATGAGCGCAAGCGCGCCCCATGCGAGTGCAGCAGCAAACGGATCCAGGATTCCCTGGCGTCCAAGCACAAGCATGGGATAGTTCAACGATACAAGAACAGCGCAGAGAAAGGAGACTTGCGGATCAAATTGTTTGCGGAGCAGCAAAAAAGTGCAAACCGCGATGACAATCGATGAAACGATTCCGATGACTCGTACCTGGATGAGTCCAACACCGAAAATATGAAAAATCAGCGCCTGCAGAGAAGAGAAAAGCGGACTGACAACCCGCGCGTCCCATTCGTCCAGAACAGGTTTTCCAAACAGGGCGGCGTTTCTGGCATTGTGCGCCCAAAACCCTTCATCGGCAAAATATCCTCCGCTCCAACTAAAATTCGACGGAGGGTCGGCTTGCGGGTTAACAAGGCGAAACCCGGCCGTAAGCAAGAACAAAAGCAGTAACAGCGCGCGGTTTCCGTTCACTAAAAACCGATTACAAATACAAACATCTGGCGGATCAATGCGAATAAGATTGCAACGGCCATCGCAACAATCCCTGAACGAAGCACGCCCTGCGCGGCATAGATCCGGTATCCAAAGTAGAGCAGATATAGAAAAGTCGAAAAACAGAGCGCCACTGCGATTCGTCCAACAAACGGAACTCCCACAAAAAGACCCGCAACATAGAGTGGCGTCATGGAATAGGTTGCAATCAGAACTCTTGCGTTGAAATCAACTCCGGATGCGCTTCGACTGGCAAACGGATCCAGCAGCAGAGTACTGACAAGCGGGAACGTGGCGAAGAACATCCACTGCAGACCGGCGCACATCAATCCCCGTGTGACCGGGAGTGTTGTCTGGATCCAGGGCCAAACGCTCCAGATCTGTCCGATCACAGTATACGAGAAGAGATATCCGGACAGAGGAAGCACCGAAAGCAATGCCGAAAACCGGAGCATTTCATGGAAGGAAGCCGGAGCATCAGGCGCTTTCCAGAAGTCATCGGCACGCGTTAGAACGCTCATGCCTGCCACGCCGTACTGCGTTGTTTGCAACATTTGATTTCTCGTATTCTACCACTGGTCCAATGTAGCGCGGACTTCCAGCCCATTCGTGTTAACTTTAGCTCTGAATAGAGGAAAGATCGGAAGCGGAATTTGTAGCGTCGGCGTCCCGCCGGCCTGAACAAACCCGTGCTAGTAATCCTTCAATATGCGAGCGGGAGCGAGCATGAGCATATGTATCCTGGTAGAAGAGCGATTTCACGCTCGCTTGCGCTCGCGTATGATTGACATGTTGCACTGGAGAATTTGGCCGGCCGGAGGCCGGCGCTACAAACCGCAAAGCATGTCCTTCGAAATGTGGAAACTCCAGCGCACGCTTCCAGCCCGCAGGACTCTGGCAAAGACGCCAATTGGGCGGCAGGCCATGCGCCCCTACTTAATTCCGAGACGGCGCATCATCGATTGCAGGCTCTGTCTGTGGATTCCCAGTTCTGCTGCGGTGTGACTGATGTTTCCTCCGTTCTCATGAAGCTTGCGGGCCAAATATTCCTTCATGAAGTGGGTCGTTATCCGTTCCTTGGCCTGCCTGAAGGGAAGATGCATCAGGTCATCGAGAAGCCCGCTATTGAAACTCGATGGAAGCACCAGCTCTTCCGGAAGGTCCGTGAGTTCCAGCATGGAGCCGGAAGCGAGCACTACGGCTCGTTCCAGCATGTTGACGAGCTGGCGAACGTTTCCCGGCCAGTGGTAGTTCATCATTTGTTTTAATGCGCGCGGTTCGACCCCGCGAATTTTTTTTGCATGTTTGGAAGAGAATTCCTGAAGATAGTGTTCTACAAGAAGCGGAATGTCTTCGCGACGCTCGCGCAGCGGAGGGATGACAATGTCGATGACCTTCAAGCGGTAATAGAGATCTTTACGGAAATTTCCGGCCTCCATCTCCTTCAAAAGGTCCTTGTGAGTGGCCGAGATGATCTGCACGTCCACTTCCAGGGTTTCGTTTCCACCCAGTCTTTCGAACTTTCTCTCTTGCAACATGCGGAGGATCTTCGATTGAGTGTTCAAGCTCATGTCGCCGATCTCATCCAGAAAGATGGTTCCCTCATGAGCGGCTTCGAATTTTCCTTTTCGTTGTTTCACTGCGCCGGTAAACGCGCCTTTTTCATGACCAAACAATTCGCTTTCGATCAGATTTTCCGGCAGCGCCGCGCAGTTCATGGCCACAAAAGGGCGGTTGTATCGGAGGCTGCGACGATGAATTTCACGCGCTACCAATTCCTTGCCGGTTCCACTTTCTCCCTGGATGAGGACGGTGATGTCCGTTTGGCTGACTTTGTCGATCAAATCAGAGACCTTCCGCATCGCGAGAGTCTGACCGAGGATCGTCCCATAGCCGGAACGTTTCTCCAGTTCTCTCCGAAGCTCCTGGTTTTCCACCTTCAGCTGCAGACTTTCAAGCGCGTGGGAAACAACCATGCGTAATTCTTCAATGTCGTATGGTTTGGCGATGTAATCGTACGCGCCCCGTTTCATGGCCTCCACGGCGATCTTCTCGGAACCATATGCGGTGATCACAATCACCCGCGCAGTGCAATTCTCTTTTCGCAATTCGGATAAAACAGACAGACCGTCCATTTCGGGCAGATTGACGTCCAGAATCACAAGATCGGGACCCAGTTGAGCAATCTTTTGCAGGGCTTCTTTCCCGGTTCCCGCTTCCTGAATCGTGAACCGGAAGGAAGAGAGCGCCTTCTTGATGCCGTACCGGGAGGCCGGTTCATCATCTACAATCAGGATCTGTGCTTTTTCCATAATACTTGTTGCAAGTCACCACGTTCACGGGTAATCATTGAATGCCATTCTATTGCAACTACTGGCGGGCTGGAAGCCCGCGCTCCCGCTAAGTGACGGACACGGGCTTTCCCACAGGGAATGTGAGGGTAAACAGGGAACCATGTGGTTTCAGGTTTGTTACTTCGATCTCGGCCCCAAACTCCGCCAGTTTTTGTTTCACCACGGCCAAGCCAAGCCCTGTCCCTTTTTGCTTTGTTGTAAAAAAAGGATCGAAGATGCGCGAGATCAAGTCGGGACGGATGCCCGGACCGCTGTCCGAAATTAATACCTGCACGAGCAGACCATCAATCCTGTATTCCACGCTAATTTCTCCTCCCTCCGGCATCTCCTGCAGAGCGTTCAGGAGAAGATTCAGAAAAATGTCCTGAAGACCAAAGGCGCTGCCGAAGACTGTTGGAATATAGCCGTTGTAGCGATGATCAATCCGGACATTCTGGCTCTTGCATTCGTTTTGAAGGATCTTGATAACATGTTCCATGGTGATTACCAGCGAGATATCGCTAACATCCCTGGAGGAGGATCTGGCAAAACGCAGGAGCTGATTTACAGTATTATCGAGACGGTCCACTTCATGGATAATCACATCCAGATCCAGTTTCATGGAAGAGTCATCGACCTGCTCCTGTAGGGACTGCGTAATGCTTTTGATCGAGCTTAGCGGGTTCTTGATGTCGTGGGCAAGCGTGGCCGCCATTTGGCCAATGGAGGAGAGTTTTTCCTTTTGCGCAACTTCGCGTTCCAGTTTCAATTTTTCTTCCATCAGTAAGGCGGAAGAAACGCTCATCGCCGTTTGTGCCGCCAGACTTTGCAGCATTTGCATTTCCTGCGTCAGGATCGGACGACGCGGCGGACGGGCTTTGAACGAAAAAACACCCATCAACTTTCCCTTGTGCCGGATCGGGATCATGAAGCCGGCGCCCAGAGTTTTCATTTCCGCAAGCACTTCTTCCTCTTTAATGTCCTCGAGCCGCAACAATCTTGAGTTCTCCTTCTCAATTTTCTTCACAGTATGATCGATTTCCGGAATCCTGGAGAATGTCGTTGCCAGTAGCTGAATCGCACCCTCTTGAGATTCGAAGATCGTCAGGTTGACAGATCCCAGGAAAAGGATCTTGGAAACGGTCTTCTGGATGTAATCCACAAGCTGTTGCAGTCCAAAGATGCGGTTGATCGTTTGTTCCAGTTCATTAAACAACTGATGATAGTAGCCAAACTCGCGAAAGAAAACCTGATTTACCTTTTTTTGAAGCCACTTCTTGTAAATAGGAAACGTTACAACAAGAGTCAGAATCGAGATCGCTTCGAACAAGCCGGGCACTACATCAAAGTAGGTGCTCAGATACTGAGTGAGCTGCCTGATTCCAAGAAAGTAGACTCCGAAGATCACGACGGTCAAGGTAATGACAAAGAACGAACGGCGGATTACAAGTTCCAGGAAATTGTAACGGTAGATGAAATAAGCAAGAATCGTGCTCGGCACGATCGAGGCAAGAATACTGAGGACTTCCAGATACTTCCGCAACTGTGGAAACTCACGTCCTCCCAGGACGTAAGTGAATGTAGTCAGGAGTGCGATAAACCAGAATGTGGATCCGATGACCCGGTAAAAGTGCCGGAACGGCTCATCTTCCTGAGCTTTTGCCAGCCGCAAATCGATCATAGCCGAAATCACGAGGGCAGTTACGAACCAGCCGACATACTGCAAGATGTAACGGGTGAGCGCCTGAATCGGGGTCGCATTCTGGCTTAGAACGATCCTGTAAAGAGGATAGAAGAACCAGAGTAGAGGAAGATACATTACGCAGAGCAGGATCTTCTGAGATGTCTTGCCGGAAGGAGGTTGTTCGCTTTCTCGCAGAAATGCTACATGAGTATGAACCAGTAACGCCGGAAATGCCGCCAGACCGATGAGGGCGATCGTTCTTGCCAGATCGGAGAGAAAAGACCAGCTGTCGTGAGAAAAACGGCTCAGGACAAGGCTTACCAGATTGCCCGCATGCCAGATTCCCACTGCAATAACAAGGAACAGGAAAATCTTTTCGCTGGGTCGTTTCTGCTTCCGCACCATGACCAGGGTCGCAATCAGAGTATGCAGGGCAGTCCCCATGAGATAGCCGGCCAGAGGGATCAAGTAAAGTAACATGATGATCTCAAGACACTATCTTATCACCGGAAGTCCGCGCTCCCACTGGTTTCCGGATGCGTCACTGGAGATTCAGACCAGGCGTTCTTTGTCGGTTAGGAGGCGCTGAAACAGTTGATAGAAATGTTGGAATTGCTGGAGGCCTTCGCGGATTAGATTCTCAAAATTTGGTAAGTCGGCTTTGTTCACCGCGATGTTAGTTCCCTGGAAGAAGGCTGAACCGGCATCAATGGTCCGTGTGTTTGCGGAGACATTTGCCACGAAGATCATACGGCGCGCGGCAGGTTTTAGTTTGTTAATCCATCCGATGATTTTACTCCCCCCTTCCCTGTCATCGGGAAATGCGGAGTCAACCGTTATGATCCGGTAGCTTTTTGCCTCAAGTTTCTTCAATGATTCAGTAGTGGTGCTGGCGATCTCAACGGAATAGCCCATTTGTTTTAGCGTATTTGAAATCGTCATGACACAGGAGGGATCGTTTTCGCAAACCAGTGCGAAGTTGCCGGGATTTTGGCCCGATTCATCGGCCGGCGAGACGTTCTGAGCCCGGGTTGCCGGAACTCCTTTCACCAGTTCCAGGATCTCCTGCCGAAGCGTCGCGATTTCACGTTTTACAAACGCTTCCATGGCTGGAGGAACGGTAGATGACTGCTGTGTTCGTGTGGCAGCAGGTGAAGTCGGTTCGCGCTCCGCCGTAATAATCTTGCCGCAGCCGGGACAACGCACCTTAAAGACTCCTTCGGGCACTTTGGAGTCTTCAATGTGAACCGATCTACTGCACTGTGGGCAGGCCAGGTCCATTGTTCACTACTCCATCCACTCCGGCTTCTGCTGCGGCTCGAACGGCTTCAGTTTCGGTTTACCCGCAGCCGTCCGGCCTCCCTCCGATTTGGCCGATTCCTCTCGATTTTCCTGATTTTCGTCATCGCTCAGAAAAGCCTGGGACTGCCCTGCCGAGAACCCTTTGAGAATCAGAGCCAGATTGTTCGGAGTGGTCGCATACGTCAGGGCTGTCTCCTCTTCAATGATTCCATCACGGAACATGTTTGCCAATTCTTTGTCGAATGTCTGCATCCCTTCAAGATAGCCGTCATTCATAGCGTCCAGCAGGGACCGGTGCTCTGCTTCGCCCTTGACGACATATTCCCGTGTACGCATCGTGGCTTTCAAAATCTCAATCGCTGCGATCCTTCCACCATTTTTCTTCGGTATAAGCCGTTGAGAGATGATGTATTTGAAACACTGAGCAAACCTGATTCGAATCTGCTGCTCTTCTTCCTTCGGAAAGATGCCGATAATGCGATCGATTGTTTTGGATGCGTCAATCGTGTGGAGCGTGCTGAAGACCAGGTGTCCGGTCTCAGCTGCTTCCAGTGCAATTTCTGCCGTTTCCAGGTCGCGCATTTCTCCCACCAGAATCACTTTTGGCGCCTGTCGCAACGCAGCGCGTAGAGCCACAGCAAACGTGGTTGTGTCTGTTCCAATTTCACGCTGGTTGATTGTGGACAGTTTATTTGTGTGCAAGTACTCAATAGGATCCTCAATGGTAACAACATGAAAAGCCTGGGTTTCGTTGATTTCATCGAGAATCGCTGCGAGCGTTGTTGATTTACCGCACCCGGTCGGCCCGGTTACGAGAACGATTCCATTCTTTTCTTTTGCTACCTGATAAAGAACCTCCGGCAGACCCATCTGGGCAATCGAGGGAACTCCCGGGGGGATCACCCTCATTGCGATGGCAAACGTTCCACGTTGCAAAAAGATGTTGACCCGAAATCGCGTGACTCCGGGGATCGAGTAGGAAAGATCGGTAGAGCCGGTCTGTACCAGTTTCCTGATCACCTCACGGTCCTGTCCCATAATAGATAACGCGATCATCTCCGTCTGAAATGGATTCAGCTTTTCCATTCCTTTGACCGGGATCGGGATCAGGACGCCGTCAGATTCTATTTGAGGCGGGCGGCCAACAGAAAAATTCAGATCCGAAATTTCAGGCTTGTAGCCAAGCATAAACTCCAGGATCCGATTGATTTCGGCAGTATTCATAGACTGTTAAGATTTCTAGCGATTGTATCCCAGGCCTTCTGAAGACGAAACAATGCAAGAAAGGCAGATTACACCTTATGAAAGCTCAGAAATCAAATCCATTTCCTTTTTCACAAGCTTGTTTACCAGCTCAGCAACATCTTGCCCTTTCTTTGTAGCGATACGTTCTAATTCTTTTTGCAATGCAGGATCCAAATAAATAGGGATCCTGAGTGTCGCTGCCTTCTTGTAGAATTTACCGCGAATGCCTTTCGAAAAATCATATTCCTTTTTCATCTATTTCTTCTCCTTGTAATCTCCAACTTCTTTCTTTGATGCTTTACGTGCGGAAATGATGCGGATTCTGGCAGACGTGGGAGATTCATCGTGAAATGTATGATTTATCACAAGTAAAGTTCCCGTTCGATCCATTCCGAGCGTCGTCCACCTTTCTTCATCCAGTATACTATGCGACTCATCAAATAAAGATATCGCATTCGGATCAAGAAACACCGTTGCCGCCCGATCAAATGAAATACCGTGTTTTTTGATATTACTTTCGGCCTTCCTTGAATTCCAGTCGAATCCAAATTGATACGGATCATTCACAGGTTCGTATTATGGCACAAACAAAAGTCATTCCCTGTGTGGACACATGTGCACCCTCATGAATTATGCCGAGCTCTTATGATTCATAAGCGTTTTTGAAGTGAAAGCGCCGGATGCTGCGGGCAGAATGGATCAAAACGAGCAGACCTGAACGGCAGGCACCAGTTCTACCGATGTGCACCGAGTCGAAGCCCGCCGGTTTCCGCAAGAACTTGCGGAAATGGCGCCGGCAAAGCGACAAAG
>CAZDDB010000165.1:0-8543 GCA_964504105.1 uncultured Acidobacteriota bacterium
AGCCGGATGGGATCGATCCAGGGAGCGCCAAAAATCTCAAACGGACGGGTTGTCCCGCGCCCTTCCGACACGTTTGTCCCCTCAAACAGACACATTCCAGGATACACAACCGCCGTATCCACCGTGGGCATATTCGGTGACGGCAGGATCCACGGGAGTTCCGTGTCTTCATAATAGTGGGTTCGCCGCCATCCTTCCATCTTGAGCACTTCAAGTCTGCAGTTCAGCTCGAATTCTTGATGAAAGGTAAATGCGAGTTCTCCGACCGTCATTCCGTGGCGAATCGGAATCGGAAAGCGTCCCACAAATGATTCGAAGCCTTTCTCTAATAACGGACCTTCCATCTCCCTACCATTGATCGGATTCGGGCGGTCCAGAACGATCACTTCTATGTTGCTTTCCCGGCAAGCTTCCATGATGTAGGACAGCGTATAGATAAACGTATAGTAGCGGCTGCCCACGTCTTGAATGTCAAATACGATCACATCAATACCCTGGAGCATTTCCGGAGACGGCTTCAGGTGCTCGCCGTACAGACTGTGCACCGGAAGGCCGGTGGCCGGATCCGTGAATGATGTGCACGATTCCTGATCCTGCATTTCGCCACGCAAACCGTGTTCCGGTCCAAACAGAGCAACCAGCTTCCAACTCTGTTCGCCGAGAAACAAGTCCACAATAAACCGGAGCCTGCCATCAACGGAGGAGGGATTCGCCACCAGGCCGATCCGCTTTCCGGCCAGAAGTTTCTTGCGGTGCTGGAACAACAGGTCGAGGCCGGTCTTGACCATGCTAGTATCGTAACATGGTAAGGCTACGAGGTCACAGAGTGGGATTTTTGCCACAGAGGACACAGAGAACACAGAGAAAAACACAGCGCAGCCTTTCGGGTCGCAACCAAGGCGGATGGAAGATGGAGCCACAACAGACTGGAGCGCGGGCATCCTGCCCGCTAGTTGCCGAAGTGCACCCTGTTTGTCCGGCCGGCGAGACGCCGGCGCTACAAAGCCATCCCGAGAATCTTCCCTTTTCCTCTGTGATCTCTGTGACCTCTGTGGCAATTCCTCCTCTGTGGCCTCAGAGCTGAGACGAGAATGATCATAGGAACCGCGGGTCACATTGATCACGGCAAGACAGCGCTCGTAAAAGCAATTACGGGAGTCGATACGGACCGCCTGCCGGAAGAAAAGGCGCGCGGAATCACGATCGATATCGGCTTTGCGCATACACAGATGGAAGGGACAGAAGTCAGTTTCATCGATGTTCCCGGTCATGAGAGATTTATCAAAAACATGCTTGCCGGGATTGGCGGCATAGATCTGCTGATGCTGGTTGTTGCAGCGGATGAATCCGTGATGCCGCAGACACGCGAGCATTTTGATATCTGCCGCCTGTTGCAGATTCCGTCCGGTGTCATTGTCATAACAAAGCGGGATCTTGTGGATTCGGGGAGCCTTGATGTGGTCCGGGAGGAGATTTCCGGACTTGTGAAAGGGAGTTTTCTGGAATCCGCTCCCGTGTTTTCAGTGAGCTCGAAAACCGGAGACGGGATCCCGGAACTAAAAAGCGGGCTCGCCCGTGCATTCCGCGACGTTCGGCAAAGACAGACATCAGGTGTTCTTCGGCTTCCGATCGATCGCGTCTTTGTGCTGAAGGGGCAGGGCACAGTTGTGACCGGCACCTTGATTTCAGGAGTGGTGCAGAAAGAGAGTCCGGCAGAGATTCTTCCCGCACACCGCAAAGTGAAAATCCGATCGGTCCATGCCCACAACCACAGCGTGGACAAAGCTGTTGCGGGCCAGCGCACAGCCCTGAACTTACAGGGCGTGGAAAAGGCCGATATCCGCCGAGGCGATGTGTTGACCGAGCCGGACTTCTTCGAGCCAACCAGTCTTCTGGATGTAAGGATCACACTACTACAGAATTCGAAGCCACTGATCCACAATTCGGCAATCCGTTTCCATCATTTGACAAACGATGTACCGGCGCGGCTTACGCTTTTGGAGACAGGAGTTCTATCTACAGGAGAATCTACGTTTGCGCAACTTCGCCTTCAGCGGCCCGTTTTTGCGATCAACGGCGACCGGTTTATCCTCCGCAAACATTCGCCGCTCGTGACAATCGGCGGCGGCATCATCCTGGACCACATGCCGTCCGGCCGTGCGCGACGGGGAGAAGCACAGGCGCTCCAGCGGTTGCAGCAACTGGAACAGGCCACGCCGGAACAACGTTTCGCCATTGCGGTTGAGTCTAGAGGATTTCAAGGAGCCGGAGAGTCATTTCTGAAAGCCAAACTGGCCCTTCATTCGCTTGAAATCCGAAATCTGAAAAGCGATGAGGTTGTCTTCTTGCGACATAATCCGGTACTGGCAATCTCCAGAAAATCGGAGCTCGAAATGATCCAGAACATGGAAAACATAGTTACACTTTTCCATAATCAGAACTCTCTGTTGCCTGGAATTCCGAAAGAAGAACTGAGAACCCGTCTCCGGCATGAAGTTTACCCGGAAGTGTTTTCGGCGGTTCTGGAACGAGCGTGTTCGGCAAACCGGCTACAAGCAGAAAAAGACACGGTATCACTTTTCGGGCGCACTGTGTCGCTCAATCAGGAACAGGAATCGCTGGCAGCGCTCGTGGAGGATTTTTTCCTGCGTGCGGGCCTTGGCTCCCCGGGAATGGATTCGGTGGCAAAAGAGATCCGGAAAGATGCCGGAAGTGTCAGGAAGATCCTATTTCTGCTGGTACGGCAAGCAAAACTCGTGAAAGTAGCCGATGATTATTTTGTTCATCACACAAACTGGGAGGAACTAAAACAACGGATCTGTTCGTTAAAACCGAAACAGACAACGCTCTCCGTTCCTGACTTTAAGGCCCTGTTTGGTCTCAGTCGCAAGTACGCGATTCCTCTCCTGGAACAACTCGATCGCGAAGGGATTACCAGAAGAAGTGGAAACGAGCGTATAATCTCCTAGACGGAATCTATATGGGACCGATTGGAATTCAAGAACTGCTCCTGATCCTCGGGATTTTGATCCTCGTTTTTGGCGCGACTCGCCTTCCGGAAATCGGCCGGGGCCTCGGACAGGCCATCAGCAACTTCAAAGCCTCCGTAAAAGAAGGGAAAAAAGAAACGGAGCAGAAGAGCCTCGGGAACAGCGCTACGGAAAAAGAGAAGTAGGGTCTACAACCCGGCGCGATTCACTTCTGAAGCGAGGATTGTAGGGCGCATGCCATGCGTCCCTACAGCGATGTGAGTCTTGGATCCGGTTCCATAGAATACAGAATCGGAACGGCAGCTTCTTTCCATGGTTGGAACAATTCGGCGAAAACCCGGTACATCTCCCTCCGAATCGGCCTGAAATACTGGTACTTGCCGTCCGCATCGACAATCAACTCGCCGGTCATGAGACGATGGGAGGGAAACCGTTTGCGAATCACGGCTCCCAGTTCAGGCATGTAACGGAAGAGACCGAGCGATAGAAACGCGACGCGATCCGGTGAAAATTCCCGCAAAGAATCAAAGAGAGTTGAATATTCCTGCTGCCATCCTTCAAAATGAAACACTGGATCGAAATGAAATCCGATCCGGAACCCGAGTAGGACCGCGCGTCGCGCCGCTTCCAGACGTCTTTCCAGGGACGCGGCCCTGTATTCGTAATCCCGCACGATCCGTTGCGGATTCAGCGACCAGGAAAGAACAGCCGTACCGCGATCGATCCGGTCGTCATTCAGGATGGCTACATCATCCGATTTGCTGCGCAATTCAAGAACGGAACCGGCTGGAATCATTCCGCTGATCCGGGAGACTGCCGGAAAGGTACGTTCGGCAAGCAGACTATCGGACAAAAGCCCGGTGGAGATCCAGAGATTCGACTCTGTCCGCCGTTCCATCTCTGCCTTTACCCCGCCGCAATCCACGAACAACACCAGCGCGCCATGGTTCAAATAGCTCTGCAGGTAGCAATAGGCGCAATCAAACAAACAACCTTCCGCAAGATCCAGACTGAAATACGTGTACCGGCCGTTCTGATAGCAATGGAACGGCTTAAGCCAGTTTCCCCGTTTCCTTGCAAAGATCACACAGTCTTTTTCACGACGCAAGGTTTCACGATGAAAGGTCTGATAGTCATCGATCCATTCCAGGGACGGATGTCTCTGAGCAATCTCACTGTATTCCGGAAGCTCGCGAATCCCCTTTTCTGCAAAAAAACGGGTGGAACTCATGCTCCCATTGTATCGCGGACCTTTTTCGTTTTCTCCTCGATTCGTTGACATTCAAACACCTCTGTTTTACGATTGAGACGTTTGAAAACCTTCCGAATGACAGCCTGATGATCACTGGTCACAACTCTGATATCTTTCATAACGGTGTCATTTACCACGTTCAGACGGAGGATAAAGGAACATCAAACCCCGTTATCGAGACGCTTGTCTACAAGGGGGGAGAGATTCTGGATGCCAAGCGGACCAGTTACATCGACATGCTCAAAAACGGATATGATGAGCCGGGAATCATTTCTCTGATCGACCAGCAGCATCGCGAGGTCATTTCTGAAATCAAAGGCGGTAAATATGAAAAGGGACCATCGACGATGCTTTCGGACCCTCTCTCGGGCGAGCTGATTGATGCAAAGAAAAGTCTGGATCAGGTCATTCTCGACTATCTGGCGTCGGAAGAGCAGAAGGACCGCCTTCTGCTCGAACTGAAGCCTGCCATCGAACCAATCGAGGGCGCTCCTTGCACCATCCAGATTCACACGAAAAGCAGTAACTCCGATCAGCCGCTCAAAGGATCCAGAATTGTGGTCAAGATTATCAGCACGATCCGTAAACCGCTAACGATTTACGACGGCAAGACCGACAAGAGCGGTTCGCTTGCGGTGGAGTTTGTCGTGCCCGAATTTCCGGACGGCAATGCGGCCTTGATTCTGCAAGCGTTCTCCGAAATCGGCACCGACGAAATCAAATTATTTATAAAGAAAAAGAAGAATGTTGAACAGTCCGGCAAAGTCACTTAATGTAAGAGTCAACGGCACACCCATGGAGGTGCCATCCGGAACCACTGTTGCCGGGTTGTTGGAGCATCTGGAGATCGAGCCCGTTCTGGTTGCGGTAGAGCAGAATCTGGAGATTGTACCCAAAACGCAATTTCCCGTGCGCACGCTCTCGGATGGTGACCGCTTGGAGATCGTTCACTTTGTAGGTGGCGGATAAGATCAATGATAGATAAGCCTTTGATCATAGCGGGCAAAGAATACCGCTCCCGGTTGATCGCAGGAACCGGAAAATATGCTTCGCTGGAACTGATGAGAGACGCTCTGGACGCTTCCGGCACAGAGATGGTGACGGTTGCCGTACGCAGGATCAATCTGCAGGACAGGTCGGAACAATCGTTCTTGTCGTACATCGACCGGAAGCGCTATACGATCCTCCCAAACACCGCGGGCTGCTATTCTGCGGAGGAAGCCATCCGCATTGCCAGACTCGGAAGAGAAGCGGGATTGTCGAATCTGGTAAAGCTTGAAGTGCTGGGAGACGAAGCCACTCTGTTTCCGGACAACGAAGGACTCTTGCAAGCCACTAAAGTATTAGTAAAAGAAGGCTTTGTGGTGCTTCCCTATACAAACGATGATCTGATCAATGCCCGGAAGCTGATCGATGCGGGAGCTGCTGCCGTCATGCCTCTAGGGGCCCCGATCGGATCCGGGATGGGGATCCAGAACCTTGCGAACGCGATGATCCTTCGCGAGAAAATCACAGAAGTCCCGCTGATCATCGACGCAGGAGTAGGAACCGCTTCCGATGCCTGCCTGGCGATGGAACTGGGAATGGACGGCGTTCTCATGAATACGGGAATCGCCGGCGCCGCGGATCCTGTCCGGATGGCACGGGCGATGAAGCTGGCCGTGGAAGCCGGAAGGGATGCCTGTCTGTCGGGCCGAATACAGAAGAAGCTTTACGCAACAGCCAGTTCTCCGCTCACCGGCCTTTCGCGTCCGCCATCATGAGCCGCGATGCCCTGATCACAGAACTCCAGGAGAGGGTCCACCAGCTCTACATCCTGCGCAAACAGGAAGAAGATCAGGCTGTAAGACTTCTGACCTGGCTCCACCAGGAACACTTTTTCCCTCTTCCACAGGAAATTGCAACCCGATTGGATGAAATCAAGGAAAACTTGAACCGCTCCTGGCAAATTTCCCGCTCCGCATTTTCCGCATTGGAAAAGGAAGACCGGCTCTTCTGGAAAGATGTGGCGCAAAACATGCTCGAGTACCTGCAACCGGTGACCCAGGAACAGGAACGCTTCAATTCACTGGTAGTCCATCTCCTGAATGACTTTACGGTTGCCGTGAATGAATCGCTCGATAAGGTCCGCATCTTCCATCACACGCTGATCCCCTATTTTCAAAGCTTAACTCCCATGATCGACACGAAGTTTCGCGAAGCGCTTGGCATTCAGGACCGCAATCTAGGTCTTTTCAGAGCGCGAGTTGAACTCCTCCTCCACGAACTGGATAAGAAAATGGAAACTCTTCTGGTCAATTCGGCAGAGGGATCTTCGAACGGGGACAATGCTTCGCCTCCCGCCCAATTTGCTGACCAGTCGCATAATTATTATCAGTTCGAACAGAACTTCCGTGGTTCTCGTGAATCCGTTAAAAAGCGGTTCAGCGATTATCTTCAATACTTTGAAAGAAATTCAGTCAACTTTCCGGTACTCGATCTTGGATGCGGACGTGGTGAATTTCTTGAGTTACTCAAAGAACAGTCCATTATGGGAATCGGTGTCGATTCGAATCCGGAAATGGTGCTCGTCTGCCGCGAACACGGACTGGATGTCTGGCAAGATGATCTGCTTGCATTTCTGAAGTCCCAGCCTTCGGAATCTTTGTCCGGTGTGTTCTCATCTCAGGTAGCGGAACACCTTCCTCCTGATATCTTGCTCCAAACCATCGAGGCAGCGCACAGCCGGCTCAAAAAAGGTGGAACTCTGCTGTTTGAGACTGTAAACGTTGGTTCTGCTTTTTCTTTTTTGCAGGTCTACACCAGAGATTTGACGCACCGCACGCCTCTTCATCCGGAGACTCTCCAGTTTTTATTGACAGCCAGTGGATTTCAGAATGTAAAGATCCTGTTCACCAGTCCCGTGCCGGCTACCCTTCCCTTAAAGCTGATTCAGGACCCTGCCAACGAGCGGGAAATCCTGATGAATGAAAACATGAAGAAGCTCAATAAGCTGCTTTTTGACTACCAAGATTACGCTGGTATCGCCACCAAATAGATGGACTCACTCAAACGGATTTGCGTTTGCGCCACGCAAATTCCATTCAACCGGGGAGGCGCTGAAATCCTCACCGGCAATCTGGTCAGCCGTCTTCAGCAGCGCAGTTATGCGGTGGAACAGATCCAGCTTCCACTTCAGACTTCTCCGCTCGAAGAAGTGGTCAAGGGATGTCTCGCCTGGAGAATGATGAATCTGGAACGGGTTGCCAACGATAGAATCGATCTCGTGATCGGCACGAAATTCCCTTCCTACATGGTTCCACATCCGCGAAAAGTCATCTGGCTCGTGCATCAATATCGTGCGGCCTACAATTTATTTGATTCGATGTACTCGGACTTCCAGAACACATCGAGGGAATTGCAGTTGCGTCAGTACATTATCGATCTGGATCAGGCAGCCTTTTATGAGGCGAAAAAAATCTTTACGATTTCAAGAATGGTTACATGGCGGTTGAAGGAATACAACGGCTTTGAAAGCGTTCCCCTGTATCCGCCCGTGGATGACGCTGACCAATTTCGTTTTGACGGATTGGAAGACTTTGTGTTAAGCGTATCCCGATTGGAGGGAGATAAACGCGTACATCTGCTCATTGAAGCGATGCAGTTTGTCTCCGCTTCTTTCAAAGCGGTCATCGTGGGTGACGGCTCATTGCGGACCGAACACGAAACTCTGACCAGAAGACTCGGGCTGCAAGACAGGATCTTGTTTGCGGGTGCCGTACCGCGAGCGGCCCTTCTCGATTATTATTCGCGTGCCGGCGCCATATTCTATGGTCCGTTCGATGAAGACTACGGTTACGTAACGGTTGAGGCCTTCTGCTCCAGGAAGCCGGTCATTACCTGTCATGATTCCGGAAGCACGCTGGAGTTTGTTGACCCCGGCACCGGCTGGATCGCCGGTCCGGATCCGAAGTCCGTTGCCGCTTGCATTGAGGATGCGCTTTCCCGGAAAAAGGAAGCGAAACTGCGTGGGGAGGCAGGACATGAAAAGATCGCATGCATCAATTGGAATTATGTCCTCGATCATCTTCTTGGGTAGTTTCCTTACCTCTCTAGAAAATTCGCGTGGAGAGCACAGAGATGTTTGCCACAGAGGGCACAGAGGTCTCAGAGAATGAGCAAAGGAAAAAATCGTCCTCTGAGCCTTCTCTGTGAAGTCTGTATTACTAACGTTGAGTTTCTTCTCCTTTTGGCAAGAATTTACGAGCGGGTTTGTAACGCCGGCGTCTCGCCGGCCAGACAAAAAAAGTGCACTTCAATCA
>CAZDDB010000166.1:0-8499 GCA_964504105.1 uncultured Acidobacteriota bacterium
GCATCTGCCGCCCGCCGCTCGCGCCAAAATGGGAAGTTATTTTTGTGCAGGCCCTCAGGATCATCAGCTTCTGCCACTCCCCTGAAATGGAATCGATCTGCTTTGATTCAGATTCAAATATCCCAGTTCAACGCTCTCATCACTAATGTTTAGAATCCGGTATTTGTTCGCAATAATGTCGTTTACGCGCCCCATGAATACTTCCTTCCCATCGGTAAGAAACGCCACCTCTCCTTCCTGTTCAGAGAGATAACCAATATAGCGGAGTGAGATTTCCGGTGGCGGCGGGGGGCCGCAATCGGTCGGACAGTTCTGGTTGTCTTCCCCTTCTTCGCACGCCTGATTCCCGCATACGGCCTGAGGAAGCTCGTTTTCAGAGGCTGCCATCTCTTCCTCGGGATTAGGCACTTCTGCGGGAGGAGCTGGAGGTTCAGTATGAAAGCTAAAGATATTGCGTTTCTCCAGTTTGAATTCCGGCCGGGGCTCCTGCAATTTTGGAACAATGGAAACAAGATCTGCGGAAGAAGGGGGAACGGCAGTCTTTTCCTTCCGTGAGGCCGTCTGCGTAACGGAATGAGCCGCCTCGCGGCCCTGGATCCACCAAACCACGGGAATCAAAAGGAGAATGCCAAGCAAGATAAGAATCTTGCTGCTCTGAAGCTGATTCCAGATACCCGTTCCACGCAAATCAGATTTCATCTTCTACCAGATAAGTGGACAGCTGAAAGTTGAGAGTCAGAATGTCTTGTTCCTGCGAAGACAAATCTAACCTGTCCAAAATCAAGAAATGCGGTGACCGTTCGATCTTATTGATAAACAACCGTATATTCCGGTACGTGCCCTGGACGGGGACTGCAACCTGAAATTGCTGAAGGCGGAATTCCGGAAAATCAAGATAGTGGTAGGTTATATTCTGCCGGTCGATATTCAGTTCGCGCGCGAAAGATTCGAGCTCCAAACGAATATCCATCACACCGCCCTTCCGTGGCAGCAAAACCCCGTGATACATCTCCTGCAAATCCTTTTCTCCCTCCTGCAGCCTGACAAGCCGCTCTTGCAACCCGTGGATGTCCTTTTTCTTCATCATCGCCTCGGCGCGCAGCTTCGAATACTCCGACTGCAAATTCGCAATCCGTGATTTATCAGGTACCACTACAAACGCAAAAACAAGAACGTTGATCAAAATAAAAAGAAGCACCCAGCGCACAAAATGGATTCGTCTCAGGAGGATGCTGAAGTTTTCCAGTGTCATTTCCGCAACTCTCCCTCCAACGATTCATCTGCTGAGAGCGGCTGCTTGGACGCAGGAGAAGGAGCCGTACGCACGTTTCCCGCACGCCGGGACTTTGTGAATGAAGGCTTGATTCCGCCAGGAAAATAATCCATGGAGACACTGGCGCCCACCATCCCGTCCTCCTGGTCCCGTTCACTACGAAACGTGACGTTCGAGAAGTTCGGAGATTTCTGAAAGACGGTGATCAGTTCCACGATATCATTGAGGCTCCTGGCGGACACGTCCAGTCTGATGCTGATGATCTCATCTTGAATGGAAGGGAAGACTGAAATCATCCGGACATCTCTCGGAAGCAACTGCTCGAATTCATCCAGTAATTCTGTCCAGGAGAATACCCTGCGCTTGATTGCGTTGTTGAAAAATTCGGTTTCCTTTACAAAGTCGGGAGTTTTGATCGCATTGATCTTTCTCTGTGTATCGTTCGTCTGGCGCTGCAATTCCGCAGCCTGAAAACGTTGTTGCTCAATCTTTGCCTTCAGACTGTCGTTTTCACTCTTCCATTGCACAAGCGCCATTCCATTCCACACCGCAAAAGAAACTGCCATCCCGGCCAGAACAATACATCCGATAAAGTAGAGTGTGGTATTACGGAGCGGCGCGGAAGCAAGATTATTCCTGATGATCATTGATATTCACCCTTTCTACTGATGATCAGACCCAGCAAAGGGGTAAAGCTCCCGGCCCATTTTTCATTCAGTCCTTCCAACACAACGCTGCCGGAAGAACTTGCCGACAGGATGGACGCTTTCAGACTGAGCGTTCTTTCCACGTTCTGAGCCAGATGATCCGAACCCTCGACGGCATAGATGTAAGCACGGGCCAACCCTTTTCCGCCAAGCTTGTCCACGTAAAAGAGAGTTGTCGGATAGATTTCGGCGAGCGCTTCTTCCAGGGGGGCAGTTTGTCCTTCCAGCGGGCGGCTGCGGTAGAAGACGAGTTTCCCCTGCTGGGTGATCGCAATCGAAACATAGTCCCGGTTCAGATTTACAAACAGGAGATCCTGATTCTGCCGACCGGAATTTTTTATTTCAGCGTGAGTGAGGTTCATCAAATTGAAGGTGGAGAGATCCACTAATCCGCATTCGGCTTCGATCGATTGATGAACAAATTGTTCATACTGGTGTAAAACCGGATGATGGATCACGGTGACCCATACGGTGGTTGACGAATATTCCGGAATTCCGGAGGGGGTGAAATAGCCGATCTGAGCGTCCTCGATCCGGAAAGGAACGTTCTTCTTCAGTTTGAACCGGATCAGGTCTGCGCACTCCTGGCGGTTCGACGGGGGATGCTCCAAAGTGATTTGAAATGTGAGCGCGCTGCGATCCTGAATCAAGAGGCATACCCGGGAGCCCTTCCAGCGGTTCCTCGCCCAAAGCCGCTTGAGCGCATCAGAAACCAGATCGAGAGCAACAATATTCGGCTTGAACGGATTCACTTCCAGAGCGCCTGCGGGTAGCGCTTCCGCATCCAGATGCTGGACACTGATGTTTCCCTTTTCGGACGAGACAACGGCCAGCCGGATGCAGTCGGAATTGAATTCAATTCCGACGTTCGGATAATGTGGCTCAATCAACCAGTGCCGCAATCGATCCAAAAAAGCCGTTTTAGCCATGCTTCACTCGCAACTACGATTGAAGGGCGCATGCTATGCGCCCCTACTCCACAAAAGTGACTTTGTTGATTTCACGTAGCGTGGTTTCCCCCGCCAACACCTTTGAAAACGCTGATTCGCGCAAAAAGGTCATCCCTTCTTCGCGGGCCGCGCGCTTGATTTCTGCCGTTGACTTAATTTCCAGCAATACTTCACGCATCCGGTCATTCAGTTCCAGCAACTCGGCGATGGCGGTTCTTCCTTTGTATCCTGTTCCCGCGCATTCCATACAGCCGGCGCCCTCATAGAATGTGGAATTTAAATACTTGACCGGATCCAATCCTGACTCCTCCAGAAGATCCTTTCCGACGCGGACCGGATGTTTACAATTTTCGCAATTCAGGCGGACCAGTCGCTGCGCCAGAACGCAGTTCAATGCGGAAACAAAATGGTACGGCTCAATTCCCATATTCAGAAAGCGGCCCAATACATCCACTACATTATTCGCATGAACCGTGGTAAACACCAGGTGTCCGGTAAGCGCAGACTGGATGGCGATCTGCGCAGTTTCCGGATCGCGGATTTCCCCCACCATGATCTTATCGGGATCGTGACGCAAGATCGAACGGAGTCCGCGAGCAAAAGTCAGCCCTTTCTTTTCATTCACCGGGACCTGTGTAATTCCCGGAAGCTGATATTCTACAGGATCTTCGATCGTAATGATCTTGTGTTCCACACTCTTGATCTCAGAGAGAGCGGCATACAACGTCGTTGTCTTCCCGCTTCCGGTCGGACCCGTAACGAGAACCATTCCATAGGGCTCTGAAATATATTTGTGCAGTTTTCGAAGAGTCACATCGGAAAAACCCAGGACATCCAGCCTGAGGTCCGCAAAATTCTCATTGATCGACTCCTTATCAAGAATCCGGATGACGGCATCTTCGCCATGCACGCTCGGCATGATGGAAACGCGAAAGTCGATGGCCTTGTTCTTGATACGGATCTTGAAACGGCCATCCTGCGGCACCCGTTTTTCGGCAATGTCCAGCTCCGACATGACCTTGATCCGCGAAATAATGGAACTATGATATCGTTTGTCGATCGGATCCATTGCATATTGCAAGACGCCGTCAATCCTGTATTTCACGATCACTTCGGTATCCTTTGTCTCAATGTGGATGTCGCTGGCGCGGCGCTGGATCGCATTAAACACAACGCTGTCCACCAGTTTGATCATGGGACTGGAGTCGGTGGTCAGCTTGTCGATCGTAATCGTTTCGTCCGAATCTTCGTCCTCAGACAGGATCTGAATGCGGAAGTTTTCGGTGGCTTCCTCCAGCACCCGCTGGCTGCTCTCCGATTTTTTCAGAATGTCCTGAATCGCAGTTTGGGTGCCCACCAGCATCTTGATCCGTACCCCGAGATGCAGCTCGAGCTCATCAGCAATCAAAATGTTGCTCGGATCGGAAACAACAATGTACAGGGTCCCGTTCTCTTTTTTGAAGGGAACAAAGTTATAGCGGAACATCAGATCGACGGGAATTGCCCGGAACAGGGAATGGTCGATCTGAAAATCCTTGAGTTCGATAAATTCAAGTCTGTATCGTTGCGCCAGATCCCGCGCCAATTGCTCTTCCTGCTTCAAGGAAAGCTTTCGCTCCGATCCTTCCAGCACCAAAGTGCGCTCAGCGCCGTTTTTACCATTTTCAGAAGCTCCTGCCATCTCTTTTCTCCTACTGAATCGTCTGATAGATCGAAAATAGCGGGTAATACATGGCCAGCAAGATCGTGGCAATGATCAATCCCATAATCATCAGCATCACCGGTTCAACGATTGCAAGAATGCTGGTCAGATTGGTATCAATTTCGTCATCGTAAAAATCGGAAATATTCTTGAGCATTTCTTCCAGAGCCCCCGTTTCTTCACCTACCTTTACCATTTCGACCGCCATATGGGTCATCAATCCTGTTTTCTGGAGTGAGATCCACAACGACTCCCCTTCTTTGACTCCCTGACTGACCTGGCCGAGTTTCCGTGAAATCAGGCGGTTTCCCACAGCATCCGCAGCCACGTCGATGGAGTTGACAAGTGGAATTCCTCCGCTTAACAAGGTGTAGAGAGTACGCATCAACTGGGAAATCGAAAATTTGGTCCAGAGTCTCCCGAGAAATGGAAAGCTCAGCTTGATCTTGTCCGCCTTCAGTCTGGCTGCTTCGGAAGTCACCACAAACGTGCGAAGCACAAGGATCAAGAGTGCGATCCCTAAAAGAACCCACGCAAAGTTCGCCCGAAAAAATCGAGCGCCGCTGACCAGCAGTTGAGTAACAAGCGGCAAAGACGTAGCTACTCCGCTGTAGAATTCAGAAAACTTGGGGATCACATAACCCACGAGAATTCCAATAACCGCACAGGACAACCCCAGCAGCAGAAGCGGATACACAAGGCTCGAAATAACCTTTGTCCGTATGGCAAGAGTGATCTTGACGTAGCTCATGTACCGGCGAATGACATTCTCCACCGTGCCGCTCTTCTCACCCGCCAGAATGCTGGCCGTATATACGCGCGGGAAAACATCCGGATAGGAAGAAAACGCCTCGGAAAGCGCCACTCCCGATTTCACCTGCGCATACACATCGCGGAGGACAACAGAAAATTCAGGATTGTCGATTCGCTCCATCAACAACTCCAGGCATTGGAGCAAGGGAAGACCTGCGTGGATTAACGCGGCCAATTCCTGATTGAAAACCAGGAACTCCTTTCCTGTGACTTTTCTGCGCCTGAACGAAAATGCTTGAAACACATTCTCGACGCCAAACCTCCGTTGAATCCCAAAAATGTAGAAACCCTGCTGCTCCATCTGATCGCGCAGAGATTTTTCCGATTCCGATGTATAGACCCTTTGCAGAATCTCGCCGTTTGGCATTCCAAACTTGCAAACAAATTCAGCCATACAAAATCAATCCTTCATCTTTCCTAGAAGAATCACCAGCAACGCCTGATCACTTTCCTCGAAACGACTTGCCCCCAGCACCAGGGTTTCCCCGCTGCGTAGATTCACCGTAACGGAAATCAGGGGTGTAAACAAGCCCTTTCCCTTCCCCCGCGCTCTCTTCCTCAACTCAAAGTTCTTCAAGCGGATAATCCCATTTCCTTCCTGGACAACATCAGCGAAAAAGTGCAGCTGGTAATCCTTTGCCAGAAGCAACACAGAACTCTGTCCCTCCTGGGCTTCGATGATCGCGCTGTCCATCAACGCATACTGGTTGAACCTCAGGACTTCCCCCAACCTGGCCATGTTCCGGATCTCGTCGGAAATGGTAGGTTCTGCTGAAGTCTTTGTCGCCCGCACGAGTTTTATTGTTATTTCCACTGACGGGGGCGGCGTATCAAAAGTCGCAATTGCCAATTCGATTTGCCGAAGGTTTTTTCCCGTATCCTGAACGATAATTGTGCGGAGTCCGGGCTGCAGGGTAACAGCCCCTTTTTCCCCCAGCAGCCTATTTACCACAGAAGCCACCTCACCCACTTTCTTGAATTTGATCACAAAAGCTTTGGTCAGGATTTCTTCCTGTGCGGCCGCCGTGGTAAAGAAAGCGGCAGCCAGGATCAGGGCAAGAACCCATTTCATAATTCCATGTCCGGATCAAACATCATTACGATTTTTTCGTGTCTGCTGGTTTGGAAGATGTAACAGACGGCGCCCGGCCTCTTTAGATCTTCAATCAAAGGATAGCCTGTCGTCGAATTCAGAGTGCGGGCATCCGTGCCCGCAACGATAACACCAGGATGGTCGGTCTCCGTGCCCACCGTTCTGTCCAAGTTTCTCCCATACAGCACCAGCATTGCCGCGCATGCTGCAACAGCGGCCCAACGCGCGACGCCCATCGGCGCCCTCTTTTCTTTGTCTCCAATCTTTCGATGCAGAGAATCCCAAAAGCCGATCCAGAAATCAGCCGGGAGTTCGCTCTCGTTCAGGCCAAAAAGAAGCTGGTCGGGGAATTCCCGAAGCACACGCTGTCTGCACGATAAGCAAAATTCAATGTGTCGGCGGTATTCAATTTGTTGCTGTTCTGAGCTTTCGTCCCAGCAGGTTGGTAGTTCGTTACACTCCATATTCAGGAAAGAGTTCCTTTACCTTTTTGCGGAAGGCCTCTTTTGCCTGGGACAGGAGATTGCGAACGGTAGATTCTGTGCAGTTGAGTAAACCGGCAATCTCGGGCATCTCCATCCCCTGCACTTCGCGCAACACCAGGACAATTCGCTGGCGGTTGGAAAGCAGCGGTGCGATGCGGACAAACAGCTTGCGGATATCGAGATTCCGGTCCAGTGGCGATCGATCTGCAGCAATTTCCGGGAGCGGTTCTGTGGACTTGCGTGCGCGTAGAAAATCGATGGCACAATTGGCGGTAATTCTGGTAACCCAACCCGGAAATGATCTTCCAAAATCATAGTCCTTCAACGAAGTCCAAACTTTCAAGAAACTCTGCTGTGCAATGTCCCGCGCATCTTCCGAATCGAGAACCAGATGATACGCGGTCCAGAACACGCGATTACGGTATTTCTCGACAATCGCCTCAAACGCAAACGAGTCTCCTTCCAGACATCTCCGGATGGTTTCCGCGTCATCCGGTGTCTCCTTCTTACTACGAATGATGCGGAGGTTTTGTCTAGACATGGGCTCGCTACTCGGCTTCTCCTTGTTGATAAAGGACTTCAGTTCCTTTGGGAGGCTCGAACGCAAAGAACCCGGAGGGAAGCCTGGGATTTTCCTGAATTTGCTGGAATGTGTATTCAGTGCGGTTTTCATACACATCCACAACGAGCAACCGGAGAATCAACCCGCCAACCGGATCCACATCGACAATCAAGTACATGAAATCGGGCTGCGGCTGAACCGGAATCAACTTGATGAGATGGGATCCCTGACGCTGGTCGGCCCACTCGGCACGAAAGTCCTTTACAAAATTGCCCCGTCCTGCCAGAAACAATGCGGGAGAACGCTGGTCTTTCCCCCTCGCATCTGCCTTGATCACCTGTCTATCTTCGACCACGTAAAAGAAGTAATGATTTCCGTCACAAACAAAGATCTTCTTCTCGGGCTGCTGGTATTCCCATCTCATCAAACCGCCCTTCTGGAAGTAAACGATGCCTTTTTCGATGATCCTGTCGGAAAAGCGTTTCGACTGATAACTCTGGGTAAAAGAAGCCTTCAACGCTTCCAGAGAGTCATACTTGTTTTGCAGTCTGGAAACAAGATCATCGAGCGCCGGATTTGCCTGCACAGCCGCCGCAAAGAAAAGAATCAGAATGATTGGTACTTTCATGATTAAGTTCTGAATCATCAGTATGTTAAGGATAACATGGCGTCGGCGCAACACATACCCACTTGAATTCCTTATCTTTCATGATATTGTTTTCAGTGCACCTTTCCCCGCCTCAGGCGGAAAAATCAATTTTATGGATTAGCAATTTTATACCGGGTGGGTGCGTTATAATTCCTAAACACATTAAGGTTTCTCGAAGGCTACGCGAGTTTCTGATGATTGCTCGCGGGCTGGCGACGACAAATCATCCGATTCTGGCGCATATTATTCCTGTGCGCCGCTGCAA
>CAZDDB010000167.1:0-8453 GCA_964504105.1 uncultured Acidobacteriota bacterium
GGTCAAGGGCGGCGGATGTTCCGGACTGACATACGACATCAGTTTTGAGAACGAAACCAAATCCGGCGACAAGATTGCAGACGTTAACGGCGTAAAAGTGTTCATCGATTTCAAAAGCTACTTGTATTTACGGGGCACCGTTCTGGAATTTTCTACGGACCCGCTGAACGGGGGATTTTCATTTCAAAACCCGAACGCAAAGAAATCGTGCGGGTGCGGGACCTCCTTTTCCGTATAGATCATTCAATTTTTCGGGGCGATGCACGAAATTGCCCTTCAAGTACTTCCAACGAACATGATTGAAACTGCTTCAAAGATTGTGTGTCCGCACTGTGGACAGGAATCCGCTCCGGCCGAATTTTGTTCTCATTGCGGACGGATTCTTCCTGTGCCGGAGAGTCAGTCTCATTACGAGGTGCTCGGATATGACAAAGAAATTCTGACACTGGATCCCGGTGATCTGGAAAAGCGTCTATTTGCCCTGAGCAAGAAATTTCATCCGGACCGTTTTGCAACCCGTACTCCGCAGGAATTGCAGATTTCCCAGGACCGTTCCTCCACGATCAACAACGCATACCGCATCCTGAAAGATCCTGGTACCCGCGCAAAGTACATCGTAGAGAAAGAGCTTGGTTCGATCGAAGAAAAATCGGCGAAAGTCCCCGCCGAGATGGCAGACCTGTTCTTCGAAATTCATGACATTCTAGACACGATCCGCGAATCAGAAGGCGTTCCACCGGAATCTGCAGTTCGGGAAGTGCAAAATGCGGAGCAGGACCTGATCGCAAAGGTGAGTGAATTGGAAGCGGATCTTCAGAATCATTTTATAACCTACGATCAGTCGCACGACCGGCAGATCGTTGAACGGATGAAAGAAATCTTATCGGAGCGTTCTTATATCAAATCCTTCCTTCGCCAAATCGATTCAACACTGCGAGGGGAAGGGACAGAGGATTAACCGCAAAGACCGCAAAGAGGAATTTAATTATTTCTTTGCGCACTTTGCGGTCTTTGTGGTTCAAAAAAGGAGTCATTGTATGGGTTTAGAAATTGGAATCGGATCGGCCGCCAAAGAGAAACCGCTAGCCGTTGGCATCGATCTAGGCACTACGAATAGTTTAGTAGCATACGTTAAAAACCACACGCCCACAGTCATCCCCGGACCGGATGGAAAGAGCCTTGTGCCTTCTGTGGTCTCGTTCCAGCCGGATAATCTGTTTACCGGTTCTTCCGCGAAGAAGTATCAGCTTACTGATGCCAGACATACGGTCTATTCCGTAAAGCGTTTGATGGGGAAGGGAATCGACGACGTTGGAGGAGAGTTGTCCCTGCTGCCGTATGAGATTACGGGGCATGGCAAAGAGATTGTGAAGATCCGTGTCAACAATCGTGAATATACGCCGCCGGAGATTTCTGCGTTGATTCTCAAGGAGTTGAAGTTTATCGCAGAGAAGGAATTGAAGCGCAGTATCGTCCAGGCGGTCATCACTGTTCCGGCGTACTTCAATGATGCGCAGCGACAGGCAACCAAGGACGCGGGGAAGCTTGCCGGACTCGAGGTGCTGCGGATTCTCAATGAACCGACGGCCGCGGCGCTTGCGTATGGTCTGGACAAGATCAAGGAAGGGACGATTGCGGTGTACGATTTTGGCGGCGGCACGTTCGACATCTCGATTTTGAAAGTAAAGGACGGCATTTTCCAGGTGCTGGCAACCAATGGAAATACACACCTGGGTGGAGATGATATTGATACGCGTCTCTCTCAGTTTTTAATGGATATGATCCGGGAGTTCGGTTGGGAAGAGGAATTTGATGCGAACACAATGCAAGTGATTCGCGATGCAGCTGAGAGAGCCAAGTGGGAACTTTCGGATAAAGAACGGACTTTGATCCGGATTCCTCTCGGGGAAAGAAAGTTCGAGTTCCCCCTGATCCGTGCTGATTTTGAGGCCCTTGTAGGTGACATTGTGGAACGTACGATCCGCCCGTGTTATGCTGCCCTGAAAGATGCAGGTCTGGAGCCTGCAAATATCGATGAAGTTGTGCTGGTAGGGGGAAGCACACGGATGCCGCTTGTCCGACAAAAAGTGGAGGCGTTGTTTCAGCGTGTTCCGAAGTGCGACCTGAACCCCGATGAAGTTGTAGCACTTGGCGCCGCGGTGCAGGCCGACATTCTGGCCGGCACTTCCACGCAGGAAGTGCTTCTACTCGATATCACGCCGCTCTCACTGGGAATAGAAACATACGGTGGCGGGATGGCGAAGCTGATCGAGCGAAATTCCACAATTCCGACTTCCGCCTCCGAATACTTTACTACCTTTGTGGATGGGCAAACTTCGATCGATGTACATGTGCTGCAGGGGGACCGTGAGCTGGCAAAAGACAACCGCAGTCTGGCACGGTTCGCGCTCAAAGGCATCGATCCGATGCCGGCGGGACTTCCGCGTATCGAGGTGACCTTCATGATCGATGCCAACGGAATCCTGAATGTAACTGCGCGCGATATGCGCACGGGCAAATTGCAGTCCATTGAAGTCAAGCCAACCTACGGTCTTACCGATGAGGAAGTGGAAAAAATGCTGCTTGATTCGATGGAATCGGCCGAATCGGACTTTGCTGCGCGGATGCTGATCGATGCACGTAACGATGCTGATATTGTGCTTCGCGCAACGGACAAGGCGATGAGACGCGCCGATGAATTCCTGTCCGTTGAAGAAAAGAATGCCATCCTTCGGGCAAAACAGGATCTTCTGGATGCTTACAAAGGAGAGGATCATTCCGCCGTCCGTGAAGCCATTGCGAATCTTGATCAGGGTACGCAAAAGCTGGCGCAGGGAATCATGGACAATACAATTGCTAATGCACTCCGGAATAAGAGTCTGGACGAGTTGGAACAAGAAGCAGAGAGGATAGAGGATAGAGGATAGAGGAACACAGGAAGGAGAATCGGCGCCAGTTTTTTACTATAATGTAGGGGAGCACTCATGAAAGTCACCTGGAGAGACTCGGAAGAGATCGCCATTCAATTATCCGTAAAATATCCCGATCTGGATCCTCTAACATTGCGGTTCACTGACTTGCATCGGATTGTGACAGAACTTCCCGATTTTCAAGATGATCCAAAAACTTCGAACGAAGGGATCCTTGAGGCGATCCAGATGGCCTGGCTCGAAGAAAAAGTATGAATCGGTTTTCGCGGTCTTTGCGGTTGAAGTCCTATGCTGATTGACCGGTTTGGCAGACACGCAACGGATCTTCGGATCAGCGTTACAGACCGCTGTAATTACCGCTGCACCTACTGCATGCCTGCCAACGTGGAATGGCTTCCAAAACCGCAAATCCTCACGTTTGAAGAGATCGAATTTCTGACCCGCATTTTCGCTGCAGAAGGGGTTACCCAGATCCGCCTCACAGGAGGTGAGCCGCTCGTGCGGCGAAACCTTCACAAATTGATCGACAAACTCATCCAAATTGACGGTATTCGCGATATCTCCTTAACGACCAACGGCCATTTCCTCAAGCAGCAGGCGCAGGCCCTCCGGGATGCTGGAATCACGCGCATCAATATCAGCCTGGACTCGCTTCGCCCCGATCGTTTTACTGAGATTACCCGAACCGGTTCCTTTGATCGCGTGATCGAAGGGATTGACGAAGCAAGAAGAGCCGGGTTTGATCCGATCAAAATCAATTGCGTTGCGATCCGCGGGTTTAATGATGATGAAATCATCGACTTCCTGAAGTGGGGCGCCGCGAATCGTTTGCAGATCCGTTTTATCGAATTTATGCCTCTGGACGGCGATCATCATTGGAAGCGCGAGCACGTTTTAACCAAGGCGGAGATTCTGGAAATAGCGCGAGGCTTCGGCCCGGTGGAAGAAATCTTCGAAGAGGAGGCCGCGCCCGCGACAAAGTATTCCTACGCCGGCGGCGCCGGTGAGTTTGGAGTAATTCCTTCCGTGTCAGCGCCATTTTGCGCGAACTGTTCGCGGATCCGGATTACAGCTGAAGGGAAATTCCGTACGTGTCTCTTTGCAATGAGTGAAACAGATTTGCGCGGTCCGCTTCGGGAAGGCGCATCTTCGGACCAACTGGCAGCAATGCTTCGAGGTGCCGTTTTGCAAAAATTAACGATCCCGACTTTGAACAACCCGAACGGGCCATGTACGCCATCGGAGGGTAGGATTAAACCACGGAGTACACAGAGAACACGGAGAATAGGATTTTTTTCTCCCTGTCCTCCGTGTTCTCTGTGTGCTCCGTGGTGAAATACAAGAGGTGATGGATATGCCGACACAACTTACGAAAGCAAAAGAAGGAATCATTACAGAAGAAATGCGGATGGTGGCTGAAGATGAAGGCCTCGATCCTGAATTTGTGCGTCAGGGTGTTGCCAAAGGTGAAATCGTCATTCCCAGGAACATCCACCATCACTTTCGTCCGCGCGGAATTGGGAAAGGACTGTACACGAAAGTGAATGCAAACATCGGTCATTCTGCGGACCATCAGGATGAAGACGAGGAATTGCGCAAACTCGGGGTCTGCACCGAGAATCTGGCGGACGCGGTCATGGATCTGAGCACCGGCGATGATCTGGACCGGATGCGCATAAAAATGATTGCCAATTCGCCATTGATGCTGGGGACTGTTCCGATTTATGCGGTAGCGCGCGGGCAAAGCATCATCAAATGGACCGCGGATGAACTGTTTGCGGAAATTGACAAGCAGGGGCAACAAGGGGTCGATTACATCACGGTACATTGCGGAGTTACGCGAGAATCAATTTCGCGACTGGAGGATTGTCCGCGTGTGGAAGGAATTGTCAGTCGTGGAGGCTCGATCCACGCGCACTGGATTCGGTTCAACGATCGGGAGAATCCGTTGTATGAGCAGTTTGATCGTCTTCTTGAGATTTGTTTGAAATATGACATGACATTGAGTCTCGGAGATGGATTGCGTCCGGGCGCGATTGAAGACGCAACCGACCGTCCGCAGTTGCAGGAGCTGATCATTATCGGTCAGTTGCAGCGGCGCGCTCATGAGGCTGGTGTCCAGGCGATGATTGAAGGGCCGGGACATGTACCCCTGGATCAAATTGCGTCCAATATGATGCTGGAGAAACGGATCTGTAACGGTGCGCCGTTCTATGTATTGGGTCCGTTGCCGATCGACATCGGCGCCGGGTTCGATCACATTACCGGCGCCATTGGAGGCGCAGTGGCAGCTGCAGCGGGCGCCGACATGCTTTGTTATGTGACTCCGGCGGAACACCTCCGGCTTCCTACAATTGAGGATGTGCGCGACGGCATCATCGCCTTTAAGATCGGCGCTGCCTGCGGGGATGTCTCCAAAGGAGTAAAAGGCGTTCGCGAACGCAACTTTGAAATGTCGCGTGCGCGGAAACTCCTCGATTGGGAGTCCATGTACAGGCTTGCCATTTACGGAGATAAGGCGCGCCAGATGCGCAAGGAAAGCGAAGATTACGACTCGGCAGTTTGCACCATGTGCGGTAGTCTCTGCGCTGTGAATATCGATAACGCCACGATCCGCCAAACCGGACGCAAGGAAATGTTGCAAATCGGCTCGATCGTCAGTTAGATCGGAGGTACCACTAAGTCATGAAGCCGCCCTGACGGGCCGCCCCAAAGGGTGAGGATAGAGGATAGAGGATTGAAGATGGAGAATGGCGGGAAACGGTCTGTACCGCCGGCGTTCCGCCGGCCAAAACAGAGATTCCAGCTCGAGATCTGCCAGCGAGACGCTGGCGTTACAAACCGCAAACATGCCTTCTCCGTCCGTTTTTGGACAGTCTCGCCGGCGCTACAAAGCCATTCCGAAAATCTTTGCCGGAAAAACAACGATTTGATAGTTCGTAATACGAAGACACGAAGGGTACAATTCTGAAGGCTTTTCGGGGAAATACACCGCGCGAAATCATACTGGAGTTTGAAAATCTGCGTGAGTACGAAGACTTCTTTGTACAAGCGGAAAGAGAAGGGTCCTTTCTGTTGCAGGTTAAGCTGCCAGCAGATCCCCTGATTGTTGCCCGTGCTTCCGGCAGCCTCCGCAGCCGCAGGATCAAGCCATTGAAGATCATGCGCGAGGACCGTGGCTTTCGTGTGCAAATGTTTTCAAAGAAAGTCCAACCTCCGCAGCCGGAGCCGGTATCCTCGGTAGACTTGCTGGCGGGCTTGAAATCGGATGAGCCTGTCGCCGTCGCAGAACCGAAGGAAAGATCTCTCGCAGAAAAACTCCGTGCCATGCCGGTCACCGAACGGGCTGCACTGGCGATGAAAGCGGATTTGCAAGAACGGCGGATCCTCATGCAAGAATGCAATCCGAAGATTCACGAATTCTTGCTCCGCAATCCGCGATTATCGGAAGGAGAAATTGCGTGGATTGCGCGAAATCCTTCTTCTCCCATTCAAACCATTCTGACGATCCTGCAGCATCGCGGCTGGATGACTACGGATTCGATCCGGCAAGGGATTCTCATGAACCCGAAGACTCCTGCAGCCATCGCGCTTGACATGATCCCACTTCTTTCCTCCGGCGATCTCATCAAGATGCACCATGCTCGCATGCTTCGCGAAGACGTCCGCGCTTCCGTCCAGCGTGAAATGAAAAAACGCGGTCTCCGGGTAAAAAAGGACACCGAATAGCTGTAGGAGCGGCTTATCTAAAATGCGATCTCCTGACTTCTCGCCGACCGGCCCTTTCGATGTAAATCGCCTCAGGAAGGACTTTCCGGCTCTGCAACAAACTGTTTACGGAAGACCGCTCGTCTACCTCGATAATGCGGCGACCGCATTGAAGCCACGGTGCGTAATTGATGCGATCCATCGCTACGACTCCGCCGAAACCGCAAACGTCCATCGTGGAATCTACTATCTGAGTGAAAAGGCTACGGATGCGTTTGAAGGCGCGCGCGTGGCGGTGCAGCACTTTTTGAATGCTTCGCATGCACAGGAAATTATTTTCGTTCGAGGCACAACGGAAGCCATCAATCTGGTTGCTGAAAGTTATGGCCGCACTTTTCTTCGTGAGGGTGACGAAATCATCTTGACCGTGATTGAGCATCACTCGAACATTGTGCCGTGGCAAATTCTGTGTGAGCGGATCGGTGCTGCGATCCGAATTGTGCCGGTGAACGAGGATGGCGAGCTGATTCTGGAGGAGTACGAAAGTCTGCTAAATGAAAAAACGAAGTTCGTCTCCGTGGGACACGTATCGAATGCGATCGGCACAGTCAATCCAATCAAGAGAATCATTGCGTTGGCTCATCAGTTTGGCGCTGCCGTTCTTGTGGATGGCGCCCAGGCGGCTCCACATCTACCGGTGGATGTGAAAGACCTTGATTGTGACTTCTTTGCATTTTCCGGTCACAAGCTGTTTGGTCCAACCGGAATTGGAGTTCTTTACGGCAGGTACGGTTTCCTGGATAAAATGCCACCGTATCAGGGAGGCGGTGAGATGATTCGCTCCGTCACGTTTGAGAAGACAACTTACAACAAATTGCCTTTCAAATTCGAGGCTGGAACACCTGCGATTGCCGGAGCGATCGGGCTGGGCGCTGCCATCGATTACGTTCGTGCGATTGGATTCAACCGGATTGCCGGGCACGAACAGAATCTGCTTGCCTACGCAACCGAAAAAATCCTGGCGGTTCCGGGAGCGCGGATCATCGGAAATGCCGGAGAAAAGGCGGCGATTCTATCGTTCGTCATCGACGGCGTGCATCCTCATGACGTGGGTACAATTCTGGATCGGGAAGGGATCGCGATTCGCGCAGGTCATCACTGCGCGATGCCCGCAATGCAGAGGTTTGGCGTTCCGGCCACGGCGCGCGCATCGTTCGCCTTCTACAATACAAGCGAAGAGATTGATTCTTTCATCGACTCCCTCCACAAAGTTGCCGGGATCTTCCACTGATGTCTGAGTTGAATCAACTCTATCAGCGTGTGATTTTGGATCACAACAAGAATCCGCGAAACTTCTACAAGCCGGATGGATCAAACCGGAAGGCGGAAGGTTACAATCCTGTATGCGGTGATCAGATCACCATTCATGCTCGCCTGGAGGAAGGCATGGTCCGCGAGATTGGTTTTCAGGGTTCTGGCTGCGCCATCTCAAGGGCTTCCGCATCGCTGATGACCGAAGCCGTAGAGGGAAAGAGCAGATCCGAAACGCAGACCATTTTTGAACGTCTCCAGCGAATGCTGTCAGGTACCGGATTCGAATCGGATGAACCGGGTGGGTTGAATGCCCTTTCGGGGGTTCGCCGGTTTCCCGTGCGGATCAAATGCGCACTGCTTCCGTGGCAAACTTTGATTGCTGCTCTGGACGAAAAAGTGGAATCCGTATCCACTGAGTGAGCTCTCTTGGTACCATCTTGGCCGCGCTGTATTACTAACGTTGAGTTTCTTCTCCTTTCGGCAAGAATTTACGAACGGGTT
>CAZDDB010000168.1:0-1203 GCA_964504105.1 uncultured Acidobacteriota bacterium
GACTGGAACCTTATGAACGATTCGCCGCCATGATTGAAAGACACTGGTCAGGTATCGCTGCTTGCTGCAATCCCAAAAACAAAGTCTCACTGGGTTTTGTTGAGGGCATTAACAACAAGATCCGAGTCATTCAAAGACGCGCTTATGGTCTGCGCGATGAGCAATACTTGCGGTTGAAAATTCTCACCTGCATGCTTCCGGAAATCTAAAATGCTCGAAAATCACCCACTCGATTCCGCGAAGAGGCCGAATATTTAAGGACGCAGTTGCCAAATACTCTCTTCCGGAAGACAATTTGTGCCATTACATCAGAGCATTCACTTATTTTGAAGATGCGATCAAGAGTGCCGATATTTAGGCGCTGCTTCGAATGAGCATACCGTGGGCGGAAGTCCAAGATTTTTCCCGCAATCTTGCCAAGAGCCTGATTCCATGGCCGAAACCTTACTGACGTTGTCTTTCGCCCCGGGATCCTCGCGCAACAATTCCGGAAGAGCCTTTTCTCGATTTTCGCAGGATCGCTGTACTTCTTGAAATCCGGTGCTTCTTTTTCAGGTTTACCGCAAATGTACGCTTTCCACCGTTTCGCTCTTGCGGTTAGTCCGCTATCTCATCATCCTGAAACTGGGATACAATTCTTCAGAAATCCTGTGAAATTCGTCCGTACCCTTTTTCTGCTGATGGCCGCAGGTGCGCTGCTTGTGCTGCCGTTCATCGTTTTCAATATAGCAAGTTTTAGCACATTCCGCCTCGAGCGCTTTCGAGAACCAACTCTGATTCTTTATGGTTGTCTGGTGGCATTGGTGTTGTTGAGGCGGGATCCCGCTGCCTTTATTCATTCATCGATAGGACAGATTCGTGTCGTTTTGGAACAGAAGCGCTTTTTCCCAATGATGGCCGGCATCATGCTGATCCTGTTCGTTTGCTCCTCCCTTACGAGACACCTGGCATTCCAAACCTTCTCGCATGATTTTTCGATGATTGATGAGGCACTGTATAACTCCTATCACGGGAAGTTTCTGTTTTCTCCGATTCTCGGGATGAGTTTCCTGGGAGAACATTTTTCTGCGATCCTCATTGCTTTGATCCCGCTGCACTTTATCTTCAGGAGTCCCTATTTGCTGGTTGTCTTGCAACCCATAGTACTTTGGAGCAGCGTTTTGGTTTTAAGAAAGCTTTTGTCAAAGAATGGCGCCTCCGCTG
>CAZDDB010000168.1:1213-8416 GCA_964504105.1 uncultured Acidobacteriota bacterium
ACTCTCAATTACCTTTTTCACATGGAGTGCTTTCTTCCCCTGGCTCTTCTGGGATTGTTCTGGTACTACCAGACCGGACCTAAGTGGAAATACTGGCTCACGTTTTTTTTGGCGCTCACAATCAAGGAAGACGTAGGGATCTACGTGATCGGATTCGCGGTGTATGTTGCGATCTTTGGACGTAAATTCTTGCTTGGCCTTGTAACCGGATTGGTGAGTTGTCTCTGGGTCATCCTTGCTTTAAACGTGGGTATTCCCTATTTTTTAGGCTCTTCGGAACCATATAAGTTTCTGTACAGGTGGAACCAATGGGGGAATACACCGTGGGAGATTTTGTTGGGTTATTTGCTGCATCCGATTCGCTTCGGTAAGGCTCTTTTTGGGAAGCCTTACCTGCATCTGTTTGCGTCGATTTTGTTTCTTCCTTTTTTTCGCCGAGGAGCCTTTCTGCTTCTGGTAATCGCATGGATCGTCAACAGCACGAGTTCGGAACGGGTACAGGCCGGCCTTGCGATTTACTACGGTTTACCCGTATTCGTATTCTCCGTTATGGCGTCCGTTTTGGCATTTCAGACAACTCTGTTCAGGCGAATCACGGAGTCCGTGATGGCACCATATATCGCATTCACTCTTCTGGCATTGAATGTGGCTCATATTAGTTTTCCTGAAATTCCGCGGGAAAGATCCGCGTTTCTTTATGAAGTTTCTCAAATACCGCCACATGCGAGTTTGCAAACAATGTCCTGTTTATACCCCGCACTTGGATATACGCGAAACAAAGCTTTGATCGATCCGCAAAATCTTCCTACGGCGAAGTTTGTTTTTTTACGAGTAGCATCCGCAACCTGGCCGTTCACTCAAAAGGAGGCTTCTGCGTTCCTGCAGCAGGCAGTACAATCCCGCAAATACAAGACCTACTGGAATACGCGGGACTTCTATATCTTGCGCCGTGTAAAGTCAGAAAGGACCAAATAGTAAGCACTGCAACGGGAAATCGATTTCTGAAGCAATTGCTTTACAATATAATGCCGAATGATTCCGAATCACGAAGCAGCATTCACGTTCTTGAGTTGCGTGCGCAGAAAAAGCAATAGAAACAAAACCGCCGCAACGACTTCCACAACGGTGGAACGGTGAACGATCATATTTCTCAGATCGGATAGGTCAAAAAGCGAAGAATACGGAAGATAGGCAAAGTCCCAAAAGCATCCTTTTCCCAGAGGGTCGGTTTCCAAACATTTCATCAAATGCTTCATGTTTATTGTTACACCGACCTTGTAAAGGGACGCCGACAACAAGCCGATGATAATGTATACCCCCTTCTGCCGTGGATTCATCTTGTGCCAGAACTTGAAGCCACAAATTGCAAAATAGAGCGCGCCAAAAACAGATAGAGGTAGCAGATAGCGTGGCCCCCAGTACCAGCCTCCATGCCAGTCGTGCCACTTTGAATAAACCAAAAGCAAGGAAACGGAGTATACCAACGACAAGGAGACGAACAGGAGACCGCCAGAGGTACACTGAATGTCCTTTCTTCGCAGAAGGACCAAAATTCCAAAGAAGAATGTGGGGATAAAAAACAGGATACCTCGCGCAGGAGAAACCAGCAGCCCCGGAAGTCCTACAGTAAGTGGGGTCTGGAATCCCTCCCCAGGATATCCGAAATCGAGTATGTTCTCTCTTCGGATGAAATTTTCTCCAAGTACAATAGAAACGCCCAGGATCCATGCAATCACTCCAAGCGCAACCGCAATGTTGGTGCGGACAATCGAGGTATCGCTCTTGAAGAATCGTGAGGCCGCAAGAAAAATGAGAATCAAACCAAGCGGAATGCACGCAATGGGAGTAAGTCCAATGAGCAAAGACATGCTCAAAATCAGCATCGCTGCATTTGAGAATGTTCGGGCGTGATGCGGATCCGCGCAAAGGCCGACAAGTGATAACAGAGTGGTGAGAAGCAATAAACTGCCGAGACACTCCGAATAAAAGTCGTGCGCATTCGGAATCAGCATGCTGGCGAATAGCAGAAAGAGCGTTCCAAGCAGGGCCTTTCGCTGATCAAACTCAAAAAGGCTCCTCAGGACCCGGTAAAACAATATTGCGAGGAAGAGCGTCACGAACTTGTTAAATCGCTGCACCACATTTCGTATGATTCTGATACGCCTGGAATCAGGCGCATTGTCATCTTGAGAGAGACTCATCCAGAGATCAGCAGCAAGATATAACGATGCCGCGAAAATCGGCTGAATAATGCTGTATTTGTCAGGAGTGAGTTGATGATTTTCGATTAAGTGAACCAGCGCATTCCACCGGATGGCCCCGTCTCCAGTGATTTGCCCTTTGTCGAGAAAGGCAAGCACAAGGACAACAATGGCGAAAAAAAAGACAGTGTATCGTCTCACGCAGCATTCATTATAGAAGAGAACGTCGTGTTGTAATGCTCAAGTTTCAGGGTCGGGTACTTCATCAACCAGAGTTGCAAGCTGGCGTCCAATTACTTCGCCTGCGAGGCGATTTCCGCGAGAGTTCCAGTGTGTATCTCTTGCATGATAACCGCCTTTTTCAGCTTCCTTAAGTTAGCACACCTAGCCCAACACCGACAATCTCTAACCCCTTGCGCCCTTGCGCGTGTCCTCAGGTGTGGAAGAAATCATCCGGGTAGGAGAGACCACCATCGATACGAAGAAGAGAATTCTGTTGGTACGGGACGGGGAAATTCGATTGACTCCAAAGGAATACGAAGTTCTAAAATTTCTAGCTTCGATGTAGGGAAGGTGGTTGCGAATCGCAGAGTGCTGAAAGCGGTTTGGAATGGCAATGTTCAGATCAGACGGAATACCTGCGGGTTGTCATTAATCAGTTCCGAAAGAAGATTGAACCCAATCCTGAAAAGCCCCGTTACATTCTGACCGAACCCTGGGTGGGCCACCGCTTCAGGGCAAACTGGCCTCAACCAGTTTCATTTCATCCCGCACGCCGGGGTCAAGCGCCTGTAGAGTTTGAAGTCGGTGGCTGGGTGCTGTCCGGCCGTTCGGGTGCGAAGTACCTCCTTAAGCTGGGTCTTGCGAACGATCAGCCCCCCGTAATTGATCACAACATCCGAGGCAGCATGACTGATGTTGTCAATGATGAAGCACACATTTTCTTCATCAAGGTACCTAGGCGAGAAGGTCATGAAGGACAAGTCGAAAATGAATTTCATGGACTTTCAAAATCGGTATCTTGAAGATCCGGTTGTCTTGAACAGTCCTCCACTCTACGAGTTATGCCGCGATCTTGCGACGAGGCTCGGGATCAGTCAGGGATATTTGAGAAAGGAATCTTACGATCACGCGAGCCGAACCGAAGAAAAGGAGCTCACGTCATCCGAGGTTGCCGATATGCTCTCCACTCTAATCCCAACGGCTTGAGCTCCCTTTTAACGTCCTCACAGCTGCTTTCGCATTAGATACAGTGTTCGTTCGGAGCCGGGGATAGGGGCCGCCTCTTCAATCACGAAATGCGTTTTGAACTTCGTTTCAAAATTTTCCTGCGTGTAACCCGGGAAAATGTCCTCACGGGTTGCCAGCAACCTCTGGACCTGGGAGTCTTGCTTTGGCACAAACTCGATGATCAATGAGTTGCAAAGCTTACTGAAAAATGCGGCGAGTCTTTCCAGTGGAACATTGTTCGAAATTGCAAGATGATGGACTAGTGCCAGCGCCAGGGCAGTGTCGGCCGGGCCGCGTTCCAGAATCGACATCCTTTCCGCGTTCTCAAAGCCTGTTGCCGGACTCGGATTCGTCAGGTCTAAAACAAGGGGTAGAAGATTTGTCTCCTTTTGTTGGATCATTTCCCGGTAATTCTTTTCCACCGCTGCCGGATCCAGGTCAAAAGCAACGGTGTAAGCTCCGGCGTGGGCAGCCAGTCTGCTGAAGACTCCGGTATTCGCGCCGAGATCCCAAACGATCTCCGGTTTTCGTCTTTCCAAGAATCGGGAAACAACCTGTTTTTTCTGTTCCAGAGCCGCAGACGAATAGTTTGTATCTTGGTAGTAGTTGCCCCATTCGGTTCCTTCCGGATTCCATTCCAGTTTCCGAATGCTGGATTGCAATGAATCCAGAAAACCAAGAAGCGACAGGCGTCCCACTTTCGCTTTTCCCGGTTGTTTGCCTGCATAACGCTTTTGACTTTTTGCATGCAGATGAATGTGAGCAGCTAGAGACAGTTTCATTCGCGTCCGGAACGGGAGAAGAGAGCTTGCGAGATCGAGCGGTACGCCGTCAATGTAAATGCGCAACAACTGGTTCAGTCTGACATCCTGATAAGCCTGGAGCGCCAGCGGCGCCAGAAAATGCTGACAGAATTGCCGGTAGGCGATCCACGGTTCTCCCTCCCGATATTGGGCAAACGAGAGTGTATCGATCAAAACAGGTTTGCCGCGCAGAAATTGGATGTTGTAAGCGCTTGCATCCTTTAGGACCATCTGATGGTCCAGAGCGATCCGCTGAATTTTCAGCGTAGTCAGCGCTGCATTTTTGAGCTGGCTGAAACACCACTCATACGGATACGAGATGAACGGAATCATCTCGGGCCGGATCGTTTTGTAACCGCTTTCCGGGTTCGTTTCCACTTCGGTATGGGCAACCATCAATCCGTTGCGAACCAGTTTCTCGTACAGTCCTGAGCCCATGAGATGATCGTAGTCCTCCCGGTACATGTCCTGAACTCGGCGAAAGATTTGACCATTCTCCACGAAAACAAAGCCGCTTGGGTCGCGAAACGAAGCCGGATGTACGTTCATGTTTATAAATTAACACAGCGCGGCCCTTCCGGCCGCAACCAAAGTGGATCCATGAATCAAAGCGCGCTTCGTTTCGCCGGCGGGCAAGACGTCCGCGCTCCCATTTATGTCTGGATGATGGAGCGGATCGCGATGATAAATCCAAGCACGGAAATGACTAGAGAAGCGGTCTTCGCGGCGAAGAGGAGAGGGTTGTACGCGAACTCGATTCGCCTTAAGAAAGGATTAGGGAGCCTTATTCCGACACAGCATCGGGACGTTGATAGACACGGCAGCGAAGACGCAATTGCACAATAGTTTCCTTCAACTGAAAACCCCGTAGGGCCATTCGCATCTGGCGGGTAGCAGCCTGTTTGGGGAGCTCGATTACGTAGGCACGCGCCTCATGGTGCGTTGCAACAGCCCCCCCGAATCCTTGCCATACGAAATTAGCCTTATCGTTTCGAATACAGTAGAAGAGTGGCGTAACTTTCCAGCTATTTGCATGGACAAAAATCAGATCTCCGGCCTGGTAACGTTTTCCGATCTCGTTCGCCATTCCCTGGTACTCGATCGGGGTGCTCAGAGCATTATGAAAATGAACGATACTTGCTACATGAATCACGGATAGTACGACGGCAAAGAAGATAAGACGGAGGCGATTTGTTGCCATCTTTAAGATTCCGGCTGCGATCACGATGAGCAAATAAGGAACGAAAACCAGGAAGACGCGGCTCGCAAATAGAGGCACCAGGAACGAGATCGCACAAACAAGCAGAAGGGGCAAGAATGACAGCATGCCGAACATTGGAATGGAAGTAAGGACAGAATGAAGGCGGGGAAAACGATTCAGGAAGCGGCCGGATGTTGAAAGAATGAGCGGTAAAAAAAGGGCAAGCGGTGGAATGACAGCTGTCATTGCCGTCTGTTCCTGCCGGTGCCTTGCAAGCAACGAAAAGCCGACGATTACGAGCATCGATCCAATCGTCACCGGAGCAAGGAGAACCATGCCGGGTGGATTTCCACCGGCATCACCAGCAGATTCTGGGCCGGTCGATGTCTTCACGAAAATTCCGATGCAGATGCAGGCAACGCCAATCAGCAGCGCGGCAACAGTTGTCAGGGAAGGAAGTGCAACGGACTCCATCGGAAAAGAATCAGGGCGAAGCAGAAATCCAAACGTTAAATATTCGTTCATAAATCGAAAAGAGAATGATTCCAGATGGGAAGGACGGGCCTGGTATGCGGCGTGCGCCAGGGCCGGAGCGCCGATTAAAATTACAAGCACTTGTAAACTTAAAATCCGCATTTGCCTCTCCCTAGAGATTGTGCGCAACGCGATCCAGATCATTTGAGCCACAAGCAAAGGCCAGTAGAGGAGCTCTGTCCAGACTCCGAGAACATTGAAACCGACAAACAGTATTTCATCTCTTAGACGATTACTTTTTTCTGTAACCATTCGATTGAGGAAAAGCACAGATGCGAGCCCCCAAAAAGTCACCGTTGTGTATATGCGCGCCGTCTGGCTCCAAAAGACGTGATGACCATTGAAGGCAAGCAAGGCGGCAGAAATCAGCGCTACGGGAATGCTGTATTGCTTCCGTGCAACAAGAAAGATCAGGAGAATAGAAGCAGTCCCGAACAAGACTGAAGGAATACGAAGGCTGAAGAGTGAGCTCCCGAAGAGCTTTATCCAACACCACATCATATAGTAAAAACCGGGTGGATGTGGTTCTACGTGAAAGTGGAAAGATGCAGTTTGAAGAAGAGTAATTCGGGGTGGAGGCGCCGATATGGGCGGCATCGGAATGCCGGGTATAACTACTTCCGGGTGAGTGATCGATTTCTCATCCAGTTTCCAGAAGCGAAGTGCAGCGCCTGGCAGAAGAATCGTCATCAGTAACAGAAAGACGAGTGGATGCCGACGAAATGAGTGCGGGCTACCGGGTGCCGGTTGCCTGGCGAGCTTCAGGAAAAAGAAAATCGCGCCCAGGATCGACAAAGTGGTCCCGGTAATGAGAAGAAACCGCGGATCAATTTCACTCAGTAGCGGCATCTGGCTATTGTATAGTGGATAGTCAAGCGCGCTTCGTTTCGCCGGCGGGCAAGGCGTCCGCGCTCCCTTTTATGCCTGGATGATGGAGCGGATCGCGATGATAAATCCAAGCACGGAAATGACTAGAGAAGAAGCCATCGGGAGCTGTTGAATCAATCGGCCTCCCCCCAAAGGGAAACGTTCTGAAAGGCGGGAAAAATAAACAAAAACAAGGCCGGCGCATGTCAGGACAACTGCCAATCCCAGGCTAAAAGCGACGATTAACAACAATCCAAATGCAATGCGATGAAGCGCAATCGCACTTAGCAAGACCACCAGAGCTGAAGGGCAGGGCAACGCCCCGCCGCTAATTCCTACAGTCAGTAAACTCCTCCATGTGATGCTG
>CAZDDB010000169.1:0-8407 GCA_964504105.1 uncultured Acidobacteriota bacterium
GATGGTCCTTCAATCACAATGCGGCCCGTTTCCAGCACATAAGCCCGGTGAGAGTGACGCAATGCAGCATTCGCGTTCTGTTCAACGAGCAAGATCGTGGTGCCTTCTTGATTGATTTCGTCAACTGCTTCAAAGATCGTGTGTACCAGAAGCGGGGCCAGACCAAGCGACGGTTCATCGAGCAACAACAGCCGCGGATGAGCCATCAGGGCCCGACCCATCGCCAGCATCTGTTGTTCCCCACCGCTCAACGTTCCGGCAGACTGTTTCGTTCTTTCTTTCAAACGCGGAAACATGGCGAATACACGATCCAACTCCTTCTGGCGCTTTGCTTTGTCTCTCTGCAGATAAGCGCCCATCTCCAGATTTTCCATGACTGTCAGGTTTGCAAAGACGGCCCGGCCTTCCGGAACCATCGAAATCCCCATGGCAGCAATCCTGTGAGTGGGAACCCCGTTCAGTTTTTTTCCCTCAAAAATCACATCGCCCAGGGTTGCGCTTACCAGCCCTGTAATCGTGCGGAGTGTGGTGGTTTTTCCTGCGCCGTTGGCTCCGATCAGAGTCACAATCTCCCCTTTTTCTACATGGAGAGTGATGCCTTTGAGAGCTTCAATAGCGCCATAACCGCTGGAAACGTTTGTGAGGCTAAGCATCATGCTCCCCCCAGATACGCTTCAATGACCTTCGGGTCGTCCTGGATTTCGGCGGGCACACCAATCGCGATGGTCTCGCCGTAGTCAATCACCTGAATCTTTTCACAGACCCCCATCACCGCTTTCATATTGTGCTCTACTCATAAGATCGTAAGCTCAAACCTGTCGCGCAGCCAGCGGATCAAATGCATCAATTCAAGCGCTTCTTGCGGGTTCGTGCCCGCTGCAGGCTCGTCCAGCAAAAGCAGCTTCGGCTTCGTGGCCAGCGCTCGCGCAATCTCCAGACGCCGCTGCGAGCCGTACGGGAGGTTAGAAGCAAGCTCCTGCGCCAGGTGATCCAGATGAAAGATTTTCAGCAGCTCGATGGCATCTCTTTCAATCTCAATCTCCTCGGATTTCAGAACGCGACTCCGCGTCACTGCATCAAACAGACCTTGCTTCCGGTGGACATGCCGCGCCAATTTCACATTTTCCAGAACCGTCATGCTCTGGAACAGCCGGATGTTCTGAAACGTGCGTGAGATGCCAAGCGCAGCGATCGCGGAAGCCTTCATCCCCTGGATTTGTTTTCCTTCCAGCGCAATGGTGCCTTCTTCGGGTGTGTATACACCGGTAATCAGGTTAAACACTGTGGTTTTTCCGGCGCCGTTCGGGCCGATCAAACCGTACAGATCTCCGGCACTCAACGTCATGCTGAGGTCTTTTACCGCCACAAGACCACCGAACTGCTTGACACACTGCCGCACATTAAGAATTGCCATCCGTTTACCCTGCCGTCTGAACCTTTGGTTTGCGCCCGAAGATCGTTTTCGAGCCCAAAATTCCCTGTGGACGGTAAATCATGATCAGGATCAGAATGATAGAAATGACAACTAGTCTGTAAGGTCCGAAGGGCCTCAGGAGCTCAAACAACACTGTATAAAGGATTGCCCCCAGAACCGCTCCTTCGATACTCCCAAGACCTCCGATCACGATCATGATGATCAACTCAAATGATTTGATAAATGTAAACGTGTTTGGATGCAGATACATCGTGAAATGCCCAAACAACGCGCCGGCAAAACCCGCAAACATAGAGCTGATCACAAACGAAGTCACCTTGAAGCGAGTCGTATCAATGCCCATCGCCTCCGCGGCAATCTCATCGTCGCGAATTGAAATAAATGCGCGACCATAGCTGGAATACACAAGATTGTGAACGACCACAACAGTAATCAGCACGAAGAGATACACCCAGAAAAAATTGCTGAGATGAGGAATCCCGGTGAAACCGCGGGATCCGCCGATCGCGTTGATATTGAGGATCAGCACTCGAATGATTTCACCAAACCCGAGCGTTACAATCGCCAGATAATCTCCACGGAGACGCAAGGATGGAATTCCGACCGCAAGACCGGCAATTCCCGCAAGAAGGGCTCCGGCGCTCAATCCAATCAAAAGAAGGACTGCATTCTGGCCGAATTCAGGAAGGAATATCAGAACCGCCCGTACGGATTTTTCAACCACCGAGATCACAAACGCAGAAGTATACGCACCAACTGCAAAGAATCCGGCATGGCCGATCGAAAACTGACCGGTAAAGCCATTGATCAGATTCAAGCTGACTGCCAGAATAATGTTGATCCCAACAAGGATCACAATCTGGTGAATGTACGGTCCCGTACGGATCGGCCCGGAGAGAAAAAGCCAGTCGATCACCACAGTTTGTACTATGACAAGAATCACAACAACCGCCAGGCAAAGCAGCCACTTCTTCATACCTTCTCCACCAGACCTTTGCCCATGATTCCAGCGGGTTTCAGAAGCAGGATCAGGATCAATATCGAAAACGCAATCGCGTCCCTGTATGTCGACTGCAGATATCCGACCGTCATGACTTCGGCGATCCCGATGATAAAGCCGCCCAGCATGGCGCCGGGAATATTGCCGATACCGCCGAGAACTGCAGCCACAAATGCTTTCAGACCCGGCATGATCCCCATCAGCGGGTCGATTTTCGGATAGTTTAGCGAGATCAAGATCCCGCCTGCCGCCGCCAGCGACGAACCGATCGCAAACGTGATGGCGATGATGCGATCCGTATTGACACCCATGAGTCGCGCCGCGTCCAGGTTGAACGAGACGGCGCGCATCGCCCTTCCGGTTCTCGTGTAGTTGACAACCGTATTGAGCAAAATCATAAGAATGATGGCGACCACAAGAACTGCAATCTGCTGATTGTTGATACTTAAATCGCCAACGTTCATCTGTATGGCTGGTATGATTTGAGGAAAGAACTTCGGGTCAGCGCCAAAGACAAGCTGACCGCCGTTTTCGAGTAAGAACGAAACACCGATTGCCAGAATCAAAAATGCAAGACGGGAAGCGCGCCGCACCGACCGGATCACAAAGCGTTCCACAATTACACCGATCGCAACCCCAGTGATCGCCCCTGCCGCAAGACCGGAAATCGCAGGATACAGAAAATGTCCGATCACAGCGCCCAAAATTCCCAACCAGAAAGCCATGGTAAATTTGGAACCGCTGCGTCCGGGACGATAGGCAAAACGTTCAATAAGCATCCCGAGAAAAGCGGAGAGAATCATGGCGGCAAGCATGATCAGGATGGCATGGATCAATGACCCTTCCGTTTGAGCGGCGCCGATCCGCGCCAGGTAATACCCCATGAAGGCGCCGAACATATAGACATCGCCATGAGCAAAGTTGATCAGACGCAGCACACCGTAGACCATCGTGTAGCCGAGAGCAATGAGGGCGTAGTTGCTGCCGAGTACGATCCCGTTAATCATCTGCTGCAGAAAACTGGTCATTCGTGAAGAGAACCGCGGAGACACAGAGGCACGGAGCAAAAAGAATTGCAAAACCGGATGGAAAATTCCTGAATCTTCTCCACTCTGTGTCTCCGTGCCTCCGTGGTATTCCCGCTAGGGGGTGATGGTTTCTACGTACTCCAGTTTGCCGTTCTTCACACGAAGAACAACAGCCGGTTTAACGGCATTGCGATTTGCGTCCAGCGTGATTTTACCAGTAACGCCGGGAAACTCTTTTGTTTGTGCCAAAGCATCGCGCACTTTCGGGCCTTCCGTGCTTCCGGCCCGCCGCCATGCGTCAAACAAAATACGGGCTGCATCATAGGCCAGAGCCGCAATTGCGTCCGGAACCTGGTCGTTGTTGCGGGTCTTGTAGCCGGCAACAAATTTCTGGATGGCCGGGCTCGGATCATCGACGGAATAATGGTTCGAATAGAAACAATCGTTGAGCGCCTCCCCTCCGATTTCCCAGAGTTTTGGAGAATCCCAGCCGTCTCCGCCAATGAGCGGCACGGGTATTCCGAGTTTCCTGGCCTGACGCGCAATCAACCCGACTTCCGTATAGTATCCTGGAACATAAATTGCCTGCGGATTTTTCGATTTGATCGAAGTAAGCTGAGCGCTGAAGTCGGTGTCCCCTTCGCTGTAACTTTCGTCGCTGACAATCGCTCCGCCCAATTTCGTAAAGTTTTCGACAAACACGTCGGCAAGTCCTACTGAGTAATCGTTCTTGATGTCCCGAAGCACGGCCACATTCTTGATCTTCAGGCTATTCGAGGCAAACTTTGCCATGACGAGCCCCTGAAATGGATCGATAAAACAGACCCGAAAGATATAATCGCCAACCTGCGTTACCCTGGGATTTGTGGAGGACGGAGTGATCATGGGAATGCGATTCTGCTGGCAAACAGGCGCGGCAGCCAGACTTCGCGAAGATGCAACTTCACCCAGCACTGCGATGACGCGGTCCTTGTTGACCAGCTTGGTGACCACCGTCTGGGCTTCTTCGGGCTTTCCTTGATCATCTTCAACGATCACACGGATCTTCTTCCCGAAGATTCCGCCTGCCTGATTCACCTCATCCACGGCCATTGCAATTCCATTCCGGGTAGAAATTCCAAACGTGGCCGTAGTACCTGTCAGCGATCCATATTCCCCGATCAGAATCTCTTCAGGTTGTTGCTGGTTTTGCTGGTTGTTTGTCCGGCAAGAACTAAAGGCCAGAACGCAGATGAACGACAGGGCGAGATGCCACACTTTATGCTTCATGGGTTCCTCATTTCAAGGGTTTGACTCAAAAGTAACACGACGATTCTACAGGGATTTCGGAGCATGGGCAACCACCCGCTAATCCGATGCGATCTCCGGTACCGCAGCAATTAGGGATGATGGAGGATGGAAGATAGAGGATGGAAAAAACCAACTCCGTGTCTCCGTGCCTCCGTGGTTCGCTACACTTACGCTGAGACTTTAATACGCATCGCGTAGAAGGAACGCCAGACAAATACCACAGACGCGAGAAAGAAAAGAGCCGCCATGATCGTCGTAACACCCGGATCCATTTCGATCGCCAGTTCGACGGCAAGCAGGCCAAACAACGTGGTGAACTTGATCACCGGATTCATTGCAACTGAAGACGTGTCTTTGAAGGGGTCACCAACCGTATCGCCCACGACTGTGGCAGCGTGAAGCGGCGTTCCCTTCTGGTTCAGCTGGACTTCCACGATCTTCTTGGCATTGTCCCAGGCGCCACCGGCATTTGCCATGAAGATGGCCTGATACAGACCAAACAGCGCGATGGAAATTAGATAACCGATGAAGAAGTAGGGTTCCAGACAGGCAAAGGCAAGAGTGGAAAAGAAAACCGTCAGGAAAATATTGAACATCCCTTTCTGAGCATACTGGGTACAGATTTCCACCACGCGTTTGCTGTCCTCAACAGAAGCCTTTTCGGCTGTGCTGTCCAGATTGATATTCTTCTTGATAAACTCAACCGCGCGATACGCTCCGGTGGAGACCGCCTGCGTGGCTGCGCCGGTAAACCAGTAGATCACAGCTCCGCCGGTCACCAGCCCGAGCAGAAACGGGGGATAAACCACCGAGAGCTTATCGAGCCCTTCAGTCATTCCTCCGGTCAAAACCATAATGATCGAGAAAATCAAAGTCGTTGCGCCCACAACTGCGGTTCCGATCAACACAGGTTTGGCGGTTGCTTTGAATGTGTTCCCTGCTCCGTCATTGGCTTCCAGGTACTTCTTTGCCGTGCCAAATTTCGGTTCAAAACCGAAATCTTTTTTAATTTCTTCTTCGATCCCTTTCTGCGTTTCGATTGTTGAAAGTTCGTAGACAGACTGGGCATTGTCTGTAACGGGTCCGTAGGAATCCACCGCGATCGTGACCGGCCCCATTCCAAGGAATCCAAACGCTACCAACCCAAATGCAAACACGGCCGGCGCTACCATCATGGCTCCGAGTCCCATCGTACTGATCCAGTAAGCGATTCCCATCAAAATCACGATTGTGATTCCCATCCAGTAGGCGCTGAAATTTCCGGCGATAAACCCGGAAAGAATGTTCAGTGAGGCGCCCCCTTCCCGGGAGGCAGTCACAATTTCTTTGACGTGGGCAGATTCTGTAGAAGTAAATACCTTCACAAGCTCGGGAATGATTGCGCCCGCAAGAGTGCCGCAGGTGATGATGGTGGATAGTTTCCACCAGAGTGTGCCGTCGCCGAGTCCTTGAATCAGAAGATAGGAAACCATGTACGTCATGATCACGGACACGATTGAGGTCAGCCACACCAGGCTTGTAAGAGGAGCCTCAAAATTCATCTCCTCTGCGTTACTGTATCGCCCCTTTGCAATCACTGCATTGATCCCGTAGGAGAGACCGCTGGTAATGATCATCATGATGCGCATGACGAAGAGCCAAACAAGAAGCTGGACCTGAATTGCGGCAAAACCCTGTCCTGCTGACGTTTCACTTACAGCAAGCAGAATAAATGTAATCAGCGCTACACCGGTAACGCCGTATGTTTCAAATCCATCTGCGGTAGGGCCCACCGAGTCGCCGGCGTTGTCTCCGGTACAATCCGCAATCACGCCGGGGTTGCGCGCATCGTCTTCTTTGATGTTGAATTCGATCTTCATCAGATCGGAGCCGATGTCGGCAATCTTGGTAAAAATACCACCCGCGATACGGAGCGCAGCAGCTCCCAACGATTCTCCGATTGCAAAACCAATAAAGCAAGGCCCTGCGTAGTCACCAGGCACAAAAAGGAGAATCCCCAGCATGATCAGGAGCTCAACAGAAATCAGGAGCATGCCGATGCTCATTCCGGCCTTCAGGGGGATGGCATAAGTTGGGAAGGGTTTCCCTCTCAGCGCCGCAAAAGCGGTTCGTGAGTTAGCAAACGTATTGATCCGGATTCCAAACCAAGCAACGCTATAGCTCCCTGCGATCCCGACAAGGCTGAATGTCAGAATGATCGCCACCCGGTCCGCAGGAAAATGGCGCAACCATCCAAAATAGACCACCATGATTGTTCCGATCAGCACTTCCAGAATCAGGATGAATTTTCCCTGTGTGATGAGATACGTCTTGCAGGTTTCGTAGATCAGCTCGGAAATGTCGCGCATGGAACTGTGAACCGGCAACTTCCTGAGCTGGCCATAGATGATCATTCCAAAGAGCATTCCGAGCACGCATACAAACAAACCGAAAAGCAGAAGGTTGTGACCGGTAAATCCCTGAAAGCTAACTGATGAGAGATCGGGCAGAACGAGGTCGGCTTCGCTCGCAGATGCCGCAGCAGGAAATACTGCAGCGACGAGCAGGGATATGAACACAAAAATGCCTGGTCGACGCAGATTCATATCTTCTCCATTGAATCAAAGGTTTGGAAGGGGACGATTCTACCACAGAATTTCAAAACGATGAATAGATTTCAGAGGTGGGAAATTCACCGCAGAGGACCAGAAAGCGCAAATATTTTTTATCCTCTGCGTCTCTGCGGTGAGATCCTTTTTTATTGCGGCACTACGACCTTTTCGGTGATGATCCCGATTCTTACGGCTCCTGCGGTCCGGATCACGTCCATTGTTGTCATCACGACACCGTAGTTCAGCTCATCATCTGCGGAGAAGAACACCGTCTTATCGCTGCGGTGTTTCAGGATGTCGGTGAGCCGAAGCGGCAACTGGTCGAGCGCGATCTCTTCACGGTTGAGAAACACCTTGCGGCTATCTCTCTGGGTGACAATCAACTGTTCCTTGCTCATGACTGCGGAAGTATCCGCCTGCGCCTTAGGAGGAACGTTTACGTCATAGCCCATCTGTAACAACGGCGTTAGCACCATAAAGATGATCAGCAGAACGAGCACGACATCCACAAGAGGTGTCACATTGATATCGGATTTGAGGGAACCGAGGTTCCCAGCTCCCATTCCCATAAACTCACCTCAATTAGCTTTCGTTTTCCGGTTCCGCGATCAAGCCGACGTTTTCGAAACCCGCCTCGTTGATAACATCCATCACTTTCTTCACATCTTTGTAACGCAGGCGAGCGTCCCCTTTGATCAGGATTTCTTTTCCAGGATTGCGTTCATGCAAGTCCTTCATCTGCGATTGGAACTGATTTTTCGGAACCCAATCCTGTTCAATGTAGATCGTGGAATCCTGCTTGATGGAGATGATCATTTGGTCCGGATTATCCGGTTTCTTGCCCGGATTTTTGGTGACCGGCAGCATCACGCTGACACCTTTCTGAAGCATCGGTGTAACTACCATGAAGATGATCAGCAAAACGAGGCAAACATCGACAAGCGGAGTTACGTTTATGTCGGCTTTTACGTCTTCGTTAGCGGACCCTACTTGCATTGGCTCCTCCACGTTGTTTGATAAAGTAATCAACCAACTCGTTGGAAGAATTGGACATTTCCACGTT
>CAZDDB010000170.1:0-8322 GCA_964504105.1 uncultured Acidobacteriota bacterium
TTTTTGCGGGCTGGATGTCGTCGGTTGTTTCGGTCCGATCCATCGGTTTGAACCAACCTTTCACCGGGCAGGACAATAGGAGGCTTATCAGGCCCTGATTGCGTCTGCGTGTCTTTCGTTTCAGCAGGTATTGGCCCTGATCAACGCGTTCTATGCTGAATTCTTCGCCGGGCTTGATGTGGTCTTCCTTCCGGATCTCGGCGGGCAAAACAATTTGGCCTTTCGTTGAAACGGTAGTCGTCACGTAAGTAAGATACAGTCTTACCAGAGATCTGTCAATCCGTGCGTTCTTGAACAAAGGCTTCATGCTCCAGGACAGTTGCGCACCAGCTTCTTCTAATGCATCCCCTCTCAGACTGCTGATTCTTTGCAACTCGCTGCAGCCTTGCTGTGGGCCGACAAACTTCCCACCGGCCACCAATTTGTTTCTCTCGATACAAAACTTTCGGAAGCCGCGCGCAAAGAAGGTTTCATTACTGTGCCTTGAAGCGATGTTTGGACTTCCTTACGGACGGAATTATTACCGCAGTGACAAAGCGCTTACCTACTGGCGAAGCGAATCAAAAATGGAAGTCGATTTCGTCATTGCGGATGAAGTCGCCGTCGGCCATTTCCTGCAAGAACTGTGGGAAATGAGTATCGTGACTCCATGAAAGAATGTGTAACAAAATGGTTACATATTGGCCAATGGCGCTCACAAATTGGCGGGACGCCCGCCCATCCGATATGATATGATTTGATGTCACTGGGGAACGGGCGACCACAAGGGTCGCCCCTACCAATGGTTCTATCGGGTGTTTTGTTCCTGACAGATGCTTCTGAATAAGGGCGAAGGTGTATTCATGGCCGATTCGGCAATCAAAAAAGAAGTTTTGGATAATGGTCTTACGATTCTTACTGAGAGGATCGAACATTTGCGTTCGATTTCACTTGGAATCTGGCTCAAGAAGGGATCGCAGGATGAATCGACCGCCGACGCAGGCATCTATCATTTCATTGAGCACATGCTTTTCAAAGGCACGGAAAGACGGAACGCCTACGACATTGCAAAGATTATTGATTCCATCGGTGGATACACCGATGCATTTACAAGCAAAGAGAATACTTGCTTTTACGCAAAGATGCTGGATGAACATCTCCCCGTCATTCTGGACCTGTTCGCGGATATTTTAATCCATCCGAAATTCGAAATGGAAGACATTGATCGCGAGCGGAAGGTGATTTTGGAAGAAATCAAGATGGTGGAGGACAATCCGGGCGATCTTGTCCATGAGCTGTTCCTGGAGCATTACTGGTCCGGACACCCCCTGGGGCGGCCGATTCTCGGAACCGTGGATACGGTCCATGCCGTCGATCAGAGTTTACTGCGCGACTGCTTTTCGCGCGATTACATTCCTCCGAATATGGTCCTTTCTGCTGCCGGCAAGATCGATCACGACGAGCTGGTTGAGTCTGTGCGCAAGTGCTTCCCTCTGAAGCCGCGTTCAGCTTCCTTGCCGGTTCAACTGCCTCCTGTAAATCCGCAGCCCCTTGTCCTGTTTCGTCCCAAGAAAGATTTGGAGCAGGCGCACGTTTGCATTGGAATGATGGGATATTCCACAAATCATCCGCAGCGGTACGCAGCCGCGGTTATGAATGTAATTCTGGGCGGCAGCATGAGCTCGCGCTTGTTCCAGAAAATTCGCGAACAGCGGGGACTTTGTTATACCGTCTTTTCTTCGCTCAATGCGTTTCAGGATTCCGGATACGTCAGCATCTACGCAGGAACGGGACGGGACACGGTACGGACAGCGGCTGAGCTGATCCTTCAGGAGTGCCGGCTTCTTGTTCTCGAACCGGTAACGCAGGAGGAGCTCGAAAACGCCAAAAACCATTTGAAGGGCAGCCTTATGTTGAGTCTGGAGAGTTCTTCCACAAGGATGTTCAACCTGGCAAAAAATGACATGTATCATGACCGGCAGATCACGGCGGAGGAAGTCCTCGCGGAAATCTCGGCCGTGACCGTGGAAGATGTGCAGCAGGTGGCGATGGAGTTGTTTCAGCATTCCAATTATGGAATCGTTGTGGTCGGGGATCTGGACCGGTTTGATTTTCGCACCGAAGACTTTCTAATGCATTAGTAGGACGGCGAATGCGCATTTGCGTTCTGGGCAGCGGAAGCGGCGGCAATGCAACGTTTGTGGAAGACGGTTCGACGCGTCTTTTGATCGATGCCGGGTTGCGGGTCAAGGATTTGACGGAACGCCTCGCCAGGGTTGGCATCGATCCGTCCATGCTGGACGGAATCCTGGTTTCCCATGAGCACCACGATCACGTACAGGGAGTGGAACCTCTGGCGCGAAAATGGAGTCTCCCCGTGTATATTTCCCCCCGGGCCCTGGATTACGCGGGCGCGGAACTGCAACAGGTAAGACATCTACCGATTGCTGCGGACGTGCCCGTCCAGATCGGTTCCATTACCGTTACACCGTTCTCCATCCCTCACGATAGCGTGGATCCGCTGGCGTTCTCGCTCCGCGCCGGCAACTCCCGCGTGTGCGTCGTAACCGATATCGGCTATCTGCCCGAAGCGGTCCGGACCAGAATTGCAAAAGCGGACGCGCTGGTGATTGAATCCAATCATGACACAGAGATGCTTCGCACCGGCCCCTATCCATGGCCCCTGAAGCAAAGAGTCATGAGCAATCTGGGCCATTTGTCGAACGAAGCGCTCGCGTTTTTCTTTGATCAATATTTTGACGGCACAGGAAGGAAAATCATGCTGATTCATCTCAGCAAGCAGAACAATCATCCTCAGATGGCTTACGTTTCTGCTGTGAGAGCCCTGGAAAAAAACAGTCAGGGAACGGAAGTTCATCTTTCGCTGCAGGATGAAATCAGCGATATACTTGATTTGTAGGGGCGACCCTTGTGGTCGCCCGCAAGAAAGCATAGGTTAGCTGCATGAAGGCAAAGATTATCGTCCGCCTGAAGCAAACCGTCCACGATCCGCAGGGGGAAGCGATCTGGCAGAGTCTGCATCACATGGGATACACCAGTATTGCTTCGATCCGGCAGGGGAAGGTGTTTGATCTGGAGATTCAAGCCGCCGGCCGGAAGGAGGCCTCGACGATTCTGGAGGAGATTGCGCGGAAGGTGCTTGCAAACCCGATTATTGAGGAATTTGTGATCGAATACGGAGAGGAATCATGAAAGTTAAAATCGTTGTGTTTCCCGGGTCGAATTGTGATCACGACACGGAGCATGTCTTCCGGGATGTCTTGAGACAGGATGTGGATCTGGTCTGGCATAAGGAAACATCTCTGGGCGATTGCGACCTGTTGATTTTGCCCGGCGGATTTGCCTACGGAGATTATCTGCGGACCGGCGTGATGGCGCGGTTTTCTCCGATTATGAACGCGGTGGAACGCTTTGCCCTGGAGGGGGGAACAGTGTTCGGGATCTGCAATGGATTCCAGATTCTGTGCGAAGCCGGAATGCTGCCGGGCGCGTTGATGAAGAACGCATGCTTGCAGTTCCGCTGCGTCCACGTCCATCTGCGCGTGGAAACAACGCGGTGCGCGCTGACCGCTTCGCTGCGCCAGGGTCAGATCCTCAAGATCCCGATTGCTCACGGCGACGGGAATTACTATACAGATCATACGACATTAAATGAGTTGATTGACGAAGACCGCATCCTGTTCCGTTATTCTACTCCGGACGGTTTGATCCTGACGGAAGCAAACCCCAACGGATCGCTTTATAATATTGCCGGAATTTGCAACCGGGAAAGAAATGTGTTCGGCATGATGCCGCATCCGGAACGCGCTTCCGAAGAAGTGCTGGGCAGCGCCGATGGACGTCTCTTGCTGGAAGCGCTTGTCCGTTCGTTCGTGAAGCCGCAGGTTTCGGTCGCATGACATTCGCCATTGTGGAGGGCGGCCCTCCGTGGCCGCCGGGGGAAGAACTTCATGACGCGCGTCGATGAGCTGTTAGCCGATTACGCCGCCTACCATACTACCCGTGTGAATATTGCCTGCCATTTCATCGGCATCCCGCTCATCATGTACGGAATTCTTGCGTTGCTGCTTTTGCTTCCGATCCACCGGACGAACTTGTTCGGAACCATTACTGCCGCGGAAGCGGTGATCATTCTGGCTGGTATGTACTACTGCACACTCGATCTGCGGTTCGCGATCTCGATGCTTCTCTCTGCGGCGCTGTTCGATGCGCTGGCCCGGACCGTGTCGGATCCATGGATCGGTCTGGCCGCCTTTGTGACAGGTTGGATATTTCAAACAGTCGGTCACGCTGTTTATGAAAAAAGATCTCCGGCGTTTCTAAAGAATCTTGTGCATCTTCTGGTAGGCCCGATCTTTCTGATCAATGAGGCGATCCATTTTCGTTCCATCGTCCTCACCCGCCGCCGGCTGTAATAACGCCATTTCACCTCGCGAAATGATTTTCACCACGGAGGTCACGGAGAACACGGAGGGCTCCATCGTTCTTTCGCTGCCGTCTAGGCAGCAGCATCTGAAAAATTCCCGATCTACTCCGTGTTCTCCGTGACCTCCGTGGTGAATTCCTCCCTACGGAACGACGGTTTCTACGTATTGCAATTTGCCATCTTGGACGCGGAGCACGACCGCCGGTTTGACCGCGTTCCGGTTTGAGTCGATCGTGATACTGCCCGTGACTCCAGCAAATTCTTTTGTCTGCGCCAGCTCATTGCGGATTGCAGACGGCTGTGCAGAGCCCGCCTTGCGAATTGCGTTGATCAGGATCTTTGCCGCATCGTAAGAGAGAGCCCCCACTGCATCAGGTGCTTCGTTGTACCGGGCGCTGTACCCTTTCACAAAATTCCGGATTTCTGGCGCAGGATCATCCCGCGAATAGTGATTCGAATAGTAACAGCCGTTTAATGCGGTGCCGCCGATCTCAACTAGTTTGGGTGACTCCCATCCGTCTCCACCAAACAGAGGCACTGGTATTCCCAGCTTTCGCGCTTGAATAGCGATCAATCCAACTTCGGTGTAATAGCCCGGAAGAAAGATGGCTTCCGGATACCTTGATTTCAGCGCTGTCAGTTGCGCGCTGAAATCAGTGTCCCCTTCACTATAGCTGACATCACCGGCAATGCTCCCGCCAAATGTTCGGAAGTGTTCGATGAAAACATCCGCAAGATCTACCGAATATTCGTTCTTGATGTCACGTAGAATCGCAACACGCGAAGCATGAAGAGTCTTTGCCGCAAACTTTGCCATGACTGCGCCCTGGAAAGAATCAATAAAACAGACGCGAAAAATGAAATCTCCAACTTGAGTGACTTTTGGATTCGTTGAAGACGGGGTGACCATCGGAATCCCGCTCTGTTGACAGATCGGGGCAGCGGCAAGACTTCGAGATGAAGCCGTTTCTCCGATGACTGCAATCACTCGATCGCGATTGATTAAACGGGTGACTACTGTCTGTGCTTCTTCCGGTTTACCCTGGTCGTCTTCAATAAAAACGCGAAGTTGCTTACCCAGAACTCCCCCGGAGCTGTTGGCTTCGGCAACCGCCATCTCGACCCCTTTTTGCGTGGATTGACCGAAAGTGGCTGTGGTGCCTGTCAAACTCGCATACACGCCGATCCGAATCTCTTCCGCCGGTCTTTCACGCTGCGTACACGAGGCAAAGAAAAGAATGCAAAAAGCAAAATGCAAAGTGAAAAATGCAAAATGACGGATCCTCATTTTGACTTTTGCATTTTGCATTTTGAAATTTGAGTTTCCTTTCATCAATCCTCTATCTTCACATGGCACTTCGGACAGACTTTTGTGTATCGCGGTAACGGGCGATTGCAGTTCCAGCAAGGAAGCGAGTGCGTTTGCTGCCGGCTCAGGATACGGTTCTTGATGGCTGCCATCTCTGTCACTTCCTGAGAACTGCCCAGGAAATGCCGGAGCGCTTGAGACAATTCGAAACAGGACGCATAACGGTTTGCGATATCTTTCGCCATGGTTCGCAGAATGATGTTGTTCAAATCTCGCGGGATTTCTTTGTTTAGCAACTTTGGCGGAGTACACTTTCCCGCCAGAATGAGCTGCTCCAGTTTTGCCGGGTTCACATCGTAGTAGGGAAGCGTTCCGGTGAGCATTTCATAGAGAATGATTCCCACGGAGTAGACATCGCTGGGGTAAACTGCCTTCCCCTTGAAGTGCTCCGGAGCCATGTAGGGTGGTGTGCCAATGACAGTCTTTGCATAAGGTAGCTTCTCCAGCAGCGCCGCCACACCGAAATCCCCCACCTTGAGCACTCCATTCTTGGAAACAAGAATATTTGCAGGACGAACATCCCGGTGCAGCACCTGCTGCGAATGGGCGCACTCGAGCGCTTCACAGATCTGCAAGATGTAGTTGCAGGCGAGCTTGTAAGGAAGAATCTTTTCGCGCTCCAGAAGCTCTTCCATCGATTCCCCCTCCACATATTCCATCACGATGAAGAAGAGGGCTCCCTCTTTTTCCGCGGAAAGGATTCCCACAATGTTCGGATGGTTCAATCGCGCAAGAAGCCTTGGTTCTTTGAGTAAATATTCGAGATCGTAGTTCTGGTAGTGAGGGATTTTCAGTGCTACCAGCTTGTTGATCCATTGGTCGCGCGCGAGGTAAACAGAGGCGAATCCTCCGGTCCCGAGCGAATCGAGGACTTCATATTTGCCAAGCTGCTGTCCTTTGAAAAGCGCCTGCGCCATCAACGTCTTGATGCCTCCATCTTTTCCAGTTCGCGGCGCGTGTACACAATGCGATCGATGATGATGAGAAAGGAGGCGATGGACATCAGCAGGAGGCAGATGGGAACCCGGTTAAAAACAAGACCAATCGCCAGAAGGATCACTCGCTCGGGTCTTTCCATGAACCCGATCTTACATTTTGGGATGATACATTCAGCGCGCGCTCGCGTGTAACTCGTGATCAGCGCTCCCGAAAGGGCGCACGATACGATGATCACGCACGGAAGGTTGTGAATCATGGCATAATGCACCAGCAGACCCAAAAATATCACGGCATCCCCAAAACGATCCATCACAGAATCAAGAAAGGCTCCGAAGGTCGTCGACATGTCTTTCTTGCGCGCGAGAACTCCGTCCAACAGATCGGTCATGCTAACCAGCAGATACAGCCAACCGCCCAGAAAAAAGCGCCCCTCCAGAAGTACAACTGCAACAGCGGCGTTCAGGAAAACACCCGCGACCGTGAGGATATTTGGAGTCAGCCGGAAAAAGACGAGCACATCCGCGATTTTGGAGAGAATCCGGCTGGTAAAAGGTTCAATCGCGCCGCTAGACATATCGAGCTAAACACGAAGGCACAAAGACACGAAGGATCATAAATGTATAGATTTAACCACAAAGAGACCAGGAGAACAAAAAGAATAATCTTTTTCTCTTTGTGCCTTCGTGTCTTTGTGGTTCATTCCTACGGCAAGAATTCAAATTTGCTGAAGACGAGCTCGACTTCGCGGCCATCAGACGGAGCATGACCGCGGGAAAGCCATAGATTGATCCGCGCGTTTTCATCGCCAGGAATCGGAATCCCTGAGGTGAACGTCTTTTGTTGCAGGATATCGCCGGCAGCGGGTGGAATCGCTTGACCACGCTGGCTGCGGCAGTACACCTGGCTGTTTCTCCAATCGAAACTGTGCATCGAAAGCGAAATTCCTGCGGGCCATTGGAAGCGTTGGATGTTTTGCGGCAATGTGTACGGCTGAACCACATATTGTCCATTCTGATTGTTTACGCTTCCCCAGCGGGAGAATTCGATGTCGATTTCGCGATTGTTGTATGCTGGGTTGTCGCTCCAGGTAAAGAGACCCAGGACCACATATGGATTCAGATTGTCTACCGGGGTGTCGATGTAGAACCTGTAGGTGCCGTACCCGAAGTTATTCAGGGACACGATCTCGGAACAGTACCATTTGCCCTTTGTCTTGCGGATCTTCATATGCAATCGCCCCAGTGTATCCACCCAGACACTTTGTGTGCTGTCTGAAAAGTAGTTCGGTCCGGGGCCAACTTTTCCACGGCTGGTTTTCACGCTCCATACATATCCCGAAAACGTAATCTGGCGAGAGTAAGCGCCAAACAAGAACGATGTGAATGCAATGAGACAGCACCCCAGCAGCGCTGCAACCGCAAATTTTCTTGTGAGTCTGGACATCCGGGCCTCCCTCAAATGAGTATGTACAGTCTACTACCGGCATCTGTTTTCATCAACTCTACATGGTAGTAGAACGGGTGCACGACAAAATTGTTGTAAGAAAGCATGTTTACGGTTTGTAACGCCAGCGTCACGCTGGCAGAGC
>CAZDDB010000171.1:0-8299 GCA_964504105.1 uncultured Acidobacteriota bacterium
TGTGATCGCCATTCTCCATGGCTGGTTCTGAGATTGTTCTCGCATGCCATACGGGCATGGACAAATAGATCGCGTCGTATACCTGCGCCACATCCAGGGAGAATTCGTTCATGATGCAGAGAATTTTCTCCCTGGACTGGCCCCGAAACACACCCACGCACAGAACTTCCGGCGGAATCTTGTTGCGAAATGATGTAAGCGCATCTTCCTCGATTCGTCGCGGGCTTTCCGCGAAGATGAATCCCAGCGCATCCGCTCCGCATCGAATTGCAAGCTGCGCATTGCGGTCGCTGGTAATGCCGCAGATTTTTACTTTCGGTATCTTCCGGGTTGAACGAACCAGACGAAGCGCCTCCGCGCCTGGATCTTCCGCGCGCAGAAGATGCTCTCCGACCAACGCCCCGTGATATCCGAGATCGATTACGCGGGCCAGATCTTCCACTGTAGAGATCCCGCTCTCGGCAATCAAAAAAGCATCCGGGAGCAGCGGTCTCAATCTTGTAAATTTCCCTTTGTCGATCTGCAGCGTTTCGAGGTCTCGGGAATTCACTCCGAGAAAGGCCACCGGTTCTGTTACTTTCTGCAGATCTTCTTCGTTTGTGATTTCAACGATCGCGTTGATCCGGATCTCATCGCAGAGTCTCAGCATGCCGGACAACTGATCGCGGGTTAAGAACCGCACAATCAGCAGGACAAAACTCGCGCCGGCAAGCTTCGCCTCCAGAATCTGGAACGGATCCAGGATAAAATCTTTTTGCAGCAGCGGGATGGAAACTGAAGCGCGGGCTGCGCGCAGGTCATCCAACGAGCCATGAAAGTAATGCTCTTCGGTCAACACAGAAATGGCCGAGACTCCTGCTTTTTCATACGCCGACGCAATGCCGCCAATGTCGATTTCGCTGCGGATCACACCGGCTGAAAGCGAGGAGCGTTTGATTTCCGCGATCAAATGAAACCGGTTCCGGTTCCAATCGATTCGGCGATCATCAGACGGAACAGGTATGTGCCCCTTTCGCAGTTCAACGTCATCCTTTTTTTTCTGAAGAAGTTCGTCCATCCGTTTTAAGAAGACCGGCGGGCTGGAAGCCCGCGCTCCGAAGAGGACCTTGTATTTTTTCACAACGCGCAGTGCAGAGCCTGAATCGAGTGATTCCTCAACCGCTCGCTTCGCTGTTTCCGGCGAACTTTCCGGGTAAAAGGCCAGATAACCGAGAAGCGCATTCAGCAGTACGGTTTCGCGCGCCGCGCCGCGTTGACCGTTCAAGATTGCCGTCGCGATCTCCGCATTGTCCCGTGGTGAGCCGCCTTGCAATTCCTCCGGCGCACATCGCGTAAATCCAAATGTGGCCGGATCCATAATGGATGACTCACCAAAGGTCGGGTGATGGCGAAACGGACCGCAAAGAGTTGCCTCATCCCAACCATCCTCAGAATGAAGCAGCACTGCGCGGTGCGACTCATCGATCTTGCGTATCGCACACACCATCAACGGAACCGCACGGCTTTCGTAAACACCAATCAGCTGGACCGCAGGACGCGCTGGATTTGTCAACGGACCAAGCAAGTTGAAGATGGTTGGCATTCCAAGCTGCTTTCGGATTTCGACCACCGATTTCGTAGCGGGGTGATAATCAGGCGCAAACAGAAACGCGAATCCGGTGCGATCCAGAGCTTCAGCCGCTTCTTCCGGGTTCAAACGGTAACGCATCCCCATTGCTTCCAGCAGATCTGCGCTCCCGCAGCGTGAAGAAGCGGCACGGTTGCCGTGCTTGGCAACCGGAATGCCGCAACCGGCAAGAACAAACGCCGTAATCGTGGAAATGTTAAAACTCCCCTTTCTGTCTCCGCCGGTCCCGCATGTATCCATCACCGGCTTTCGATCCACGCGCAATCTGATGGCCTTTCCCAACATCGCCAGAGCAAAACCTACAAGCTCATCGGCAGTCTCTCCCTTCATGTGAAGTGCAGTTAGAAACGCACTGATCTGTGCCGGTCCCCATTCCCCTTCCATCATGGCAAATAGAGAGGATCGGCTTTCGGCGATGGTTAGATCCTGCCGGCCGTACACCTTCTCAAACAACTGCTTAAATTCACTCATAATCGGATTTCACCGCAGAGACGCAGAGTGCGCAGAGGATTTAACCACGGAGGGCACGGAGAACACGGAGGTGCAAGAAAGGGGATCGGGAGATAAAAGGGATAGCGGGATAGGCAACCGCCGGGCGCCGCAGGCGCCCGCCTCTGAAAAAGAATGCGCAAAAACAAAATTCATTTCTCGGCAGACTTGATGAAACACAGTTTTGATTCGCATTTTTGTTTTTGCGCATTCTTTTTCAGACGGCCCAAAGGGCCGGCGGCTGCCGAACACGACACCAGGTGTGCTTGTTCGTGTGCTTTGCGCCTTTGCGTCTTTGCGTTGAAATCCTAATCCTTTCCTCTCTGTGATCTTTGTGTCCTCTGCGGCAAACATCTCTGTGGTCTCCTAGCTCATCTCCAAGAAGTTTTTCATGAGACGCATCCCTTCTTTAGTCATGTACGATTCCGGATGAAACTGCACTCCTTCCGTTCTTGTGCCTTTTACGCGTATCCCCATAATCTCACCTGCCGGGGTGTGCGCAGTGATCTGGAGATTTGACGGGAGACCCTCCTCCGCTACAACTAACGAATGGTAACGTGTGGCCGCAAATGGATTGCTCAGTCCACTGAACACACCGTTTCCATCGTGAATGATCATCGAAGTTTTCCCGTGCATCAACACACCTGCGCGCACGATCTGGCCGCCAAACACATGACCGATACACTGATGGCCAAGACACACCCCAAGCACGGGAATCTTCCCGTGGAAATTCGTGATCAAATCGTTGGAAATGCCGGAGTCAAGCGGCGTCCCGGGCCCGGGGGAGATTACCAGGTGAGTTGCTTTCCATTGATCAGCTTCCTGGATCGAAAGGCGGTCGTTGTACTGAACTGCGACTTCAGCGCCCAGCATCGCAAATGCCTGATACAGGTTGTATGTGAAAGAATCGTAGTTATCGATCAGCAACACTCGTTTCATAACGGCTCCCCCGCCATCTTCAACATCACCTGTAACGCCATCGCCTTGTTCAAAATCTCCTGATATTCTTTCTCCGGAATAGAATCGGCCACGATCCCTGCGCCTGCAGTAAAGCGATAGCGGTCTCCAATAGACTGCAGGCATCGGATGGCAATGCAGTGGTCGATCTCTCCGCTGCTGCCAAAATAACCCAACGAGCCCGCGTACAAATCGCGGCTGTGAGGCTCCAGCTCATCAATGATCTGCATGGCACGCACTTTTGGAGCGCCCGACACGGTGCCTGCAGGGAAGACAGCAGAAAACAGATCCCGGATGCCAGGAGTGCCTCGTATCGATCCTTCCACTGTGGATACAAGATGCATGACATGCGAGTACCGTTCTACCTTCATGAATTCTGTAACTTTGACTGAACCTGTTTCGGCAACGCGTCCCAAATCGTTTCGCGCCAGATCCAGCAACATCAAATGTTCCGCACGTTCCTTGTCATCATGAAGCAGTTCTTTCTCCAGGCGTTCATCTTCACCAGGACCGGCTCCGCGCGGACGCGTCCCTGCGATCGGACGCAACTGCACTTTCCCCGAATCGGTCCGGACCATGGTCTCGGGACTTGATCCGAAAAACTGAAATTCATTCCGGTAGTTGAAATAAAACATATATGGAGACGGATTGATCATCCGAAGCGCCCGGTACATCTGGAAAGGATCGGCTTTGCTTTCTCCTTCAAACTGCATCGACAACACAACCTGAAAAATGTCTCCGGAGGCAATGTATTCCCTCGCTCGCTCTACGCGGCTGCAAAAATCTTCTTTCGTAATATTTCCAATCGGGTTGCTGGATGCACCTGAACGCGGCAACGGCACAATCGTCTGAAGACAGGTGCGGATTTGCCGCGCCAGAGCGGCCTGCTCCGATTCGGAAAGAATGGAGGTCAAGAGAATTTTGCGCTTCAGGTGATCGAACACCAGAATCGCGGAAGGCTGCACAAATCCCGCAAGCGGGAAGGCGGTTGGCCGCGCCGGTATCTTCGGGTGCAGGAACGCAGCCATATGATAGGAGAAGAAGCCAACCAGACCCGCAGAAAAACGGAGGCCATCTTCGACATGGATTTGTTGAAGGATGTCGGCCAGCGAACGAAAAAATGTCTCCGCATGCCCTGGCCCGTTCAACACGACATACTGCTTCGGTAATACACCGATAAACGAATAGCGGCCGACCGTCTCATTTCGTTCGACACTCTCTAAGAGAAACACCGGCTCCAGAGGCCGCAACTTCAAATACGCCGAAACAGGTGTCTCCAAATCCGCGGCAAATTCATGACGATACACGTTTGCACCATCCACACTCCCGGACCGCGATTCATCCTTCATCCTTCTGCCTTCATCCTTATTTTTGCGGCCTTTAGCCGCAAAAAAAAAGCCCACCAATCCGTTTTGGATCAGTGGGTTGTTAGTATTCCGAGTTTCAGCTGGTTAGACGGCTCCCAACAACCCCCTCAGGGGTACCACCAGTAGCGGTTCGTTGGGCAAATCATTACATCTAACCTGAAAGTAACCATAATTCATCTTTGTGCTGATTGTCAAGTTTCAGATCAGAAAAAGAGGAAGCACAGATGAATGCGAATAGCTGTAGCGCGGGCTTCCAGCCCGCAAGATATGGCTGTGCACGAATTTTCTACGGCGGGCAGGATGCCCGCGCTGCTATGTTACAATGATGGAAAGCACAGAATGCTGTATGCAAGCGCCTCTCATAACCTTTATCGTCGTGAACTGGAACGGCGAGGAATACCTGGCTGAGTGCCTTTCATCGATCAAAGAACAGAGCTACCAAAAGATCGAGATCGTCGTAGTCGACAACGGTTCAACAGACCGGTCTCTTGAAGTTCTTGAGCAGTTTTCCGGAATCACCGTAATTGCGAATCGAACGAATCTTGGATTTGGTCCTGCCAACAATCAGGCCCTTGAGAAACCGCGCGGCGATGTCATCGCCTTTGTAAACAATGACATTGTTTTGGAGCCGGACTGGTTGACATCCCTTCTAACTCCAATGCTCGATCGCGAGGAAGTGGGAATGTGCGCCGGAAAAACGCTTTCCTATTTCGAACGGAATGTCATCGATAATACGGGCCATCTGCTTTACTGGGACGGAATGAATCGTGGTCGGGGCCGGATGCAAAAGGACGAAGGCCAGTATGATTCGATGCGGGAAGCATTTTTCCCAAGCGGCTGCGCATCGCTTTTTCGCGCAACCATGCTTCGGGAGATCGGATTGTTTGACGAAGACTTTTATCTCTACGGCGACGATACGGAACTTGGGATTCGCGCCCGTCTCGCGGGATGGGAATGCGCGTTTGTTCCGGCAGCCATTGCGTATCACCGGGCTTCTGCGTCGCTTTCGTATTATCACCCGCAAAAATTCTTCTTTGTGGAACGAAACCGGCTCTGGGTGGCACTGAAGTATTTTCCGCTGGAATTGATTGTGCTCAATCCGCTGTTCAGTTTTATCCGCTATTTGTTTCACGGGCTTGCGCTTTTGAAAGGACGCGGTGTAACCGGGGAGTTTGTAAAAAGACAGAGTCCATTTCAACTTGCGGAACTCTGGATTTCCGCGCAGATTTCGGGATGGAAATCCGCTCCACGAGTCTGGAAAAAGCGGCAGGATCTGATCCGGAAGCTTCACTGGAACCGCAAACGCTTTTATCATTGTTTTCTGCCCCACCGTCTTGGACTCAAAGAACTGACATTTACACCATGAAGACGCTGATCATCATTCCTGCACGAAATGAGGAGGAGCAACTCGGGAAAGTACTCGACAGGATCGCAGAAAACTATCCACAACTTCCCGTGCTGGTTGTCAATGATGCTTCCACAGATGCGACATCCCGTGTAGCCGCCTTGCGCACCAACGTACGGCTCATCGATCTTCCCTTCTGGATGGGTTACGGCGGCGCACTGCAGACAGCATACAAGTTTGCATTACGCGAAGGATTTGATGCGATCGTCCAAATAGACGGCGACGGCCAGCACGATCCTGTTTCGATTGCCCGGCTTCTTGGGGGTCTGGAACATGCCGATCTGGTGGTTGGATCGAGATTCCTGGAGCGTGCCAATCTCTATTCGATGCCGTTTGTTCGGCGTCTGGGCTGCAGAGTGTTGTCCTGGCTTGCAAAACGGCTGACCGGACTCACCATCACGGATCCTACCTCCGGCTTCCAGGCGCTCAACCGCAAAGCCCTTTCGGTTGCAGTAGAAGATCACTATCCGCTCGATTATCCCGATGTCGATGTGCTGATCCTGATGCACCGCTTCCACTTGCGCGTGATCGAAATCCCTGTGATCATGTATCCGTCCACACAACAACATCAAATGCACGAAGGGCTCCAGATCTGGTATTACGGATTGAAAATGCTGCTGTCCGTGTTTGTAATGATGGTGCGCAAGGCCTGAAGGTATATGCCGATAAATCAAAAGATCTTTGCCGGAGTCATTGCTCTTTTCTTTTTTCTGATCGTAATGGATCTGGCGCGCCGGAAAAAACTGAAGGTGGAGTATTCGATCCTCTGGACACTGACGGCCGCGGCGATCCTGGTGCTGGTCTTCTGGTACGATTCGCTGTTGGCCATTACGCGCGTGATTGGCGCAGTGCTTCCGACGACTACTTTGTTTATCTTTGGAGTGATGTTTCTCCTGTTTCTGAATCTTCATTTTTCAGTGAAGATTTCCGGACTTTCAGAGCAAGTGAAAAACATGGGACAGGAGCTGGGGATCCATACGATGGATGGAGGAAACCACAAAGACACAAAGGCACGAACAGAGGAAAAGTCAAAATGAAAAGTGCAAAATGTAAAATAGCCGGTGAGCCTCATTTTGCATTCTGCATTTTGACTTTTGCATTTTAGCGTATGCGCATCTTAATGGGAATTCCTTTCTTGTATCCGGCGATCAGCTATGGAGGGGCAGCGCGCGCCGCCTATGAACTTGCGGGCACGTTGCACGAAATGGGACATGAGATCACGGTCCTGACCACCGATGTATGGGATGCGAAGTCCAGGTTCCGGCAAAACGGCTTCCGTGCTCCGTTTGAAATTATTCGCGTTCCGAATCTCAGCAACGCGATGGCGTATCACTGGCAATTTTATACGCCGCTGGGAATTCTAAAACATGCGGAACGCCTTCTTTCCCAATCCGATGTGCTTCACCTCCATACTTTTCGAAATCTGCTGAACGATCTTTTGGCGCGCGCAGCGGTCAAACAGAAGATTCCGTATCTTCTCAGCGGGCATGGAACAATTCCCCGGATTGAACGCTTTCATTTCATCAAGCAAATTTACGATTATCTGATCGGGCGCTGGCAGTTGGAAAATGCGGCCGGATACGTCGCGGTATCACCAGCCGAACGAAGAAGCATGCGGCGCTTCGGATTGTCTGCCGGCAAGATCCGCGTGATTCCAAACGGTGTGAACGCCGTTGAAGAAACATCACCGGGCGCATTCCGGAAACGATGGCGGATCGACCCGGACGAAAAGTTGATCCTGTTTCTTGGGAAGATCACTCCACGCAAGGGATTGCAGCATCTGGTACGCGCGTTTGCGCAGATACGCAATGGAGCGCGGCTGGTGATCGCCGGAAATGACATGGGATACGGCAGCAGGATCCGCACTTTGATATCGGAGCTTCATCTGGAACAGCGAACTCTCTGGACCGGTCTTCTGAACGATCAACAAAAGTCTGAAGCGCTTGCGGACGCTGATGTAACGGTGTATCCATCCACAAACGAAGTATTTGGTCTCGTTCCTCTGGAATCCATTCTTGCCGGGACACCCGTGATTGTGTGTGGAGACCACGGGTGCGGACAGGTGATTCGCAGGACCGGTGGCGGCGATCTCGTTCCCTGGGCGGATGTCCGGGCTTTGAGTCATACGATCCGCTCGCGTCTGAAGCGGGGAAAGGACGAAACGGAACTTCAGGCTGCGCAGGAACGGATCCGGCTGTATTTCAACTGGCCGATGGCCGCCCGCGCCACATTGCAGTTTTACAAACAATGTACACACTGATGAACAAATGGGAGCGCGGGCATCTTGCCCGCCGGACAAACTGTGTGCACTTTCGTCGCCGGTGGGCGGAAACTAGAGATGAATGATGAATCGGGAGCCGGAAGCAGTTTTGTAGCGCTGGCGTCTCGCCGGCCAAAACAGAGACTCCAGCTCGAGCTCTGCCAGCGGGACGCTGGCGTTACAAACCGCAAACA
>CAZDDB010000172.1:0-8278 GCA_964504105.1 uncultured Acidobacteriota bacterium
TAATCATTACGCCGCCGTCAACGGGCAGCTCGAACAAAGCGAAATAAAGAACAGGAGTAGGAAGGACACCCACATCCACAACGTCACATCCCGTGGAGATAAGCGCCGCAATCAAGACTTCGCTAAACCGATCGGAGGTTAACCGGACATCCCGGCCGACCGCAAGAATCCTTTTCCCGTGACGTTGCGCATACGTGCCAAACGACATTCCGATGGCCCGCACTGCATCTTCGGTCAATTCCGGATCCACAAGACCCCGGATGTCGTATTCGCGGAAAATATCGGCGCTGATCTTCATGCTCTACCTCCGTGAAGGACTATCTTAACCACAAAGCCGCGAAGACACAAAGGAATCAAACCCCAAAGACCGCAAAGCGGCCCTGTTCGGCCACGAAGAGGAGACCGCAGAGAAGGATCTTGCCACAGAGGTCACAGAGTTCACCGGGGAGAAACACGGAAACCAGGCAGCCGCCGGACGCCGCAGGCGTCCGCTCTGAAAAAGAATGCGCAAAAACAAAGGGAGTTCTCCGTGACTTGATTGGAAGGTCCTTTTTGTTCCCCTTTGTTTTTGCGCATTCTTTTTCAGAGGGCCCAAAGGGCCGGCGGCTGCCCTTGGCGTTCCTGTCGTACTTTGCGTCTTTGCGTCTTTGCGTTTAATTTCCTTGGTTTTTATGCGAGCATTTCACGGACAAGGGTCTAATCAGGAAAACAGGCGGAGGGCGTTGGTTTTCGTAATTTTCGATTTGGTTTCCGCCGGCAACGGCAACTTCCGGAACTGCTCGAAGTTTTCGCGCATTCCAGGGACCATTGGCGCGGGCCAATCTGTCCCGAAGAGCACGCGGTCCGCAATTTCCTCCAGACGAGGAAAATATTCTAATACTTTCGAAGGCGGGATGCTGGAAATGTCCATGTGTACATTCGGAAAGCGGCGTACCAGAAACAGGCATGTGCTCATCCATAGCGGACGCCCTCCGTGGGCCAGGATGATCTTCAGTTTCGGAAAATCTACTGCTACATCATCCACAAAGATCGGGTCAGCATATCTGTTCCTGGCACCCGAAAAAATCGATGTGCCCGTGTGAAACATCACGGGAATTCCTTGCTGCTCGCATCGCAGGTACAGGTAGAGCAAGGAACGGTTGCCGGTGAGATAATCGTTTGGAAACACACATTGATGAGAGGGATGGATCTTGATTCCGCGCAACTTGAGTTTCCCGAGCAGGGTGTCGATTCGGGCCTCTTGCCCCTCCCGGATCGAAGCCTGGATGGAACCAAACGGGATCAACCGTTCGGGGGCTGCACGGCAGTAATCGGCGGAAAATTCGTTTACTTCGCTTGTGAACCCCATGATGTCCGGACTCACATAGTTTATGAGCGCCGCTTTCTCCACACCCTCGTGATCCATATGTTTCAGGAATTCTACCGGCGATTCCATGACCTTCCGGATGAGATCCATGTCCTTTCTGCTCCGGCTCATCCGCTCCACGATCTCCGGCTTCATCATGTTCCACGGTTGAATGTGAACATGCGCATCGACAAACGTTTCCATAACCTTCTTATAACACAGCAACCAAAACGAAATAAACCACGAAGGTCACAAAGAACACGACGGATCGAATAATCCGAACTATCGCAGTTGAAGTTTCACATCCGCTGCAGTAAGATTCTTACCACTTTTTCCCGTATGAATTCCGAAAGAGCTCTTGCGAAAGCGGCTGTATGGAAACGGCGTTCTCACCGTTTGTCTCTGGATCTGCGTTTGAAAACTCCGTCCGATGCGCGGAAATTCTTGCGCGAGCATTCTGTCGTTCTTTGGAACGGGAAGGGGGAACTTCCGAATCTTCTGGACGCCATTCTTGGCCGGATCGCAAATGGGAAGGAACGTCTGACGGGGCGTGCGGCGGAAAACTGTTTGCAGTGGAGAGAGCAGTTGCTGCAGGAGCCGGAGTTTCTGGAGTGCCGATTTTTTGCGAAACAGCCGACCGCTTTGCACCAGGATCTCTGGCCGTTTGCCACTGTGTTCGCAAGACTGAACCGCTCCAGAGCTGAAGACGGCGCGCTGGTTTCACGCGATGCAAAAAGGATCCTTTCTTACCTCGGCAAGGAACGATCCGCCAAGGAGGAACAGTTGAAGCGAGTCCTGAAGTTTTCCACTAGTTCGGAAAGAAACGCATTTCAACGCGCAAAACAAGAGTTGCTGAACCTGCTGATCGTGGTCGACGATCCGTCCCGGATTTCTCTCGAATTATGGGAAGAACGGATGCCAAAACCGGTCCGCGCCCGCGCCGACAATATTTCCGAGAAGGAAGCCCGCATGAAATTGCTCGCCGCGACACTGCAAAGCTGCGTCCTGAGCAACGAAAAAAAGCTCTCCAGCTGGTTTTCCTGGTGCAATCAGGATTGCACGGAAACGCTGGAAGCGATTCTGATGAAGCGAGATTTTCTTCGGATCCGGCACAAAAAGGACCGCTGGATCATTCTGCGTCATGTCCTCTCCGCGAAGAGCGTTACTTCAAAATTGACTTTTCGGTAGCGTTCCTATATAAAAAGAGGCTGCTGGAGATCCGGGTGAAACGAATCTTTTTTTATCTGGGGTGTTTCTTTTGTCTTCTGACGATGCTTCAGGCAGCAAATGCCGATTCGGTAATTGCCGAAGGGGTGGCCAACATCGGAAGCGATCCTGCCGCCGCGCGGGATAAGGCGATTGAAGACGCTCTCCGCCGCGCCGTCGATCAGGCTGTGGGCGCGATCGTAGAATCAGAAACGCTCACGGAAAACTACCAACTTATCTCCGACCGTATTTATTCCCATTCTTCCGGCTATGTCCAGACCTACAATGTTCTCTCTGAAAACCGCGATGGAAATCTGCTTCGCGTCAGAATTTCGGCTGACGTAAAGTCGGCGGATTTGCAAAATGATCTTGCAGGAATCGGTCTGTTGCAGCGCCGGATGAAGTACCCGCGCGTGATGGTCATGATCGCAGAAGATAATATTCTGGCATCCGATTTCTATCAAGTCTATTCGGTATCCAATTCGCAAAGCGAATCTGCCGTGATCGCGAAACTGAAAGCGAAAGGGTTTAATGTTGTCGATCCGGGATCTTTGCGGAAGACCATGAGCGCTGGAGAGGCAAAAGCTGCGTTTGGCGGCGACTACGATACGGCGGGCCGGGTTGGAACCAAACTCGGAGCCGAGATTGTAATTATCGGACAGGCCGCATCGATCCGCGCGGCAAACAATATCGCCGGATCCGATTTGCTGTCCATGAGCAGCACCATCAACGCCAAAGCGGTAAAAGCCGGGACAGGTGAAATTATTGCGCAGGCTTCGGGGCAGGGGACCGCAGCTCACATCAATGAAGTCGCGGCTCTCCAGCAAAGTCTGGCGAAGGCATCGGATCAGATCGGGGATCAGCTGATCGCGGGAATTCTGGAGAGCTGGAAGCAGGATACGAGCGGTTCCAGAAATCTGGTTCTCGAGCTGCAGGATATCAGTCCGACGGAGCTGGAAAAAGTGAAGAGCGTCCTGGTAAAACTTCGCGGGGTTACGGATGTACTGGTGCGCAGTTTTTCCGGAGGTCTTGCGGACGTCAATCTTCAGGCAAAAGTCGATGCGCAGGAGTTATCCGCTTCCATCGCAAAAGCTACATTTTCCGGATTCCGGCTTGTATTGGTCGAATCTTCGATGGATCGTCTCGAGTATAGAGTTGTTCACTGAGAAATTCTTACCAAGAGGCCGATCATAGCGCGGCCCTTTCGGGCCGCAACCAAACTCGAGGATGGAAGATTGAGGATGGAGGATCGCAGGAAACGGTCTGTAGCGCCGGCGTCCCGCCGGCCGGTGATTGAAGTCACTTTTTTTGTATGGCCGGCGAGACGCCGGCGTTACACACCGTTCGCAAATTCTTGCCGAAAGGAGAAGAAACTCAACGTTAGTAGTACAGAGATCACAGAGGGAGGGCGCTGAAAGAATAATACTCTGAGTACTCTCCTCTGTGACCTCTGTGTCCTCTGTGGCGAAATATCTGCGATCTCGTAGCGGGAAAAGCTAAATAGGTTGATGAAGAAGTCAGCGATTCTGTCTTTGTTTTTGTTAAGCCTCGCGAGCTCAGCTTTGGCGCAATCTTCTGAAATCACCTTTTATGCCGGAGGTTTTCTCGGCGAAAGTTTTATCATCAAGCCGCCCGCCTTATTTGATGAAGTCGAAGCGGTTTTCGACGATGATTTTACCGGCGGAATCCGTTACGCATACTTCTTGAATTCTCACATTGCGCTGGAAGCAGGAGCAGGTTTTACTCCTTCGAGTATTCTTGCGAGGGGGAGTTTTTCAGGAGGCGACACGAACGTTTCTACGGTTGTACATGTGGATACGTATGTTTTGCATGCGAATGTCGTAGCGCACCTGGTTCGCGGTCCGGTGATTCCTTTTGTAACAGCGGGGGTAGGCGCCGTTCATTTTTCATTTGACACAGCCGACAGAGGTTTTTTGACTCCTTCGGAAACGGATTTTGCCTGGAATGCCGGTGCCGGGTTGAAAATTCCGATTCGTCCCAATACGGCCTTGCGATTCGAAGGACGTTTCTATTGGATGAAACCGGAATTTTCAGTGGAGGACACCAGCAGGTTTGCAGAAATTTCAGGTGGACTTTCTATTCTGTTCGATTTCTAATGGTACCTATGGAGGGTTTGAGGAAATGAGACGTCTTATTGCGTTTTTTGTTTTGCTTGTTTTCATTGGATTGTGCTGCACGGTCCCCGATTCGGAAGCTGCCGGCAAGAAGATCCGTGTCGCCGTAATGAATTTTGAGAACAACAGCACGTGGAGCTGGTGGGGCGACCGGCTTGGGGAAGCTGCGAACGATGAGTTTACAACGCAGCTTGTCAACAGCGGGCAGTTTACCGTAATCGAAAGAAAGCAATTGCAGTCGATTCTTCAGGAACAGGGTTTGGGTGCTTCCGGCGCAGTGTCTTCCTCAACAGCTCCCAAAATCGGAAAACTGCTTGGTGTTCAAGTCATCTTTACCGGTTCTATTACTTCGTTCAGTATCAAAAAAACGGGCGGCTCGATTGGCGGATTTGGAGCAAACTATTCCAAGGCGGAATCGAAGCTCGATGTCCGTATGATCGATGTGACCACTGGCGAAGTGTTGCTGGCTGCAACCGGCGCCGGAGACAAGAAGGTCGGTGGCGCGTCGTTCCACGGCACAAGCTTTGAGCAGGAATATGATGAAGGGATCGCGCACGAAGCGCTTCGCCCGGCCGTGGAAAAAGTAACACAACAGGTTCTCGGTTCCATGGACAAGCTGGCGGCTCTGGCTCCGGTTTCCGGCACCGGTAAAGTCCTGGATGTAAAAAGTCCCACTCAGATCTACATCGATGGCGGCTCCGAGGGCGGTCTCAACGTTGGGGATGTATTCTCCGTCTATCGCGTTACCGAGGAAATCAAAGACGATGATGGAAATGTCCTGGATACTGTCACAGAAAGGGCCGGGGAGATTGTGGTAACCAAAGTGCTGAGCAAATCGGCTATCTGCGAGAAGCGCAGCGGGAACGTGCAGAAAGGGGATACTTACCGCAAAGAATAAGAAGAGCAGGGAGCGCGGGCATCTTGCCCGCCAGACGTTCAGAGAGCGGGCTGGAAGCCCGCGCTCCCGCTCAAGCGCCCCTACATATCATCTGTAGTATCCTAGTTTGATGCGACTGACGGTTGCGACCAAGATCACTCTGGTCCGGATGCTGCTGGTGCCTCTGGTGGCGATCGGGATTCTGTATCACCGCTACGGGTGGACGCTACTGATCTTTTTGTTTTCCGCGTTGACCGATCTATTTGATGGGTTGATTGCGCGGAAGTTTGGCCAGAAGACCAAGCTGGGCGCGCTTCTGGATCCGATGGCGGACAAAATATTGCTCTCCACGTCCTTCATATTGCTGACGCTTCCCTCCGCTCGTTTGAGTGTGCCGATTCCCGTGTGGCTCACCGTGGTTGTGTTTGCGCGCGATGTATTGCTCGTCACCGCCTCCGTGGCGATCGCTTTGACTACCGGTTTCACGAAGTTTGACCCAACCATTTACGGGAAGGCGAGCACCGCGTTGCAGATTCTAACTGTGTTGTCCGTTCTGGTCGTCAACTACTTGAAAGTTGGTTCCGAATGGGTGGATTGGATGTTTTATCTCACGCTTGCGTTGACGCTCTTTTCCGCTTTGAATTACGTGTACACTTTCGCCAGACGGTACAATCTTGAAAATGAGTAACGCTCCATACATCACAGAGAAACAGGTACGGGAGCTTCTTCCCGTGCACGAATGCATCGAAGTGTTGAGACGCGCATTCTCTCTTGAGTTCGTCAACATTCCGCGATACCGGCTAAAATCTCCAAACAGCCTCTTGCACGTGATGTCCGCATCGGCTCCCGGTCTTGGCATCATTGGATTGAAAACATACACGACTACCCGTTCAGGAAACACTTTTGTTGTGCTTCTGTTTGATGAAAAAGACGGCACATTAAAAGCGATCGTCGAAGCGGATGCGCTGGGACGGATCCGGACGGGCGCTGCGAGCGGACTTGCAACCGATCTGCTGGCGGCTCCGCAAACGCGGATCGGGGCAGTCATCGGGACAGGAATTCAAGGGGAAACCCAACTGCTTGCGATCGATGCGGTTCGCGAATTTGAGGAAATCCGTATTTATTCACGCAGTGCCGAGAATCGAACCGCGTTTGTGGATCGCTTGCGCGGACGTACGCGGTCGCCTGTTGTGGAACGTGATAGCGCGGAGGCCTGTATTCGTGGCGCCGACGTCATTTGCACAATTACCTCTTCGCGCGAACCGGTAGTCCGCGGGGAGTGGCTCAAGCCCGGATGTCATATCAATGCAGCCGGGGTTAACTGGGCGAATAAGCGCGAACTCGATGAGACGGCTGTCCGTCGTTGCGAACTCATTGTTGTAGATGATCTGGAGCAGAGCAAAATTGAATCGGGAGACTTGATTCTGGTTCCCGCGTTTGACTGGACCACGGTGCGTGAACTCTCGGATGTTGTCTCGGGAAAAGTAAAACGTTCCTCGCCGGACCAAATTACGCTGTTTAAGTCAAACGGGATTGCACTGGAAGACATCGTCGCCGCGGATTATCTTTTATTTAAGATGCAAGGCCCCGCGGGTGACGGAGGTGTCTGACAGAAGATGAAGTTTTGTTTCGCACCGGTGATCCTTTTGATTTGCAGCCTTGCTGCTGGATCTGCCGATCTTGAATTGCGAAGTCTCGCAGCAATTCCGGAGGCTGAAATAACGGCGCTGCAAATCACACTTGATCTCGTAAACAACGGCCCGCAAAATGCTGACCATGCCGCCTGTAACGTGTACGTATATTCCGGTGGACGATTGCTGTTTACACAAAATCGTTCGCTGTCCCCGTTGGCTGCATCCGCGTCACGAATTGAAACACTCAGAGTGGAACTACCGCCGGGTCCGGTGACTTCACTGAAAGCTGAAATCTACGATTCCGTGGAGGCGGATGTTCAGCCTTCCAACAATGTGGCCCAGGTGAACATCAAGGCCCCCAATCTCAAGAAAGCCGATCTCCAGATTCTGGAAGCCGCTGTGGGGGCTTCCGAACAACCCGGAAAGCTTGCAATTCGCATTCGTTTGCGGAACAACGGTCCGGACAGTGTTCCCGCTTCGGTGCTGTCCGTTGAGTTGTCCGTGTTTGGGAACAAGGTTGCCGCGAGCGAACGGAAGATCGGGCGCCTCGCTGCCGGTGAGGAGCTGGAAATCACAGTGCCTCTCTCGCTCACAAAGACGATTTCCACAACCATCGGGGACTGCCATGTAAAATGGAATTTTGCAGGTCAAGATTTTTCAGATCCGAAGATAGATGATAATTCGTATCTTCTGACCGTTCCGCTCACACCGAAAATGCCTGATCTGTTGCCGCAGGGTTTGTTGATTGACAAGCGGGGGAACCTTGCTTTCTCGATTGTGAATAAGGGCAATTTCCGTTCAGGGGCCAGTGTAACCGCGGTGTATATCAATGGAGCCTTGATTCAGCGCTTTAACACGCCGGAGCTGCAACCGGGCGCAACAAAGAAATATCAGTACCCGGGCACAAAGTTTTCGCCGGATACCCAGATCTCGATTGTCAGCGACTTCAATGCCGATGTGGAAGAAGCCTCCGAAGTGAACAACAAGGTCAACTTCAAATCCGACTAGGATTTCACCGCAGAGCCTGTAGGGGCTATGCATTTGCCAGGTAAAGCATCGCATCTGCGAGGTGGTGATTCCC
>CAZDDB010000173.1:0-8271 GCA_964504105.1 uncultured Acidobacteriota bacterium
CCGCTGGTTTATGCGGTCGTAATGTTTTTGTTTATTCTCAGTGCTTTGATTTACAGACCCACCGAAACTCTGATCGGGATTGCACTGACAGCTACCGGTATTCCGGTTTACCTTTGGCTGAGGCCAGTCTCGCGCGTTTGAACGTGTTCATGACAGGATGCGCGTTTACCTGCGCCGCTTATTCCGAGTTTTGTGCCATAATGTTTCAGTAGCAACAAAACAAAGGAGTGTTCCGATAATTAAGTGATCGATTCAATTCCCGTGTGCCATTCGCAAGAGGAGGACAAATGATGGGCGCAAAGTCTGGGACTTGTTCAAGATTCTTCTTATTCCTGATTCTTTTATTTGCCCCTGTAACCCTTCACGCTCAGTCGCTTTCCATTAACGATACGACTGTCGGATTTGAAGGGGCTTCGGGCTCAACAATCGCCAGTTTCACCGTAACTCGATCTTCCACGGGGAGCGGTTCCTCGGTCCAGTTCAACACGTCCAATGGCACAGCGACCGGCGGCAGCTCCTGTAGCGGTAACACAGACTATATTACGTTTACCGGAGGCGGTCTTTCGTTTTTGGCAAGCGAAACTTCCAAAACGATCACGATTACCGTATGCGGCGATTCCAGGAACGAAGCGGATGAAACATTCTTTATCAATCTGAGCAGCCCGAGCGGAGCTACCATCGGTGATGGGCAGGGCCAGGCCATCATCACGAATGACGATCCGGAGCCTTCACTGCGAATCAACGATATCAGCTTGAATGAAGGAAACGCCGGCCAGGCAAATGCTGTCTTTACGGTCACTCTTTCCACTGCAAGCGGTCAAAATGTTTCTGCTGTATTCGCAACCGCCAACGACACAGCGACCGGCGCCGCCGCCTGTGGAGGGAATACGGACTTCGTGAACTCAAACAACACAGTAAACTTTACAGCGGGCGTAACATCGCAGACGATCCCCATTGCCGTTTGTGGTGACACCACGAATGAGAGCAATGAGAGACTTCGGGTGAACCTTTCCAATCCTGGAAACGCAACGATTCAAGACGGCATTGGAATAGCTACCATCACGAACGATGACGCGGCCCCTCCACCACTCCCTACACTCTCGATTGGCGATGTGACCGTCAACGAAAGTGCCTTGTCCGCCGTCTTTACTTTTACGCTTTCCAATCCCAACCCGGCAGGCGCCACGGTTCACTTTGTATCCGCCGATGTCACGGCCACAGGATCCGGCAAGACATGCAGCGTGGGTGCTGACTACGTTGTTAGAGGAGGCAATCGGTCGTTTGGGCCTACAGAAACTACAAAAACATTATCGGTGCCTCTCTGTGGTGATACAGTTGATGAGCCCAATGAGACCTTCCGGATCCAGCTCTCGAGCCCCACAGGAATGACCCTTCCGGATCCGGTCGCAGTCGGCACTATCCTCGATAATGATTAGCTGATGTGATCGCGCTCGGCGGTGCGCGCCGCTGCACGATGTCAGGATACTAACGGAGAGTCTCAATCCGGAAATGAATCCGATGATCTGGTGGATTTGCGGGTGATTCGTTTCCGATCCGTCGGAAAGTACTTTTTCCGCCGGCAATGCGGTGATTCCATTTCCCATGGAGTAGGTTTTGCTTGGCCGATAGCGCCTGAAACTCCGATGACAATCGAGGGGGCGTCGCATAAGCGCGCTATCATAGACGCTCACGATGGACGGTTGCATTGACAGCTACCAATATTCCGGTTTACCTTTGGGTGGAAAATGAATGGATTTGGCGTCCGAAATGCATTCGGGGATCTGAAGCGCGTGATCGTGCACCGTCCGGGTCCGGAGTTGGACCTGGTTACTTCGAATACATTAGCAGAGTTTCATTTTGATCAGCCTGTAAACCGGGAACGTTTTGTCGGCGAATACGACGCCATGCTGTCGCTGTTTCAGCAGCACGGAGCCGAAACGTTATTGTTGCGCGACATTCTGAAAGACGATCCGGACTCCCAATTCTATCTGGACCATCGACCCAACATGACCTACACGCGGGATCTGGCTGTTGTTTTTTCAAATGGCGCCGTCTTGATGGGGCCGCATCTGAAGGGACGATGGGGAGACCAGCTTATACTCGGGCGCGCCTTTCGCCGTCTCGGTGTTCCTGTTCTCGGAGCCATTGAGCCACCAGGCTTCCTGGAGGGCGGCGGTGTGACACTCATTGGGGAGGATACCGCAGTGGTTTCCCTGTGCGACCGGGCCAACGAAAGTGGAACACGCCGGCTTCGAGAGCTCATCCTGGGAAAAGAAGTAAAGTATTTTCTGGAAGTCCCTCTGCCGTTTGGTCATATCCATATCGATGGAATTTTCATGGTGCTGGACCAATCACTGGCGTTGATCTACAAACCTGCCTTTCAGGCGTTTCCGTGCCGTCTTTTTGAAGATGGAAAATCGGAACCGCGCCATGTAATGTTCCGGGAGTATCTTCATGAACGCGGGTTTCGTCTCATCTCGATTACGGAGGAAGAGCACATCGGTGGCCATCTGAATGTTGTGGTCACCCGGCGTTCACAAAGGGCGGTCGGCTTTCAGCACGCGTCCCGCGTCGGCTTTGAAATGCAACGCCTGGGTTGGGAGCTCTCCACGTTTCAGGCAAACGAGCTATTCCTGGGCAAAGGTGGCGCTCACTGTATGACCTGCCCGCTCCTGGTTGGTTAATGCTTTGCTGTTCCATCTGCGGTAGGAGTTTTCACCGCAGAGTTCGCGGAGAGCGCGAAGATGGGCAGTCATTGCGCAGGTCAGGGGAAATAGATAGATTTCTTTCGGGGTAAGCGCCTACGAACTCTTCGATTCGCCGTTTTCGGTACTGGCTGGGGCTGGAACGCAACATCCTGGTGATGCTCGCCGCCATCCTTGTACTCGGAATGGGAGAGGAGTTGTGGGCACGATTCGTCCCCAAGTATCTGGAGCTGCTTGGCGCCGGGATTTGGGGCGTGGCCCTGTACGGCACAATCAAGGATTTGCTGGATGCGGTGTACCAGTACCCGGGTGGATGGCTTTCCGACCGGTTGGGACCGCGCAAAGCCCTGGTGCTGTTTACTCTACTGGCTGCTCTAGGATATATAATCTATCTTATTAGTAGCGACTGGATTGTGTTTCTTGCCGGAACGCTGTTTGTGATGGCGTGGAGCAGTCTCACCCTTCCCGCAATGTTTTCCGTGATCGGGGAGAGCCTGCCGGAAAACCGGAGGGCAATCGGATTTGGAGTCCAATCGATCTGGAAGCGCATTCCCATCATTCTGGCTCCGGCCATCGGCGGTTGGCTGGTGACGCGATTCGGACTGGTCACCGGAATGAAGGCCGGTTTTGCCTGTACGATCGTGTTTGCCGGAATCGGCATTGCGATTCTGATGCGGTTTTACAGGGAAAAGCCGCGGGTAGCGAAGGATTCTATCGGATTCCGGGAAATCTGGACCGGCATGGATGCCAATCTGAAAAGACTGCTGGTCGCAGATTGTCTGGCGCGTTGGGCGGAAGGGATTCCCAAGGTTTTTGTGGTGCTGTACACGATCAACGTGCTGCGCGCCGGCGCCGATCAATTCGGATGGCTCACAAGTCTGCAAATGCTCACCGCAGTTCTTGTGTACATTCCGATCGCAAAGCTATCTGATCGCATGAACCGCAAACCAGTGGTGTTGCTCACGTTTGCTTTTTTTGCGATGTTCCCGCTCGCGCTGTCGAATGCGGTGAATCCAACGCTTCTTGTGCTTGCGTTTGTGGTTGCCGGATTGCGAGAAGTGGGTGAGCCTGCTCGAAAGGCATTGATTGTAGATCTTGCGCCTGCTTCTGCGCGCGCTCGTTCGGTCGGCGTTTACTATTTGATTCGTGGGCTTGTTGTTTTCCCCGCTTCATTGATGGGCGGCTGGCTCTGGAAGATGGACCCACGGTTTCCATTCTATGCTGCGTTTGCCGTTGGAGTGATCGGCTGCATCTTCTATGCGCTGTGGGGAAGGCGAAGCAATGAACCGCAAAGACCGCAAAGCATTTTGATTACGAGGTGAAGAAACATGAAATGGGTTACTCGCGAGAAGGTAAAAGTAGACAGGGTCGCTTGCCCCTGGCTGATCCAGAAGTTTGTTGATCCCGATGCCGAATTCCTGTTTGTACCTGGAGATCAAGTCCTGGTAGTGGCTGCGAAGGAAGGAGCGATTCCGTACGATATTCCCGATATAGAGCTGGGGCACCATGAAGGGAAGTGCAGCTTTGAGGCGATCGTAGCAAAATACGGAATTCAGGATCCTGCGATGCCGATGCTTTCGGAAATTGTGCATGGCGCGGATGTCAGTCACGATCTGTACGGACGTCCGGAGGCGCCCGGACTCAAAGCGATTGCGCAGGGTTTCGGGTATCTTGGGTTGACGGATCATCAAATTTTGGAAAAGGAATTCGTTGTCTACGATGCGCTTTACGCTTACTGTAAACGCGTTGTGAACGGTTCATGAAAGTCGCTACGTGGAATGTAAACGGCATTCGTGCGCGGCAGCAACAGGTACTGGATTGGATTCGGCAGGATCAGCCGGACATCGTGTGCCTGCAGGAAATCAAGGCGTCTCCGGAACAAGTGCCGTCGCTGTTGTTTGAAATGGAAGGCTACTGGTGCTACTGGCATGGATCGGGTGGTTATTCGGGTGTGGCGCTCCACTTCCGAAAGGATGCGTTTCCTGAAATGCCGGAGTTCAGTCATCCGGACTTTGACCATGAGTCCCGTGTCGTGGCTGCACGCGCAGGCGATCTCACGGTCGCTTCCATTTATGTGCCGAATGGCGGCAAAGACTTTGCCGCAAAGATGCGATTTCTGGACGCGATGGAGCGCTACGCAGCGAACCACCGTGGTTCAAAACTGATCTTGTGCGGTGACCTGAACGTTGCCCGCACTGAAATGGATGTGCATCCGAAAGAGCGGAAGCCCAATGCCATCGGGCAACTACCGGAGGAAAGACAGAAACTCGAGCAAATCATCGGAAACGGTTTGGTGGACGTCGGTCGGGCGCTCGATCCTGATAACGATCAACTCTTCACCTGGTGGGCGCCCTGGCGCAATCTGCGTCAACGCAACATCGGCTGGCGATTGGATTACGTGCTTGCCGGCAGCGCTCTTGCGCAGCAAGCCACTCAATGTGTTGTTCTGCGCGACATCGGTACCAGCGATCACGCGCCTGTTATCGCTGTATTTTCGTAATCCAATCTCCGATCATCGCGACTGCCTCGTTTTCGCTCAGAGTGCGTGCTTTTTGATTAACCGGTGCAGGGACCCATTTGGGATACGGTGTGATCCGGAGCTCATGCTTTCCGGATGGCGTATGAACCGACTTCACCTCTGCAAGCTGCTCCGGCCGAAATTTTGAAGCAAGGCGCACCAGTGCGGGCCACAATCGGCGATGTACGAAGGTGACTTTTCCATTTACGAGTTTGCAGACCAGCACATCTCCCGAATCGATCACGGCTTCCGCAAGGTGAAAGATTTCGTGCGATTTCCGATGGCCCCACCAGCTGCCGCGGATTTTTTCTCCAGCAACCCAATCTGCAAAGCTCGGCACAGGTCCACGCGCAGATTGGAGTACAACACCCTGTTGTTCAATCCACTGAAGTGCCTGCTTTTTCGTTGGCAATTTGCATCACCGTAAGAGCCGCCTGCTATTTTAGATCATCCGGCTGCAAGCCCGTACGCTTTGCAACTACGTGCGAGCATTTTAGGGCCGATTTCTTCGTTTTCATGAAATGCAAAGACAAAATCTGGCCAGCCTTGTCTTGCCAGAGTACGATGCGAACCGGACTGACGCTTGATGACCCAGCCGATCCTCAAAAGAGCGGCAAGAACCTGTTTGCTCTTAACCGCTGCCCACTGGCTCATGCAGCATTAAATGATATAGTCGCCAAATCGGATGAGGCTTCTTGATGTTCGAGTCTTTCGGCAAGTACACGTAATGCAAGTGCTTGAACTTTTGCGCTGGCCTCTTCCTTTGTATTGCCATAAACCATTGCCCCCGGAATTTCGGCAACTTCGGCGATCCAGCGCCCATCTGATTCTTGTTCAAATTCTATGGTGAGGTTCATATGTGCTAACTCATCATTATAGTGACTTTCGATCAGATTGCGAACGTCACGACAGGCGTGCGAACCCCCACTGAAAGCACGCACACTTACCGAAAGGACACCAGCAAAACACCGATGATACCGGAGATGATTCCTGCGCTTGCTTGCGCTACCAGCCATATTGCGAAAGGGCTGCATCATTTTTCGGGCAGTCTCAAGCGGGTCCGCACCGGCTGGAATCTGAAGAAATTGCAGGCTGTACATGGCCACTATTCTATAAGAGTTGAATGGAATTCGCGATCACGGCATTGAAGAGCGAGTAGAGTCTCCCCCATCAATCGCTCCTGACTTGCAAAACGCGGTTCTCAATCCTACAATTACAATGTAATGATAAGAATCTCCCAAATTCTCTGGGATGCAGACAGCATTTACCATATTGCGAAGCATGATGTGACCCCAGAAGAAGTCGAGGAGGCAGTTTTTGAGGGACATGCCCTAATTCTAAAAGCAAAAGAAAGGCGCTATGTATTGTTATCGACAACCAGTTCCGGAAGACATTTGACCATTGTAGTCGCATTCAAGTTCAAGGGCCGGGTCCGCATCATTACGGCTCGGGATATGACCACGAAGGAAAAGCAGTATTACAAGAGGAAGGGTAAATAGAATGAAGATACCTAAGTTCAAGACCATTGAGGAAGAACGAGCGTTCTGGGACAGTCACAGCATCACGGATTATTTAACGGAGCTGAAGGAGACGAAGGAAATCGTGTTTCAGAAACCTCCCCTCAAGCGGAATTTTCAACTCCGGCTTGATGAGAACACCATAAAGAAACTCCGAGCGCTTGCGGGCAGGAAGGGGACGGACGTATCGGCGATCATTCGAAGTTGGATCAGGGAGCATCTTGATAAAGAACTGAAGAGCGCCTAGTTTTCTACCGCAGAGACTCTTTCCTTCTCAAACATGATCCAGAGCTTCCCGAAGATCTTCAATGATATCGTGCCAACACCCCCTGTTCCTGTCGCGATTGTCGCGCCTTGCGGAGTGGAAAGGGTAACCGCGAACGCTTCGTCTGTTTCACGCAGAGCATCGCCGCAAATCGTCACCACGCATGTCTTGGATGTTTCTGTCGGGCCGAAGCTTTTGGTTGCGCCTTTAACCTTAATATAGTCGATTCCTGTCCCACAGGAACTTCCTGCCGTTGCGGGGTTAACTCCGCTGGGCAATGCGCTGGGCAATGCAGAAGCGGCCTGTGTGGAACAGACAACAGAAGCTCCGGATGGATTCGCTGCGGAAAGAGTGATCGTAAGCGAAACCGTTATATTTCCGAAATTCCCTTCATTTTGTATCACAGGCTGGATGCTTACCGTAGGAAGGTCATCGTTTGTGATCGTTCCCTGACCCTGAGCGTCACTGATGTTGGCGTTCGTTGCGCCCGTAAGATTCACTCGGAAAAGATCATTCGCCTCTACGTTTGGGTCTCTGCCCGAAATTGATCACCAATCCAAGTTTAAGCCCCGTCAACCTCAAGTATGTCAGCAACTGAGTTTCAAAAATGTCATCGTACTTCGTTACGGCCTTTGTATCCACAAGGACCAGTTCCTGAACCACAACATCCATCCTCAAATGTTTTGAAAGTTTTCGTCCCTTATAAGGGATCTGAAAATCAACTTGCCGCTGTACTTTCAGACCACTTTACCAATAAGCTCTTGAAGGGTCTGCTTCCCGCCAAAAACACCGGCCAAGTGGGCAGGCTGCTCAAGCGTCTTCGCGTTCACCGCCTCATCAAACGAGTCGGTACACGCTACAAGTACTACTTGACGCGCCTTGGAATGCACATTGTCTCTACGGCACTCAAGCTCCGTGAGCTCTTTGTGATCCCACAGCTTTCACGAACGCCGTGAAGAAGGGCCTATCTCCCTCTAGAATCGCGGTGAAGGCCAATACGGCTCATCAAATCATCAAAACGGGAATCGGAGCGCAACGGATCTGCCAACGGATCGGGATACAGCCAGCAAATAAAGCAGCGCGCTCGCGGTATGCTTTTTCAAGCCACTAAAACGCCGTTTCGATATCCCCCAGAGGGCGTAAACCAGCGAGGGTGTGCGCTCTCAGGCAAGTTTCAGCCCGTATTTTTCGTACCGCCGCATTCCATCATCGTCTGTCATAAGTACAAGATTGTTCCGGATACACTGCCAGATGAGTAGTCTGTCG
>CAZDDB010000174.1:0-8235 GCA_964504105.1 uncultured Acidobacteriota bacterium
GATATCTTTCAGGGCTACGAATGTTCCATGGCTCACGGTAATAATACAGATTGCCCATGAGAATGACTGGGCAGTGACAATCGAAGGGAAAAAAGTCTATTTGGCTCCGCCTTTCAGTACGCCCGGTCCAAAAGCAGAACCTGGAGAACCATTCTCCTTTGATTTTGATGATATTGATATAAAGGATTTTTTCGCCTTTGTTGGCGATATCAGCGGCAGGAATTTCGTACTCGATCCGGAAGTAAAGGGTCCGATCACCATTCACATTGTGGAGATGCCGTGGGAAGAAGCAGTTCGGGTCGTATGCAAGAACTATAATCTCGGGTATACAGTCAGCGGTTCCAACATACGGATTGCTCCCATAGCCAAGCTAAAGGAGGAAGAAAAGCAAAACAAGTACCTTCCTGAAATTTCAAAAGAAATCAAGAAGAACGAGTAGCTCCCCGGTTGTATTGCTTTTCCCGTGCTGTAAATCCTTGCTTAATTCTGGGCCACGAAACGTTGTATGAGAGTTATTAGGGGTCAAAGCGATCGGTTGACGGGCCGCACAACTTTGTTTGTGAGATCGATTTGTTAGTGTCACGAACGCAGTTGATAAACTGGGTGGCTTCCGGAATATCGATGCGGGCAATGGTGTTGAAAGAGCGGCATAGAGGATCTCCCGAGCTTGTCACTCCCAAAACTGTTTCGATTCCGTTGTCGAAGAAGTAGTTTGGTCCTCCGGAATCTCCATTGCATGGCCCGCTGTTACCCAGCGTGGGATTCGATGTTCAAATCTTCGATCCAAACGCGGGAGCAATGGGCCGCAGTGAGAAAGACCCGCATCTTACCACGACTGCCTGATCAGGATTTGTCAGCGAGTTTCAGGAGACGTTCGCTGCGCCAAACGCGCACAATACGTACCCGCTTCTTGTCACGGCGATAAACGATCCGAAACGGCGGTCGGATCAACTCCCGCAGATTTTCCAAATCGAACTCAGGCACAATTCGTCCCAAATCAGGATGGCTTGCAAGTGTCTCGATCTGTGCAACGATTTTAGCAACGAGTCGTTTCCCTACTTCCGGGGCATCCTGGCCGGTGTAATAACTGAGAATATCATCCAGATCGGACACTGCGGAGGCGGCAAAAGTTACTGTGACATTGCCGGCCATTTGCTATCTTAACTTGAGATGTTTCTTCACGGAAGCCAGGCTGACTTCACGGCCTTCTTCCAGATCCAGAATTCCCTGGACGACGGCCCGCAGGAAAGAACGTTCTTCGGTTCCCTCCTCGAAGTCCTGGACAGACTGGACTATCGCTACACCCCGCCCTCTGTTGGTGATCAACAAGGGACGCCGTGCTTCGGAAACTTGTTTGAGAAAACGGCCGGGATTGACCTTCAGATCGGTAACGGGAACGACGTCCTGTGAGAATTTCGTAGCCACTTTGATCGGTCCTCCAAACAGGTGCTGTCTAAGTACCAATTGTAGCACGAAGCAGTACTACCATGATGATCGATGTTCGCGTCAATGCTTTTTAAATGCAATCGAAGCGTAGCGAAAAGATCTCCCATTGCAACGCTCCGCCGCAAACCTTGTTTGAAAATCGTTTGCAATTATTCGTTGAAATTCTTCGACGCGTATGTGAAAAAGGACACGCAACAGCAATTCTTTACTTTGATTCGGGGCGGAGAGAAGCTTAGAAATAGGATTCCTCCTGCCGGAGCGCCTTTGCAGTCGGCATGACAGGTGTTACACTTGCAGCAAAGACACAAGAAGGTACAAAATGGCCAGTTCTGGAAAAGACTCCTTGTCGCCGGCCTACCGCACGATGTCTTCGCTCGGCCTATCGTCACGCGAAGCAGCTCAACGCTTTGACCGGCTGCAGGAAAAGCTTGTCTACTCCCTGGCGCACTGTTTCGACGAAGGCGTGGCATCCTTTGTCGATGAAGAACACACGATCGTTGTTGTTCCTTCTCTCAGTATGGTGGATTCCAGCGTTGTCATGCAACCCTATGAGGAGCGGTTTCTATTTTTTCTGCTTCTGCTTCGCCATCCACAAGCCCGGGTGATTTACATCACTTCTCAACCGGTGCCGCCGATCATCATCGATTATTATCTGGGACTTCTGCCGGGCGTGATCATCAGTCATGCGAGACAGCGGCTGTTCATGCTTGCTCCGGGTGACAGCTCGCAGCGCCCTCTTTCCGAAAAAATTCTGGAGCGGCCTAGATTCATCGAGCGGATCCGGTCTTTGATCCGGGATGCTGATCGCGCACATCTGGTTCCGTTTACTACTAGTATATTAGAACGTGATCTGGCCCTGCACCTTGGGATCCCGATGTATGCCGCAGATCCCCGTTTTTATGGACTGGGGAGCAAGAGCGGCACGCGCCGGATTTTTGCTGAAGAAGAAATCCCGCATCCTGCCGGCTTTGAAAACATATGCAACCTGGATCAACTGGTGGATGCGATCAGTAAGCTTCGTGCCAACAACCCGGCTCTGACCAGAGCGCTGGTGAAGTTGAATGAAGGAGTTTCCGGGGAAGGAAACGCAATGCTCGATTTGCGCGACTTGCCTCCATCCGGCGATCCGCAAGAAGCGTCCGCCATTGCAGAAAGGGCGCGGAAAATGCGTACGGCAAAACCAGGTCTGACGTTTCGTAACTACATGACTCTTCTGGGCAAGCGCGGCGCGGTACTGGAAGAGCTCTTGCAGGGTGACGAATTCCGCAGTCCGAGTGTCCAGCTTCGCGTCAATCCGGTAGGTCAGCTTCAAGTCCTGTCCACTCATGATCAGCTATTAGGTGGACCGGACGGTCAGAATTATCTGGGCGCAAAATTCCCGGCAGATCCCGCGTATGCGACCGCGATTACAAAGGAGGCTGAAAAAGTGGGCAGGAGGCTTGCGAAGGAAGGGGTTGTTGGTCGATTCGCCATCGACTTTGTGGTAACCCGTTCGTCCAACGGAAACTGGCAGCCGTACGGAATTGAAGTGAACCTCCGAAAAGGCGGCACGACTCATCCTTTCTTGACTCTTAAGTTTCTCACCGGCGGGGATTACAATCCGGATACCGCGGAATTCCTGGCTCCCAATGGTGTACGAAAATATTTCGTTGCAAGCGACCAGGTGAAGTCTCCCCTGTATCGTTCCCTGACGGCGGAAGATCTTTTTGATCTGGCCATTCGGCGTGGACTTCATTTCGATCAGACCCACCAGACCGGAGTTGTGTTCCACATGATGAGCACCCTTTCCGAACACGGGAGACTTGGCCTGACTGCGGTATCGGATTCTCTCGAAGACGCTCATGCGCTCTACGATCGAACTGTGAGCGCCATTGAGGAAGAAGCTGCGATTGCTTCCCGCTGGAAGAAACTTCCGGAATTCTAGTCTCCGCTCTGGGGTGGCGGGCCTCCGTGCCCGCCAAATTCCGCATCCAGCGATGGGCCGGCGCGCAGGGCCGCCCGCCGCTCCATGCGGGATCTTAAATCGCGCATATCATCCAGCAATGAGTAGGCCACCGGTGTGACTAGAAGTGTAAGAAGAAGACAGAGTGATTGTCCGCCGATCACGACCACGGCAATCGCCCGGTGTTCTTCGGCTCCCGGTCCTGTTCCCACTGCGAGTGGAAGCATGCCCGCAATCAACGCAAGAGTCGTCATCAGGATCGGACGCAGACGGTCTCTGTTTGCCTGCAGGATCGCTTCATCTCGCGGAAGACCTTTTGCGCGAAGCTGATTCGTATGATCGATCTGCAAGATCGCGTTCTTTTTGACGACGCCAAAAAGCACGAGGATCCCCAACGCAGAATAAAGATTCAATGTGTTTCCCGTGATCCAGAGGGAGAAGAGAGCAAAAGGAACGGAGAGTGGAAGCGAGAGCAGGATGGTAAGCGGATGAACAACACTCTCAAATTGAGAAGCAAGTATCATATACATGAAAATGAAAGACAAAAGAAAAGCCCACAGGAATTCGTTGAACGTCCGTTCCAGCTCGCGGCCGCGTCCGGAAACGCTGGTGGTGTAAGCGGGTGGTAGATTCATATCCCGTGCCGCTTTTCGCAGCGCGTCAAGCCGGTCGGCAAGCGCATACCCGGGTCCCACCGAAGCGCGCAAACTCACCTGTCTTTGCCGGTCCAAACGGTCGATGCGCGATGCGCTCGTGGCGCGTACAATCTTGACAACATTGTCCAGCCTTACCAGTCCGTTTTGCCCGCGAACGAATAGTTGACCCAGGGTGTTCGGATTGTTGCGATCCGCTTCAGCCAACTGTAACTGCACATCATATTCTTCGTTTACCGATGGATCCCGAAAACGCGATACTTCCTGGTCTCCGCCAACCATCAGGCGCAGCGCAGATGCGATCTCCTGAACATCGACACCCAGGTCCGCCGCGCGTTCCCGATCAATCTCCACCCTCAGCTCCGGCTTATCCAGCTTTAACGTGATATCGGCATCTACAATTCCGCCCAGCTCTTGCGATTTCGTTCGCAATTGTTCGGCATAAGCGGCCAGGGCTTCGAGTTCTGGTCCGCGAATCACAAAATCGATTTCAAAGTTGCCTCCGCCAATGTTAAATGAAGGAGCGTTGCGTACAGAGCAACGGAGATCCGGATACTTCTTGAGAGCCTGCCGCACCTGCATCATCACATCACGCTGCGATTGATTGTTCCGGAACGCTTCCAGAGGATGGCCGGTAAATACTCCGCGCAGGAATCGCGGAATCGAAAAGATCCGCTCTTCGTGTGGGGCTATGCGCACATATACGCTGCCCTGGTTTACATTTCCCAGAAATCCGCCGCCCACTCTTACCAGCACCACACGCACTGCGGAAATTGTCCGCAAGTCCTTTTCGATCAGCCGCATGACTTCATCCATGGCCGCAAGGCTGGCTCCTTCGGGTGCAGTCACGTTTACATCAAACTCCGCCTCATCCACATCCGTAGGAATGTATTCCTGCCGGACGAATCGATACAGTGGAAGCGAGGACAACACTACGATCAAAGCAAACACCATCACTTGTTTGCGATGAGACAATGCGGATTGCAGCCATCTTGTGTAATGATGATCGAGCGACGCGTAGAAGCCACCGCGGGAACCGGCGGTCGCATCGTTTCCTGAATGAGCGTCCTTCTTGCGCAGGAATCGGGCGCTCATCATCGGGGTGAGTGTGAAAGATACAAGCAGGCTTACCATCACCGCGACTGCCGCAGTGATTCCGAATTGATACAGGAAGCGGCCCGAAATACTGGACATGAAAGAGACAGGCACAAAAATCACAACCAGACTGAAGGTGGTAGCCATGACCGCCAGCCCGATTTCAGCAGTTGCTTCCTTTGCCGCCTGTCTCGGAGTCATCTTCTTTTCTTCCACAAAACGGAAGATGTTTTCCAGCACAACGATGGCGTCATCGATTACCACTCCCACCATCAGCACAAGCGCCAGCATGGTCACGCTGTTTAACGTGAAGTCCAATGCCCACATCATTCCAAAGGTTGAAATCACCGATGCGGGAATTGCAATAGCCGCAATGACCGTAGACCGCCAGTTTCGCATGAACAATAGCACGACCAGACTTGCCAGGATGCTGCCGATGATCAAATGCAGGTTGATTTCGTGCAACGCCGCGTAGATGTAGCGTGACTGATCGCGGATGACTTCCAGACGTACATCGATGGGAATCAGTGCCCTTGCCCGTTCAAGATTTGCTTTTGCAGCTTCAATTACCGCTACAGAGTTGGCGCCCGACTGCCTGCGCACCTCCAGCGTAACGGTCGGTACTCCGTTCAAACGTGAAACCGAACGTTGTTCTTTATTGCCGTCTTCCGCCCATCCGATGTCGCGGACGCGAACAGCGGAGTTGCCGACCGTGGCGATCGTGAGATCATTGAATTCGTCAGGATCGAGATACCGTCCCATCGTCCGTAGCGTTTCTTCGCGTGAACCTTCGGTGACGTTTCCGCCCGGTAGATCCGCATTCTGTCTTGTCAACGCTTCACGAACACGGCTGATTGGAATTTGATACGCAGCGAGACGATCCGCATCCGCCCAGATATTGATCGAACGTTCGAGGCCTCCGATCAGCTCGACTTCACCCACACCTGAAGCGCGTTCGAGCTGCACTTTCACAACCTTATCCGCAATCTCGGTCAATTCACGAACCGGCCGGTCGCCTGTAACGGCAACGGTCAAAACAGGAGTGGTGTCGTTGTCCTGCTTGAAAATCAGCGGAGGATCCGTGTCTTCGGGCAAGTCTCCTATGACACCGGCAACGCGATCCCGTACATCCTGCGTGGCTGTATCAATATCCCGGTTCAGTTGAAACGTTGCGATCACAATCGAAGAACCTGCACCGGATACGGATCTCAACTCATAAATTCCTTCTACCGTATTCACAGCTTCTTCGATCTTGTGAGAAACCTGTGTTTCCATTTCTTCCGGAGAAGCTCCGGGCAGCCTGGTGCGCACGATTACGGTGGGCAGATCGACGGAAGGGAAGCGGTCGATGCCCAGCCGGTAATAGCCGGCCAAACCGGTGACCACCAGACTCAGGATGATCATGGTGGCAAAAACCGGGCGCCGGATGCAGATTTCGGCAAGTTTTTGCATGTGAGGTTACCAGACAGGCGTAACGGGCTGGCCGCCAACCAGGTTGACCGGAGCAATCACAACAACATCTCCGGCAGAAAGTCCATCCACAATCTCGATGGATTCTCCGGAGCGGCGTCCGGTGCGGACGCGTTTCTCCGCTGTAACGTTATCGACTACCAGGATTACCTTATTGATTCCGGCAAACGATGTGATGGAAGAGGCGGGTACCACGATGGCAGAATCCTGTGCCTGGACTATGATCTCCGCGCGCGCAAAAGTGCCGGGACGCAGTCGTTCTTTCTCATTTGGAATCTCTGCTTCCACAGCAAGCGTACGGTTGTCGGCACTGATCGCAGGGCTGACTCTCGCAAGCTTTCCCGGATAGACTGTCGGATCTCCATCCACTTTCACATGCACCGGCTGGTCGACGCGAATCCCGGCCGCCTCCCGTTCCGGCACCGCAAGACGCAAACGCAGCGGATCGCTGCTCACGATCCGAAATGCCGGCTCTCCCGCTGGAAGAAACTGACCGGGCGAAATCAATCGTTCCTGAACAGCTCCATCCATGCTGCTGATCAAGATCGAATCGCTCTGCTGTTTTCGCGCAATTTCAAGCTCTACCTGCCGTTGCGATAACACGGCCTGCCGGTTGCGAACTTCTTCCAGAGCATCCTGATAGCGGGCTTCCGCTACGTGAAAGTTTGCCAGAGCATCATCGAGCTGAGAACGGGAGATTAGTCCTTGCTGAGACAGCGAATCCATACGCTCGCGGCTCAATCGCGCTTGTTCAAGAACTGCCGCCGCCTGTCGCACCAATGCCGTATCTTCGGGCACGACGCCTGATGGATCGGAATCTGCATCCAATCCAAGCCGGGCACGCGCCTGTTGCAGTGCCGCTTCGGACTGGCGCACCCGCAGATCGAAATCGGTGGGCTCGAGTCTCGCAAGCACCTGTCTGCGCTTCACGCGGCTTCCGAGATCCACTGAAATCTCACGGACTCTCCCAGCTACTTTGAAGGCGAGTGTGACCTCTTCATCGGCAGCCAGGGTGCCGGTAACAGCTACCATGCGGGTCAGCATCACGTTCTCCGCACGCACGACTCGAACCTGTTTGCTCTTTACATCCGAATTGGAAGCGCGCGCTCTGCTGTCGTCGCATCCAAACCAGAAGATTGCGATCGCGCAAAACAGGATTCCGGCACATAGTTTGGTATTCATTGGATCAGCTTACAAAAATATATGCGAACCAGACCAGGGTCAATGTCCGGGAAGGTACAGCGGCGACGATCGCGGCAGTGTAGCGATTTCTGAATATATACTATAATACATATTGAAATATGGAGATAAACATGGACAAAATCATTGGCGTTACCGAAATGCAGCGCAAGTTTCGCGCAGTGTTTGATGAAGTCGCAAAGCGAAGTGCTTCTTACGTTCTGACGCGCGGCAGCCGGCCGGAAGCTGTGATGATTCCCTACGAGCAGTACCTCAGGTTTGTGCAGTTGGATGAAGCAGGCGTTATGGATCGATTTAACAAACTTCTGATGCACCTGGCCACGGTCAATTCAGCCTATTCAGAATCCGAGGTGGAAAAGGATCTCACTGAAGCAAGCAAGAGAGTGCGCAAGCGGAAAAGGAAATAATGCGTGCGGTGATTGACACCAA
>CAZDDB010000175.1:0-8232 GCA_964504105.1 uncultured Acidobacteriota bacterium
CAAATGAAAAATCGGTGTTTATCTGTGTTCATCTGTGGTTCCAACATTCCTTTTCCTCCTAACTCCGCGTCTCTGCGGTGAATTCTTACTGGATGTAGCCGAGGGTTTTGAGGTCTTCCAGAATGTCCTCATCCATCTCACTGGACGCGGGTTCTCCTTTCTGTCGAAAGCCTTTGTCCAGCGAGGCAACAAACCGCGGCGGATGCGATTTCACGTATTCCGGCCGGAACGCATGGAACAGCGGTTTTCCATCCATGTCACGGCCCACGGGAATTCCTTCCATATATAGAAGGGTCGGTGTGATATCCAGCAGACTTGCATCGTGGAGTTGTACGCCGGGCCGGAACAACGGGCCGCTCAGGATTACGATTCCATCCGGCGGCGTTTTCATGCCGCTGTGCCCGTACCGCCCTTCTTCGAATTTGAATCCGTGATCGGAACAAACAATGATGTTTGTATCCGCATCCGCATGATCCAAAAAATCTCCCAGAATCCTATCCGCATAGATGTAAACGGGCGCAAGAATCTTCAAGAAAGCTGCATCCATTCGTGCGATATCTTCTTCATTGAGTGATGGTTTCGCTCTCGTCTCTGCGATGAGATTTAGATCGATGCTGGTCCAGAACAGGTGTGATGAAACATCGACAATACGAAAGACAACGGCAAACACATCTACCTTGCGGTTGGCAATCAGGTAGCGGGACACTTCACGGATTTGTTTATCCTGTAGCCAGTATCCTTTATACTGACTGGCCAGCTCATCGATCGCAGGCGAAGAAGCATCGGGGTGAAGCTTTTCAGGCAGACCCAACGCTTGCCGTTCCTCCGCAAATTGCTTTTCCGACATCCGGATTTCCGGAAGTTGTGAGCTTAGCTCAGAAGGGAATGTGACATCCTTCCGGTCACGCGATTTTCTTTCGCGAAAGCGATCGGAAACCATAAACCCGTTCACTTTTTCCGCCGGCCAGGTGACCCACCAGTTCACGACACCCACGCTGATCCCGTAATCAGTAAAGGTGTTCCAGAACGCCTTCGTGATGCGCTGCGTTCCGGAAACCGGTACAGTCTTGCCGTCCTTTTCCGCGGTAAAACTTCCGATGCCGTGCTTTGCCTGTGTCTTTCCCGTTGCGATCGATGTCCACAACACGGATGATTTTGTGGGGATGAGTGACTTCAGCGGACCGTACGTGCCCCGATCCATCAATCGCTTGAAGTTCGGAAGTTTTTCTTCTGCCAAGAGCGGATCCATTAGATTCCAGCTCGCCCCATCCAGTCCGATTACAAAGATTCGGGGTCTCTCGTATGGAACCGGCTTGGGCCGATAAGTGAAATAAAAGATCCCGGCAGCAATCATTGTGACCACAAAAAACGCGCCGGGGAGGGCTTTTTTCATATCAATCAATCCCCAATTTGGAGCGGCGGGCCTCCGTGCCCGCCGAATTTGCGCTCCGCCAATGCTGGGTGGGCAGGGACGCCCGCCTCTCCACACTACTGGTCGATGTAACCCAGCGCCTTCAACTGTTCCAGATTTTCTTCGTTGACTTCGCGATCGACTGCTTCCTTCTTTTCCTTCTGGTTCTTATGATCTTCGTAGGAGCTGATGTAAGTAACAGGGTTCTTCTGGAGGTATTCCGGATCAAACGCCTCTACCAGAACCGAGCCATCCATGTCCTGTCCAACCGGTAGGCCGGACAAATACAGAATCGTCGGTGTGATGTCCAGCACCGTGGCTTGTTTCATCAGATGCTTTCGGACCGGACCGCCGTGAAGGATGATGAACCCATTGTTCCGGTGAATTCCATGCGAGCCCTGCAGGAACTGACCGTGATCCGTGACGATCATGGTCACCGTGTTTTTGTCTTCGTACTTTAATAACTTGCCGGCCACATCGTCCATGTATTCGTAATACTTGTTTACAATCTCCGGAAGCCGCGATGCATCGCACCCGGTGCAGCCGGGAAGAAACTCTTCCGGTTTTTCGGAGAATCGCAAAAACTGATGACCCGATTCATCCACGCCGCGAAAATAGGTCGCAAAGAGATCGAAGGAGCCTTTCTTCTTGAGAAGATCCAGCGAAAGAGCTTCGAACAAACGGTCCTGCCAGTAAAAGTCTCTGAAGATTTTATCCTGAGTCTTGCCGACGCACGAGCACATATCGATATCGTAGAAGCGCTTTCGAATTTCCGCCGTCATGCTTTCGGGAAAGAAAAACTGTGCCTGAATCTCTTTCAGATAATCTTCGGGATATGTGAGGTCCTTCAACCTGTAGAGCCACTGGTTTCCCATCCCCTTGACTCTTGCGCCGTGATAGCCGATGTGAGTGGAGACCAGATAGCCATTGACCGGGAATGCGGGCCATGTTTGCCACCATCCAACGACTCCGACTCTGCGGCGCGTTTCTGTAAAGATGTCCCAAAGCGTTTTTGTACGCAAATGGAAGCTGGAAACCATCGTGCCTTCTGTTGGATCCGGGTTCTGCCAGCCCTCGCCGAACCAGCTCTTGTTGCGCATCACATGAAGATCGAGAATCTCCTGTCCAGCCTGATCGTACATCCGCAGGTAATTGAACTCCACGATCGGTTTGCCGATTTCCGATTGGTCCGCTTCGTAGTAAAAGCTCAACTGGTTCTCTACCCGGAATGCGGATGCCGGCAGGATGACACTGACCCTTTGCCAGGTTTTCTTCGCCGGAATCTCTTTGATGATGTTTTGATTCAAATATACGGTGACCGTTCTGTCTTTTCCGGTGCTGTGAAGCTTCAGCAACAGCTCGGTTTGCATGGGCGCCATGTCGGGAAGCTTGATGCTCGCGTAACCCTGCTCGCTTTTTGGGACAATCTTTGCGAGCATTACGGACGGAAGAGGCATGGTGAAGTCCTCTGATCCGTGCTTGTCCGGCATTTTGCCTGTCGCGATGCTGGCCCAGACAATCGGACTGAAGTAGCCTTTGCCCCCATGAATCAGCTCGCGCCACAAGAAAGAATCCAGATGACCTGCAGAGCCTTCCTGGATCAGCTTCTTCATGTTGGGAAGCCTGTCCTGTGCGATCAATCCTTTTATGATGTCCCAGCTTCCGGCATCTATTCCCATCAAAAGGATTTTATTCTTTACAGGGCCACCCGTTTTCGCGCGCGATCCGGATGCAGGGTGCAAAACAAAGTAACCCACGAGACCGGCGGCAAGAATCGCAGTCAAAATCGCGCCAATTCTCGCATCTATGCGTTTCATATTGACCTATCGACGAAGTTTTGTATTCTGTCATCTCTTGATACCCATGTCAATTTTTGGAGAAGGACCTCTCGCAAAGATTCCGAAAGCGCTGCACTGCATAAGGGACAGTAAGAAAGTGCGGCTTACTTGACCTCAAATTCGCCGACTTTCACGACTTCCTTCACGTCTTTCAAACGCAGCGTGATCGTCTGATCTTGCTGTTTCATCGTGCCAAACTTTGAGCTCATGGTGAGTTGAATCGTGGTGGCGCCGGAAATGATTTGCTGGCGGTTGCCGTAGAAATTTGCTTCCACAACATATTTACCGGGCTTCGCAAAATGAAGGCTGAATTCCTCAGGACCGTACCCCTGGGTAAAATCGGTAGACATTCGCCCGCCTTGATACGTATTCCGGTTTTCGTAGAAACATTTTTCGCCGTTCGGATCTGTGACCCAGAGATCAATGTCCGTATTGTCGGCGTCCCATGTGAGTACTACGCGCAGGTCGAGCGGCAGATTTTTGCGTAAGCGTGCATCAATCTTGCTCAGATCCAGGGATTGGCCGCTTGTTTCGGCGATCGAATTGAGCTCTGAAAGTGCGATCAATTCGACTTCCGGGAAGCGTTCATCCCAGGGTTTGTTGATTACCTCGGCAAGTAAATCGATCGCGCGCTGATGCTCTCCTTCCGCAGCACAGGCCAGCGCCAGATCCCGATAGGATTGAGGTTCACCCGGACGAAGCTCGAGCACTTTTTCAAAAATAGGAAGTGCCAGATCAGGTTTGCGCAACTGGAGTAATCGATAGCCTAGAATTCGCAGAATTTGATAATTTTCCAAATCCATCTCCGCCAGATTGGATAGAATCCGAATAGCAAGATCCGTCATAGACGCTTCGAGGAAGAAATCCGCAGCATCCAGATAAAAGGCCGTGCTCTTCAAATAGTCCGGCTTTTCGGACAGATACGCGTCGTACAATTTCTCTTTTGGCACACGTTTGAAATGATCCAGATATCCGGCATCTGGAGTCCATTTTTGCAGTCGAATCGACACCCCGGCAGAACCTTCTCCCGGGAGCACCTGGAGTTTCTCGCCTAAGACAGTTAGAGCAGATTCCGCAGCGGGGGCCTCCATTGCTTCGGGAGGGGTGGGGGGCATTGCAGGAGGAGGAGAAGGCGAAGATTCAGGAACCGGCGGCCTGATATCTCCTGCAACGCTATCAGACCGAGGCGGCGGTTGAACAGGCTGAAGCTTTTCTTTTTGCTCTTTTCTTGCGGGGAGGTCTTTCGGAAAATCCTTTTTCCACCAGTTCACTTTTTCTTCGAATAGTTCGGCAACTTTGTCCACATGATCCTTCGTGTTCTTTTCCCGCTGCTGGACGGACTCACGGTGAAGAGCATCGTACCATTCTCGTAGATCTTCGGGCGGAGTGATTCCGTATTCCACATAATCCTCCACGCGGTCCAGTACAATCAACGAGGTTCCGTGAGTTGCAAGACCAAACTCCTGAGCCGTGCGCCGGATGTCTCCTTTGTTCTGGTCATAATCGTGCTCCAGACACGCAATCTTCAACCGCGCCCATGCAAGTGCAGCAAGCGGGCTTTTGTTTTCATCTTTTCTTACGACAAGATCCACCGGTGTTCCGACATTTCCTGGAAATCCGAATCGGAGGCGAATTTTGGCTTCGGCGATTCGAAGAACACCGGCGACACTAAATATGCCTTGTACAGGCTTGGGAGCTTCGGGAAAAACCTGAGCTAACTCTTCCGGATGAGCTTCGACTGCCAAAAGCCGCGAGGCAGAATTCAGTAAGTGGTTTGCCGCGGTTGAGGGTGATTCGGAAATCAGGTTGATAAAAGTACCATTTGTTTTAGCTGCCAGATACTGAAGGTACGCAGGATCGGATCGAACCGCGCTGAGAATCGCATGAACCGGAACCTGTATTCCAGGAATCCTCGTGCTGCCGAAATTGCTCAAGCCATCGCTAAATAGAATGTATTCTTCAACCGCGGGATCGGATGGAATACTTGCAAGATTTGTCGCTCCATCATAGATGGTATTCTCCAATTCTCTTCGCAGTTCAAGCCAATTTCCGCTGGTGACTTTCCCGGATTGAGATGTTTCAGGAGCGTCGCGAAGCCGGATCAACCGCACTTCTACAAAAGGAACTTTTTTGAAGTATGCATCGAGAAATTGAAATTCTCTTTCGTGATCCCTTTCCGCTCCTGATGCTGAGCTGTCCCAGAGCAGGCCAATGATGCGTGGAGTTGGTCGGCGGCGAGAGATGGATGGTGCGGGAACCTCCGCATAAAAGTAGGTGTTGTTGCCGCGTGTCTCTGTAAAGATGCGCGGACGCAAAAGCGAGGGAATGGTGATTTCCAGAAGCCCGTTGGCGCGAAAATCTGTTTTCTCGATTTTGGTGGAGAATTGCTCAGTCCAATCGGGAAGATCCAACCCGGGAATCGTATTTTGTGTAATGACAGGTTTGGTTTCAGCGCCTTGCACTTGAATCTTGAATGCGAATTCTCTTAACTGATTTTCAAATTGCAGGGGCAAACGGTAAATCTGTTTTTCGCGTTTCGGCAGAATTTCTTCCAAGACTGCTACGAGAATGCGCTTTCGCCCTTGAGCGGGAACCGGATATACGCGCGCGCGATAGTTGTTTCCTTGAGTCTTCTCAATCAACCCCGGATCGATTTTCCGACGTTCAATCTCCTCGAAGATCTGCTGACCCGCTGCCTGTTCCACCGGCACAGCATCGCGCAATTTTCCATCCACATCCATGGCGAAGCGAACCACCGTTTGCCCCTCCAGCAGCGGGAATTGAAGCGTGCCTTCCAGCACTCGATCGTTGGGATTAAAGAAAGTCATTTCCATGGAAGTGGAAGCCAGAATTCCTGTGATTTGAACTTGAATTCTCAGCTTCTCAAGCGTGACCGGCTTTTCCAGCGGTTGGTTGACGATCAGTTGCGGCCGATCTGCCTGTGCCCGGGCAGGCGTTGCAGGCAATAGGGTGACTAGAATTCCAAGGAAGAACAATCGCTGCATCCGGTTTGCTGGAAATGCGTCTCTCATGCTTCTGGTATTAGACACTAAATCAACGAAAAAGGTCAGCCGCCTCTCCCGCTCTTCTTTGCGATCTGTGCGGCTGGTCCTATGGTGAGACGATCTTGATTCTTGCTGTCAGGGGGGTGTAATACTTTGCCGGATTCAGCGGAGACTGACTCGTAAAATACTGCGCCAGAATGTCGCGAACAAGCAGTCCTTCGTAAATATGGATGTGTGCGGGAGGGATCTTGTCGTAGATCAAACCCTGATAATCTCCCCCTTCCACAAGAAAGGAATTGGTTGCGAGTTTGTAGTGTTTGTTGTCCTCCAGCGGTCTTCCTTTTTCATCGCTTGTATCGACAAGCAGGTTGCGTTCCCAGTCTTCCTGTTTGCCGTCTCCATTGAGGTCGCGGCTCCAGGCGCCCTGTTGCCCCGCGAGGGCGTTTTGTACCGTGACGTGGAGTCCGCTGATGGATGGGACGCCGAGAACTCCGCTGAAAGCAATCTCCAGAAGTCTCCTGAGCTCGGAGCCGGTAAGATCTACAATCACCAGACTATTGTTAAACGGCATCAATTTGAATGCGTTGTCATAGCTAATTTTTCCTTCAGGCAAACTGCTGCGGATTCCTCCCGCATTCATAAGCGAACCTTGAACTCCCGGATCGATTTTCCGGGCAGCGTCCAGAACTGCGTCTGCCATGATGTTCCCCAACGCGCTTTCGGCTGTCTTATCCAGCAAAAAAACACCGGTCGTTGATCCGATAATGCGCCGCTTCTGTTCCAGTGCTTTTTGACGATAAAGAAGCAGCAGCTTTGTGACATCAAACGCAACAGCGGTATCCGGAACGGGGACAAAGGGATCAAAACGATAGGTAACTTTGCCGGCGCTCTGTTTCAGATGCAGAACGCCCACCACTTTGGCGCCGGTTCCCGTTTGGATTACGGGCATGCCGTTGATCTCGGTCTGTACCTGGATATGACTGTGACCGCCAACCACCGCATCCACCGCAGCATGAGGCAGTTTGTGAAGCAGGGGAGCGAGGCCTGTATTCTTGATCGTCTTGCCGTCCGGTTCAAAACGAAGTCCATCATGAATGTCCAGCAACACCCAATCGCACTGTTCTTTTTCATGCATGAGTTTCGCTTCCGCTGCCACGATTGGTCCGGGGTCTTCAAAACGTTTTCCTTTGATAAAGTCAGGATTCGTAATATTGGCTGTTGCCGCTGTTGTCGCTCCAATGACGCAGACCTTCTTGCCGCCGCGCTGAAAGATTACACGAGGTTCAAGCACTGTTTGTTGTCCGAGCGCGTTGCAGCGCGGACCCGGAGTGCAGGATGGAGGAGGATCGGGAACCATGTTTGCGGAGATCATCGGATATTTTGATTTCTTGAGCAGTTGCATCAAATTGCCCATGCCGTCTTCGTTTGGAAGAACCGTCACTCTTCCGGGCACATCGGGACCATAATCCAGCTCATGATTTCCCAGCGCCGCGGCATCCAGACCAAGAAGATTGAAAAACTCGATCACTGCTCTGCCTTTCGTGATGTTCGATTCGAGCGATCCCTGGAATTGATCTCCCGCATCCAGATAGACCATGCGGTCGCCGTATTTTTTCCGCAGATCGCGAATCACCGAAGCAAGCCCTTCCGCGCGGTCCAGGGCCGCATGAAAATCGTTTGTGCTGACAACAACAAGCTCGTCCGGTGCAACCTGCACCGGCTGCGGGACCGGTTTTGCCGGCTCCTTTTCGCGGCAGCCTGCAAGCGCCACGATCGCGATCGACAGACACAGTGCGACGACTCGTTTCATATCCCATCCATTTTATACGAATAAGATTAAATCAGAATTAAATAGATTGAAACCTTCCCGCTTTTTCCATATAATTCATCATTCTGAATTCATCGTTCAGCATTCGTCCTGTACGTCCCCATCGTCTAGTTAGGTCCAGGACACCAGACTTTCACTTTGGTAACAGGG
>CAZDDB010000176.1:0-8182 GCA_964504105.1 uncultured Acidobacteriota bacterium
ATGGGACCGATTTAACTTCGGCCCTTACCGGCGCTGCGTGGCCGTGGCCCAACACCGACATCATTGAGGAAATCGAAATCCTCGACATCGGAGCGCCTGCCGAATACGGAAACTATCAGGGTGCTGTGGTAAATGTCGTAACCAAATCCGGCGGCAACCAGTATCATGGAGATGGAAATTTCTACTGGCAAACTCAAGGACTTACCGGCCAGAATGTGGAAATTGATGGAATCCCATTCCACCGCGACAAATACACGGATTTTACATTCCAGATGGGAGGTCCGATCCTGAAGGATAAGCTGTGGTTCTTTGCCGGCGTGCAAACACGGCGCGAGCATTTTTCACAGCCGGGAACACCACCGGAATTTCCGGTCCTGGAGAATGACGACCGCTATTTCTTCAAGTTTACTTATGATGTCAGTCAAAAAAACAAACTAACTTTCAGCTTGCACAACGACTACTACGAAATCCCCGAGCAAGTGAGCATTACAAAACCATTCGAAGCTGCTCTTACAGAAACAGGAAGCAACCCGACGCCAAATGTAATGTGGACCTCGATTCTCAGCGACAAGGCAATTCTTGAAGTCCGTTACGCAGGATTCTACGGTCACGATGTAGGCGAGCCGCAGAGCGGCGAGTTTAATTCCGGGCACTACGATCTCTTCACAGGCTACTATTCAGGCGGTATTTTCTATTTCTACGATGGAGATATCTGGAAAAGTCAGGTTAGCGGGAAGATGTCTTATTTCGCTGATGATTTCCTGAAAGGGGACCATGATTTCCGTTTTGGAGTCCAATATACGAATGCCGGGAATGATTACATATCAGGACTCACAAACGGCGTGGCATATTACGATAACAATGGTGCGCCGTATTATGCTTATTTTCAGTTGCCCTATCATTATGGCGCTGATGTAACAAGTATCGGCACGTTCATCGATGACACCTGGAGCATGAGTGATAATCTGACATTGAATTTGGGTGTTCGATTTGACCGAAGCATAGGTTCGATCCCTGATTTTCCTCAATTGAACGCGGCAGGAGCTGAAACCGGCACAACGATCGGTGGTTTGGGAGACGTGGCGCAGTGGAACGTTGTCTCTCCACGGTTCGGCTTTACTTACCGGTTGAATACGAAAAGAGCCACACAATTCCGCGGGCATTATGGACGGTATTACCAGGGGCTGCTGACAAACTATATCCATTTTGCAAGTCCATCGCGATCCAGAATTGAAGGGAAAAACTTTAATCCGGATACAGGTGAGTTCGACGACCTGTTTTCTGTCCTGGATCCAGCCTCGCAGATTCGAATCGATCCCGACTTGAAGGATCCGTATACTGATCAGTTTGCAATCGGTTTCGACCGTGAGATCACACCGACGATTGCAGTGGGCGCGAACTACATCTACAAACGGTCCAGGGATTTTATTGGTACGATCAATACCGGCGGCACTTATGTGCTGGTTCCCTTTGTGAATCCGCTGACGGGAGAAACAATTCAGGTCTTTAACCAGACGAACGATCCAACGACGGACAACCTGTTTTTCATAACCAATCCCGACTTTTTCCATGAGGAGTACAAAGGGTTTCTTGTTTCCGTAACGAAACGGATGGACAAGAACTGGAGTCTCAGCGCTTCGGTCACGATTTCCAAAGCAGAAGGGCTGCATGCAGGAAGTAATCTGGGACCCGCTGCGGATCAGGATTCCTCGTTCTTTCAACCGGAGAACGTGGATTTCGGCCAGGATCCGAACGATTACATCTTTGCGGATGGCATCCTGAATGGGGACCGGACGTACATCTTCAAGTTGCAGGGAAGCTACCAGTTGCCGTGGGATACGTTGGTCGGCATCAACACACAGTACATGACCGGCCGTCCGTTTGCGGCGCACATTTTGTTGGAGGATGTAGACCAGACGCTGTTGAACCCCATTTTCGCGGAAGAACGCGACGGAAGCCGGCGCACTTCGAACGTCAGCATCACCGACATCCGTGTGGAAAAGAATTTTGCGCTAAGTGGACCGTTCAGTGTTGCTGTGACTGCGGACATCTTCAATATCTTCAACTCGGACGCGTTTTATGATGTTGCGACTACCCTCTTCAGTGCGGGTACACAGGATACTTTCGGGCAGGGTTCCGTGTTTGTTCCACCAAGACGTCTGATGCTTGGCGCCAAAATCAAGTTCTGACAAAGGGGAGACTGAGTTAACCACAAAGAGACGACGCGGCCCTGACGGGCCGCAACCAAAGTCCGAGGATTGAAGATGGAGAATGGCGGGAAACGGTCTGTAGCGCCGGCGTCCCGCCGGCCGGGTTTTCGCATGCAACAGGTCAACAATACGGGAGCGATAGCGAGCGTGAGGAATGCTCATGCTCGCTCTTGCTCGCATATTGTGGATTCCCTGCAATCGTTTGCTCGGCCGGCGAGACGCCGGCGTTACAAGAATTCTTGAAGGCGCTTCAGATCGATATTTCCGCCGCTCAGCACAACGCCAACGCGCTTGCCGGAGAAATCAGCTTTTCGAAAACGCACGGCTGCCGCTGTAGCAATTCCCGAAGGCTCGACAAGGAGCTTCATGCGTTCAAGGACAAACAAGAGCGTCTGCACCATCTCACTGTCACTGACGAGTAAGATCCCGGAAACAAGACGCTTCACAATGGGGAAGGTAAGGGCTCCCGGGGAGGCTGTTTGCAGTCCGTCCGCGATTGTCTTTGGAACTTCGATGGAGACACGTTCTCCTTTTTGAAAAGAGAGATAGGTATCATTGCCCGCTTCCGGTTCCACACCGTAGACTTTGATTGAGGGCCGAAGGTGATGGGCGGCGGTTGCGCATCCGGCGATCAAACCATTTCCGCTCGCGGGGACGAGAAGAAAATCCAGATCCGGGACTTCTTCGAGCAACTCCACGGCAACTGTCGCCTGTCCGGCCATGATCAGATAGTCATCATAGGGAGGAACCAGAACCGCTTTTCGTTCGCGCGCAATCCTTGCTCCGATTTCTTCGCGGTTTTCCGTGTAGCGGTCGTAAGAGATTACTTCGGCGCCATACCCCTTCGTTGCCTCGACCTTTGCGAGCGGCGCATCGTGTGGCATGACGATCGTCGCATGTAGGCCAAGAAGGCGGGCTGTCAGCGCTACAGCCTGAGCGTGGTTACCGGAAGAGAAAGCCACGACATCTGTGATTGTTCGGCTTTCCATTTCTGCGCGGATTTTGTTATATGCCCCGCGAAACTTGAATGCCCCTCCGCGTTGTAGATTTTCAGCTTTGAAGAAGACGGTACATCCGGAAGTCTCATCAAACTGGCGCGAGTGGACTACCGGCGTGCGGTTCGCGACACCGTGAAGCCTGCTTTTCGCTTTTCGAATGTCTTCCCAGGAAAGGGACACGAAAGAAGAAGCTACTTGGGCTGAGCCGGAGGAGTCTTCGGGGCCTGTTGCTGCTGGACAGGGAGACCCTTCATGATCGAGTTTTGACGCGTCCGAGTCAGGGAAAGCCCGAGCGATGTCAACATAAACAGAATCGCCGCAACTGTCGTTACCCGCGAAAGAACTGTCGCTGCGCCACGCGCGCCAAAGGCGGCCATCGAACCGCCGCCCCCAAAAACGTCAGCAATGCTTCCAGCTTTTCCGGTCTGCAGCAATACAACCGCAATCAGAAAAACACCGATCAGCACATGAAATGAAACCAGAACTGCGTACACCTGAAATCACCTCTTTAAGGCATCCTATTATAACAAGTTAGATTCTGCCTGCAAGTTTTATTCAAAAACCATGATCTGGCCGTGTTCGATCGCTTTTCTGCACATAAAGTAAAGGACCACCCAGCTCCACTTTTCATCACCCCATTCATCGCCATGGATTCCATCCGCATACGTTTCCGAAGGCGCCTCGTCACGGACCGGCACTTTCAGATGTTCATTGATCTCCATGAGCTCGTTTTTCAGCCGGATCGCTGAGCCGAAGGAGATGGGAGTACCCGGCGCCTTTGAACCACCGAAGACTTTCTTGAAGAATCCGGATGCTTCCGGTTTTGGGACAATATTGAGGATCGTGGGAAAATCGATTGGATAGTAATAACCGTTCTGGTCTGAGTGACGCAGCAGATGATCGAAGCGTGTTTGTGGTTTGGCCATCGCCTGCGTATAGGCAGGGTCGTCCAGCGGATGGGTCCCCGGTTCGGCTGGAGACCTTCCGTTCATTTCCACGTGGGCGGCATATCGCCAGAGATGATGAAACACAGCATACGGACCAACCTGTTCGGAATATCCAAGGTCTTCCTCGTTACTTGCCGGCAGCGAAAGGCCTGTCTGATCGAGAAAAGCTCTGTGTTCGGACGCTCGCTTCTCATCGCTGAGAAGTCTTCTCAAAGGCATTAAAGTAACATCTAAACCCATAAATTACACACTATGTGGTTATCGGGATGGATTCACCGCAGTTTGGGCACTGCAAGGCTTTTGTATCTTTTATTGCGGAAAAGAAGTGTCCGCACGCAGTGCAGGTGGCTATGAACTCCTTCTGTCCCTCCGGCAAATCGCTCACCTGGACTGGTTTGGGTGGCGTGGGCGGCACGTGATCCGTCTTCACGTATTTGCTCCGTTTGGCGGACTCCCGGATATCCGGCGGCGGAAGTGACTTGAGATGCGCATCCCAGGCAAGCTCGTCGAAGTACCGTTTGATAACGTAACCGGGCAAAACGATCACTGCGAAAGTGATCAAACAACTGACCTGTATGAGCTCCGTGCCGAAAGCCTTGTTGCTGGCGCGCATCAGCATTCCGGGCAATCCGGAATGATTGACACACCATCCGCCTGCAACCACGATGGACAAAACGAGGCATCCCCATCCAAACAGCCGGTAATATTGGTCCTTCATGGTTACAGACTTTCCTACCTTACGATAGATGGAAACAACTTTCAAGGTGACACGATGAGGCAATGACGCAATGACCCGACGACGCGACGACGCCAGCGAGATTGTCTTTCATCTGGTGGCAATGCTATACTGAATGCTCATTCTGGGAGCCGCATGAGCACTGGAGACAATCAACAAAGCATCGACCGGAAGTTTGCCCAGCCCTACCGCTATCCGCTGGTCCGCGAGTTCCGTGAACCCGACTGGCAACGTCTGCCGGGGTACAGGAGTGTAACTCCCGCAGAATGGCGTAGCGCCGTCTGGCAAAGAAAACATACTGCAAAAAATCTTCGTGAGCTGAAGATCGCTTTGGGTGATTTCGTCTCTGATTCGCTGATGAAAGCGATTGAGCAAGATCAACGCGAGCGAGCAACGATGTCGCTACTGGTTCCTCCCCAGATGCTCAATACAATGAATGAAAAGGATCTCTGGAACGATCCGGTTCGTCGCTATATGCTCCCTGCTTTTGATGATCGGCGAACGGATTGGCCTAGCCATCCCAGGGCAACTCGAGATTCCCTGCACGAAAGTGATATGTGGGTAGTGGAAGGACTTACGCATCGCTATCCCACAAAAGTACTTGCAGAGCTGCTCAGTACGTGTCCTCAGTATTGCGGTCATTGCACCCGAATGGATCTGGTTGGAAATAGCGTCCCGCAAGTGGAAAAGCACAAGTTTGCTCTGTCGCAAAAAGACCGTTACGATGCAATGCTCGAATATCTGCGCGCAAACACTTCGGTTCGGGATGTGGTGGTTTCGGGCGGCGATATCGCAAATGTTCCAATTGCAGTTCTGGAGAAATTTGTCAGCTCCCTGCTGGACATCCCGAATATTAAAGACATCCGGCTGGCAACCAAAGGACTCATGGGACTTCCGCAGCATTTCCTGCAGGATGACGTTCTCGGGGCGCTGGACCGGATCGCAAAGAAAGCGTGGGAACGGAACGTCGATATTGCTGTGCATACGCACGTCAATCATGCGAATTCCCTGACACCCCTTGTCGCAGAAGCGGTCCGGAAACTATTGGAGATGGGATTCCGGGACGTGCGAAATCAGGGTGTAATTCTTCGCGGGGTGAATAATTCGGCAGAAACACTGCTGGATCTCTGCTTCACCTTGCTGGATCAGGCACACATCATGCCTTATTACTTCTACATGTGTGACATGATTCCCAACTCGGAGCATTGGAGAATCGCCCTTCACGAAGCGCAACAGCTGCAGCACGAAATCATGGGCTACCTGCCTGGTTTTGCCACGCCGCGAATTGTGTGTGATGTGCCTTATGTCGGAAAACGTTGGGTGCAGCAGACAAAGAAATACAACCGTGAGCTGGGAATTAGTTACTGGACCAAGAATTACCGTACCGTGGTAGATCAGGACGATCCGGAAGCACTTTCTCATATGTACGAATACTACGATCCGGTCGATACGCTTCCCGAAACAGGAAAGCAATACTGGCGCGAACAACTCGACCAAAAACGCTCCGACGTAACAGTCTAAGGGTCCGTGGGTCACTCTCCAGAACAGCGTATAATAGCGAATCTATTGTTTTTCGGGAGAATCTTTCATCCTCATGGCGAAACGCACTGCGGCAAAAAAGAAAGGGATCACGCTCAAAATCACGAATACGCAGCAGGCCGCTTCCTTTCGGAATATCCTGGAGCAAATCGGCGGCGAGCAATCCTTTGATAGAATTCTGCGGGCGGCAACAGAAGAAATTCGTTCAGCGACAACATTTCCCGGGGTCGCAATCGAACTCTTCGATGAATCCAGCGATTCCGTAATCCTGAAAGCCTTCAGCGGCACCGGCTCTTCTTCCGATGACGGTTTTCGCATTCCTGTGGCGGATGCCCTTTCAGGCGAGGCTGTCCGATCAAGAATTCACGTACTCGTGGAAGATTTGTCTTCGCACACCGGGCGTTACGCAGATTTCTGGAAGTCCAAAGAATTCACGTGGCTGTCCTGCCTTCCGCTAGCAACCGGAAACGGCCGCTGCAGCGGCACCCTGAGCTTGCTTCATTCGGAGACCGTGCAGGTGGACGAAAACTTGACGCGATGGCTCCGAAGCACGGCGACTCTTCTAGGCGCCTTCTGTGAAACGCACTTTGCTCAGGAACGGGGGGAGACTGATGGTGCACTGGAATTCAAGATCCAGGAAGTTCAGGTAAAGGCTGAAACCGAGATCAAAGAGGCGCATGAACGAGCTCTGTCAAGAATTAGAGAAGTCGAAGTGGCAACCGCACTGCAGATTCGGGAGGCGAACGCCGGAGCCAAATCGGAGGCCATCTGGGACGAATTGACAAAGCTGCCAAACAGCCGTCTATTCCCCTTTCTGTTGTCCCGTGAGCTGGCCCATGCACGCAGAAGAAAGGAGCTTGTTGCTGTAATGCTGTTTGAGATCAACCGGTTTCGTGAAATGAGAGACAGTGTCTCGCCGGCCGGCGCAGATGCGATCATAAAACAGGTGGCCGGCCGCTTGCTTCCGATCATGCGTGAGGGTGATGCCGTGGTCCGGTTTGGCGAGGGACGCTTTCTATGGTCGGTTTCCGGCTTGCATGAGCCGGAGGATATGACGACCATTGCGCAAAAAATGTTGGCCACAGTAAGTGGTCCGCTCAGCGTGGAAGGCAAGGAATATGCGATTACAGGAAACATTGGAGTCAGCATCTTTCCCACTGACGGACTCGATGCGGAGACTTTGATCTCGAAAGCAGAAGGAGCTTTTGGACAATCCGGATCGGGGACCGGGAATTCCTATCGATTTAGCTCACCGGAAATCAACGAACGAATCCGCGCGCAGTTCCTTTTCAAAAAACAACTTCAGGAAGCAGTATCCAGACAAGAGCTCCTTTTGCATTACCAGCCAATCGTTGGGATGGATGCCGGAGAACTGAAAGGAGTAGAAGCGTTGATCCGTTGGAAAAAACCGGATGGACGCTTGATTCTTCCAGTGGACTTCCTGGGACTTTCCGAAAAGACAGGGATGTCTGGACGTCTGGATGAATGGGTATTGCGCACCGCCTGCATGGAAAAGAATCTGTGGGAAAAGGAAGGATTCGGCTCGCTCTGTCTATCCATCAATTTATCCTCGCAGTTGTTCTGGCAAATGGATCCGGACAGGGTCTCGGCAATTCTTCGCGAGCTGAATACGAAACCCGATGCCATAGAGTTTGAGATCAGTGAAGTCATTATTCTACGAGATTTGGAAAAGGCAATTCCAATGATGGAGCAGATTCGCGGCATGGGAGTGCGTCTGACGGTTGACGATTT
>CAZDDB010000177.1:0-8019 GCA_964504105.1 uncultured Acidobacteriota bacterium
AGAAAGTTGGGGCCAAGATCTTTCACGGTTTGTTTTGCGGGATTCAATTCAAAGAGTCTGCCCGCTTTTGTCATTCCAAGGATTTTGCCGTCGGATGCCGGCCGGGCCGAAGCGCGCAATGTGTTTTTCTCGCCTGGAAGGACAAGCGAAGTCCCGGAGATCGAGTTTTTATCGGGATCGTAGAAAGAAAGCTTGCCTTTCTCATCTGCAAACCAGACCTTGCCGTCTTTCGCCAACAGGAAGCATCGATGCTCTGCAGTAAGTTCCGCTCCGCCTTTGAACTTCACTACTCGTTTGTTCAAGTCGTACACAAGGACTTCTCCTTTTTCAACGGCGTAGAAGTAAAGCAACCCGCGGTTCGGATCGAAACAGGAAGCGGGCAGCCCTTCCCCCGGAGCGATAGGGCCAAGGGTTTCCACTTTTTGTGTTTTCAAGTCATATCGCAGAAGCAGCGAACCTTTGTAGCCTTTCTTGACCGCTTCGGGGACTTCTTTTACTTTTCCCCAGTAGGTGGCGAAGTAAAGCGATCCTTTATATTCGTGAATCTGCGCATGAATCTTTCCGTGTCCGTACTCCCCTTTTTTCTGACCAATGGAGTCCGCCACATCTACAATCTTTTTCAGTGAACCAGCTACCGGATCGTATTCGTACACATAACTGTTCGCATCGTAGCCGCGATGGTCGCCTATCGCCAAATAATATTTCCCATTGGAAGCGAAACATCCGTTTCCCCAGCTGGACCAAAGAGTATCCTTGGCTTCTTGTGGAAGGCCGGAAAACAGAATTACTTCGATTTTTGGAGGATTCGCTGCAACCTTGAATTCACCCTTGACTTCTTCGGGCACTTTCAGCAAATCGCTTGAATCGAGGATGATTTTGTTGTTTTGTGCGCAGACCGACAAAGCCAATACAAGCAGAAGGAGAAGAACGAGCGTTCGAGACATTTGTTATTCCTTGAATTCGATGCTTCGGTTTATTGTAACGCTTTTTGATTTCTTGATGGTGCCGCTCGGAAATTCTACTTCCAGATCCACCGATTTGAAACTGCCAAGACCAAAGTGGCAGATAGGAAGCTGCCCGCTGGCGAATCCAAAACCGATATATAGTTGCTGATACCCAAGCAACTTTGCGCCGGACGTTATTCTGATCCTGGAGCCGATCGGCGCCTGAACCTGAAGCCAGTTGCCGCTTTTCGTTTGATTCTTTAGAAGACGGGATGACTCGGAAGGAAACCAGCTCACCAGAAAGATATCCAGTTTTCCGTCACTGTTAAAATCTGCTGTCGGCCCCGCCGGAAAGTAGACCATACCTGGTTTGATCGCGCGAATAGGAGCAAAGCGCGGATAGCCGTCTTTCCGGATCCCTTCATTGCGATAGATCAACGGAATCACTTGATCGCCCTCTTTCCAGGCGGCCGTGGTGTAGATGTCAGGAAGGCCGTCATTGTCAAAATCCTGGATTTCTACGTGCGGAGTTTTTGCAGGAACGCTTTGTGCGAGGCCGGCTTTTTCCGTCGCATCTTCAAAGACCGGCAGACCATTCTTGAGTCCGTGATTCAGATAAACTTTGTTTCTCGCCGGGTCATGATGAACAGACACAACCAGGTCCAGGTTTCCATCCAGATTCAGATCTCCGAAGGCGGCGCCGCTGGGCCAATCTTCATTATCAAGCGGATCCCATCCGAATACCTTCTGCAATTCCGTCGCTTCACGATATTTATTTCCCGGCCGGCTGAGAAAGAGTCGGTTGCCGTGAGGCACAAAGAAATCAGGTCTGTCATCATTGTTCAGATCCGCAATCGCCAGGCCGAACCCATAGATGTCATCCGGGATTCCGGCTTCGGCGTTGACATTCTGAAATTTCAGGTTTCCTTTATTTTTCAACAAGACAGAATGTGGATTCCCCTTCTTCTTAAACTTGTCTTCCACAACCAGGAGATCGAGAAGACCGTCTTTGTTGTAATCCAAGACGCCGACGGCTCTTGCGGTCAAGATGTCTTCCGGAGAAGCTCCGCTCTCCTTTGAAATATCAACGAGGCTGCCTCTCGCGTTCTTGAACAGCTTGCTGGTCATGGTCTGGGCTGTTTTCTGCGGGTCCTCCTGTATCTTTGAAACGCCTTTTGAATTGTTGGCAGCGTACAATTCCGGAAAACTGTCATTGTCTAGATCAGCAAAAACTGCCGCGGTGGTTCTGCCGCAAAACTCGACCGGCGAGTTTTTGAGGACTTCCCATTTTTCGTTTCCAAGGTTGTGAAAGAGCTTTGCAGCAACAGGTCCACCGGCCGGCAGATACTCGGAATCGGGTCTGTCGCAAAATCCACCGACGAAAAGATCGGGGCGCCCATCTTTATCGAAATCCCCCCAGGCGGCGGCATGCCCCATCATCCCCCGGAGCGGCGTCTGCAGGCCTGAATCTTTTGTGATGTCCTGGAACTCAATACCTGTTTGACTCAGTGTCGACCCCGCCAACAATAGGATTACAACGAGAAAAAGAAGCATCTAGTGCACTGTAACACATGGTTATGAAGTGTTTCATTTCCGGAAACGGTTTGTAGCGCCGGCGTCCCGCCGGCCAAAGCATTGTGTCGTCGTCAAGCTCTGCCGGCGAGACGCCGGCGTTACAAAACGAATGGCTGCTACTGCACTTTCAGAATTTTGCAAGTTGGAAGTCTGCTTACAAAGTTTTGTGCGAGAAATCTATAATTAAGAAAGATTGAAATGGATTCGAACAAAATTCCGCGAACTTTGTTTTTCGGTTCACTTCTGATCGTGATCATGGTCTGCTTTTCGTGTTCTGATAGAACGCCCGCAGAGTCGGTGGCGCGATTGGAACGAGAGTTCAATGTAGCTTTACGGTATCGCGGGATACAAGGAGAATTTGATCGATATCACCGTTATATGGCCCAGAAGTTACAGAAACAAAGCCCACAGGATGACGGCATTTGTCGTTTGCAATGGGTGACCCAACTTGTCGGTGATCCCGTTCACTCTGTGGGCCAGGCAGAACGGTTCACTCGCGAATTATATGATGCGGCTCATCGCAGGGATCTATCGGCGGTTCTGGAGCAAGCTGCTGACAGGCTGGATGCGAATGAACCCATCGCAGCCTCACCAACTGCGAAGGACAGCGATGAAGCTGAGGAAACTGATCCGCTTCAAATCATTATTCGCAGAACACATGCCGCACGGCAAGCCATGCAGGAATCTTTCCATCCGTTGCTGGCGTTAGAGGCAGACGAATTAAGACAAGATCTGTATGTGCAAACTACGGGTGAAGTCACGAAAGGGCATCGTTTTGCGGATAAGGCTGGCGGGCTGCGCATCGCCGATTTGATAGAGCGGGTCGATCGCCGGCAGTTGCTTCTTGCTGCGCTTGAGCTGTCTGTGCTAACGGATCCGAAGCTACTTGACCGTCTCGCAAAAAGCCGCGGGTCAGAATCAAGTGATGAATCAGGGATTCAGGGGAAAATTTTACAACGAATGGAGACTCCGGATGGCACGATCGTAATCGGTGGACCGGGAAACAACGAATACCGGTTGGATGAACTGACACGAGTGTACGCCCTTGTCGATATTGGCGGGGATGACGTTTACATCGAAGGCACAACTACAACGGAGCGTCCTGTGCTGGTGATTCTGGATCTTGCCGGTAATGACGTGTATCGCGGTGAAAAGCCGGGCATTCAAGGCGGCGCAATCATGGGTGCTTCCCGGCTGGTGGTTCGAGCGGGAAACGCCACTTATACAGAAGGCGATGTTGCTCAAGGTTCAGCACTCGCCGGGGTTGGTATGTTGATTGATGAGGCCGGACAGGACACTTATCGTGGTGATCGCCGGGTGCAGGGACAGGCGACTGCCGGCTGTGGCATCCTGATCGACCGAGGCGGAAACGATCGCTATCGTGGGGCTCTCCTGGCCCAGGGAGTTGGTGGACCACTTGGCTTTGGGTTGCTTGCGGACATGGAAGGAAGCGATCGCTACTTTGCCGGCGGCAAGTATTCTGATCCGTACAATGATTCGCCCGGCTACGCAGGCTTCTCACAAGGTGTGGGGGCTGGAATGCATGGGGTGGCCGGTGGCGGGATCGGTGTTTTACTGGATGGCGGCGGTAATGATACTTACGAAGCGGATTACTTCAGTCACGGTGGGGGCTATTGGTTCGGTGCAGGTTTTGCTCGCGATTTTGAAGGGGATGATCTGCGATTGGGCGCAACCAGAGAGAATTTTGACGGCTCTCCGCGAACTGAGCTCCGGTTTCTTCGCTGGGGGATCGGTTACGCATGTCACTTTGCCGCAGGTTTTGTTCTGGATGATCGTGGAAACGACACCTATCGTGGTGACTGGGCAGCGATCGCGTACGGTTGGGACATCGCCGTCGCTGCGCTTTGCGATTTCAACGGAAACGATCGATACATCTCCACCGGAAGCGGAGTGGCTGAGGCGCACAATGATGCGCTGGCAATCCTTTATGACCGGAAGGGTGACGACACGTATCAGGGCAAGGGTCTTGGCCTAGGGGAGGCTCACAGTAAATACCAGCCGGCGGAAAAATGTTGTGGCAGTTTTGCGATGCTGTTAGACGAATCCGGTAATGATACTTACAGAGAACGATTGCAGAACGGAATGAACTCCCAGCGCGGTTGGCCCGGTGGTTTCTTGATCGACAGGTAGCAGGAATAGAATCTTGTGTTACAGCGCACGAGTTTACTTGCCAATTTCCGCGAATAACCCGGCGTAGATCTCAATCGCATCCCATAGATTTTGCAGTCGCAGATTCTCATTCGCAGCGTGCTGATTGTCATCGTGATTTGCGATGGGCACACCGATCACCGGTGTATTCAGGATCTCTTGAAATAGATAGAGCGGAGCGCTCCCGCCCAAACTCGGCAACTTGATAATGGGAGATCCGATCGTGCGCTCAATGCTGCGAACGATTTCCTGAGCCGCAGGAAGATCCATCGAAATACGGGACGCCGGATAACCGGGCTGCCACTTGAGATTCACAATCTTTGGATGGCTTTTTCGAGTTTCAAGATCCGGAGTTTCATGCACAATGGTGAATCCCTGTTCGCGAATATGGCTTTCAACAAGCGTCTGCACATCGGCCGGATTCAGATCGGGAACAAGTCGGAAATCGATCGAAGCCTTCGCCTCCGTAGGGATCGCATTCGCCGCCAGATCACCCACCTGTCCGCTTTGTATTCCACGAAAGTTCATCGCCGGCAACATTGTAATGGCTTCCACCAACCGCTTTCCTTCTGATTCCGTCCGGGACAGACCGAATGAATCCTTCAACTCCTTGTCCGCATCCGGAACCTCCGCCAACGCCTTTTGCTCAGAAGCAGTTAACGGACGCACGCGATCATAAAAGCCGGCAATCTTGATTTTTCCATCGGTGTCTCGCATGCTCGCTAGAAGATTCGCAAGCAAGGAAACCGGGTTTGGAGCCCAGTTGCCGTAATGACCGCTGTGGAGCGCGCGCACAGGACCATAAACGGTCATTTCTAATCCTGTAACACCGCGAACGCCGAAAAACACTTGCATACGGCGCGACTGATGAACGGGACCATCGCAAAACAACCAGACATCCGTCCGAAGCAGATCTGCATTTTTTCGCATGAAGTCGCCCAGATGCGGTGACCCCGCCTCTTCTTCCCCTTCGAATAAGAACTTCAGGTTTACGGAGATTGGAATCTTCGCGACCTTCAGGGCATCGATTGCCGCCAGAATTCCGGCGATCGGCGCCTTGTCGTCACCGGCAGAACGCGCGTAGATTCGCCATTCCGGATTCAATGGCGGCAAAATGCCGGAAATCGCAATCTCTTTTCCCCCCTGCTCTACAGGACCATCGCGGAGGACAGGCGTCCAGGGCCCACCTGTCCACTGTGTCGCATCGACCGGCTGACCGTCATAATGCACATAGATTCCCAATGTGCGCTTTGCGTGTTCGATTTTCAATTCGCCATACACCACCGGTGGAGCGTTGTCGTCTTCCAGAAGCCTTGTCTGGATCCCCCGTTGTTCCATGATCTTGCGAATATGGTCCGCGTTTTTCTGGATGTTCTCGGTATCAGAAGCAACATTTGGAATCGAAAGCAAATCCGCAAATTCACGCAAGATCCCCAGCTCGTGATTCTCGCGGTATTTTCGAACTTGATCACGCAAGGAAGGCGTACTTGCCGAGACCGAAAAGAAAAGAAGAAACAACAGAGCAATTCTGCAAACTATGTGGGGGAAGCGTTCAGTCAACAAACATCATCTTATCATGTCTGCTGTCTTGCACATGTGCTTTCGGGTGGTAAGCTGTAATTCTGGACTGAGGTGGAATTATGGAAACGATGGAACGAGTAGATACATGGCGGTTCCTGCTTCCCGAAATCATCGAGATGTTGCAGGAAGATCCGAGGGAAATTCCCGAAGCGCTGAGTGAGCTTCATCCGGCGGATGTTGGAGAGATCATCAACAATCTTCCCGTGGAGATGATCCCGCGGTTTCTGGATGTTTTTCCGATTGAGCAAGCGGCTGATTTTTTTGAATACACCGCGGAGCCCGTGCGTGTAGAAGTCATCCCGCTGATGGATTTTGCTACCGCGGCAAAACTGCTCGATGCGATGGAGCCCGATGAGCAAGCAGAGCTGATTGCGCAGTTGCCCGAAGAGTTGCGGGAAAACCTGCTGAAACGGCTGACACCCGCCAATCAGGAGGAAGCCCTTCAGATCCTTCAATACCCGGAAAACACCGCCGGCCGCATCATGACCACCGAGTATATTTCGCTCAGTCCCAAGAATACGGTCCGCGACGCCATCCAGGCGGTCAAGGTGGGACTTCCCACGCGCGAAGGATACTGGCATGTATATATTCGGGAGGGCCATGTTGTCCGCGGCGTCCTTTCGTTGCGCGAGCTTCTGCTCGCCGATGAGAACCGCGCACTCAACGAGATCATGAAAGACCAGGTGATTTCTGTAGAGCCGGAAACAGATCAGGAGCAGGTTGCGCGGCTGATTTCCAAATATGATCTGCTTTCGATCCCCGTAGTGACAACCGATGGAAAGATGCTGGGCGTGGTCACGGTGGATGACGTTATTGATGTCTTGATGGAAGAACAGACGGAAGATGTCCAGCGGTTGGGCGCGGTTGAGCCATTTGAATATCCTTATTTTCAAACCGGCTTCTGGACCATTATTCGGAAACGCGCAATGTGGCTTGTGCTTCTATTTGTCTCCGAATTTTTTACCGGAAACGCGCTTCGGTATTACGACTCCGTTTTAGCACATGCGTTTAAGCTGGTATTTTTTATCCCATTGATTATCAGCTCGGGAGGAAATTCCGGTTCGCAATCCTCCACGATCATCACGCGGGGACTCGCGATGGGAGATATTCAGCCATCCAAAGTAATTCCGGTGTTTTTCCGTGAGCTCGCAACCGGTTTGATGCTGGGTCTTGTGCTCGGCGTGATCGGTTTTGGCCGCGCCATGATGTGGTATTCAGACATCACCATATCGATGGTTGTCGGGTTGTCGCTTCTCGGTGTGGTTCTAGTCGGGACCGTCGTCGGTGCAGTGCTGCCTCTGGGTCTGAAACGGATCGGACTCGATCCTGCTGTAAGCTCCTCACCATTTATCGCAACACTGGTGGATGTCTGCGGAATTATCATCTATTTCACGGTTGCAAAAGCGCTTTTTGCATTGGCCGGACAGCCGCTGTGAGAGGTCGTTGCGAATGAAAAACAATCTGGGTTAACATTCCCGGATGCCGCAAGAAATCCTATCACCGCTGGCAAGATTCCTTCGTCTTGCGGGGCGAGTGCTGGTAACTGCCGCACTGGCTGCGTTAGCGTTACTTGTATTTACGCTTCCGACTCTTCTCACGCGGTTGGAAGGGCTGGCGCCGGCAGAGCTCAGGCTTTTGCTGGAAATTGTAAAAAACCGGTTCTTCCGGTGATTTCTCGAAAACATCGATCATGACCAATTCCCTGTTTTATTTTATTTACTTCGCGGCTTTCGGAATTTTTATACCCTAC